>CAIVAS010000235.1 GCA_903903975.1 uncultured Burkholderiales bacterium
CGGCGCATCGTCGACCTCGCCGTTGTCTTCGGCCGGCGCCGGCATCTCGGATTCGACCGTGGCCAGATCGCTGTCCAGCGAATCGCTGACCATCTCGGACATCTTCTGGCTGGCTGACTGCCCCAGACTCTCGATGGCTTTGAGCAGCTTGTCGTGCTCGACGATGACCGGATCGACGCTTGCCTGAGCCTGGAACTTGACCCGGTCGATGGCTTGCAGGTCGGTCGGATCCGACAGGACCACCGTCAGCCGGTTGCCGCGCTTGACCAGCGGGATGATTCGGCTCTCGGCGACCAGCTTGCGATCGATGAGCTCGGGAGCGATCGACAGGGCATCCAGGGCCGCCAGGTCCATCAGTGGCAGACCGAAGGTATCGGCGGCAAAGCGCGCCAGGCGGATGGCCGACAGACCACCGTTGCTCACCAGTTCATCGATGAACTTGCCCTTGGCGGCGTCGGCTTTCTTCTGGATCTCGACCGCTTTATCCAGCGACAGCAGCTGATGCTGCACCAGCGCGCGCGCCATCCCCGACAGGACGACGTTCTCGGCGGTGGCAGTGCTTCCGGCGAGGCTCATGACCAGGCCCGGACTTTTGAACGGATCTTCATGCAGGCAGTTTGCAGCCGCCGGAAGGCTTGTGACACAGCCTGAGAGCACGGCAAGGATGAACGGCCAGAGTTGGCGTGCCGGCGGTGCGCCGCCGTCGGCACATTGCGACGCAGGCCCCCTGGGCGTTGCCTGCAGCCAGCAGACGCCACCCAAGCCCGGTTGTCGACCCAGGTTGATAGACTTGACGAGTCGACTCTCGTTTCTTCTTTTGCTGACCATGACTGCGTCGTCCCGATTGTCTTTTTTCCCGCATCGCGCCCTTTTTGCCCTTGGTGGGGCGGCGCGGTTGAGGCGGCCAGTTCAGGCCGCATCGATCTGGCTCTTTTATGGGCTGCTGTTTTCGCTCCTGGTATGGCCCTGTGCGAGCCGGTCCCAGCCGGTGGCCCTGTCCGGCGATGCCGGTCTGTTCGACCCCGGCCCCTTCGCGCTTGAGCGCTTCGATGACGACCTCATCGACGGGCCAGGCGGCCGGACGCTGCCTTTGCGCCTGCGCGTGCCTGCGCCCTGCGCCGCTGCGACACCGCGTCCGGTCATTCTGTTTTCGCACGGGTTGGGAGGATCTCGGGCGGGCGGGGCCCGCTGGGGTGAGCACTGGGCCTCGCATGGTTTCATCGTCATCCATCTTCAGCATCCCGGCAGCGATGAATCACTCTGGCGGACCGGGCCGGGGACCTTCGACCCCGCGAGGCTGCGCCTGGGCATGACCCCCGAGCAGGCCATCCTGAGGGCGCGTGACGTCGCCGCGGTCCTCGACTGGCTGGCCGGGCGCCAGGCCCGCGATCCGCGTCTGGCCTGTCTCGACATGACTCGGGTCGGCATGTCCGGTCACTCTTTCGGCGCGCAGACAACGCAGGTTGTGGCGGGCCAGGGGCGGCTGGTCTGGCCGTCAGCGGCGATTCAGCCGGGCTTGGCAACACCCGCCTCGCCCCTGCGCGAGCCGAGAATCAGTGCCGCACTTGCCTTCAGTCCGGCGATCCGCGGCGCGGATGAGACCTCGGTTGCCGCGATCACCCTGCCCTTCATGGTGGTCACCGGTGCCCTTGACGACGGCGGCGCGCTCACCGGCGTCACACCGGCCATGCGGCGGGCGGTGTACGAACGGCTGCCTCCCGGCAAAGCCTGGTTGTTGTGGTTTGCCGAGGGAGATCACATGGTTTTCAACGGCGGCTCGCCAAGAGCCGCCCGCCAGCAGGCTGATGCCCATGTGCTTCGGGTTGCCGGTGGATTGAGCCTGGCGTTCTGGCGGGCAACGCTGCGCAATGATGCTCAGGCCGCGGTGTGGCTGTCGGGCGACGGGCCACGGGCTGTCCTGAGCCCGGGTGACACCTTCGAGTCCCGCTGACGCGCGCGGCTCAAGAGTCGCCTGTGGTGCGGGTCTCGGCGGATTCCTGATGCAATTCAGCGTGCCGCTTCGCGTCGAGAAGACATACGAACGTGAATGTGGCGGCGCAGCATTTTTGCGTGCTGCGAATGGATCTCGGTGTACTGCCTTCGGGTTTAACCCTTTGGTTCACCGAAGCCGCTTGCCAGCGGCACCGGTTCCAGCTTATAAGCTCACCTTCCGCGTGGTAAACCCGGTGTCACATAGGGCTGCGCAAGTCATTTTCAGGTGGACGGAGACAGATGGTCGATGGCAAATCAGCCCTGCTCAGCGTGCAGGGCGTCACGGTCAGATTCGGGGGCATCGTCGCCCTCGACGGCGTGACCTTCGATGTTCCCAAGGGTGGTGTCTGCGGTCTGATCGGCCCCAACGGTGCCGGCAAGACAACGCTCTTCAACTGCCTGAGCAGGCTCTACTCCTATCAGAGCGGCGACATCCTCTATGAGGGGAAGTCGGTCACGGCGATGCAGGCCAACCAGATCTCCAAGCTCGGGATCGGCCGCACCTTCCAGAACCTGGCGATGTTCAAGACCATGAGCGTCGAGCGCAACGTCATGATCGGTGCACACAGCCGGTCGGATGCAGGCTTCGTTGCAAGTGCGCTCGGCCTGTCATCGGTCGATGCCGAAGAGGATCGCCTGCGTGCCCGGGCGGCCGAGATCATCAACTACATGGATCTGTCGCCCTATTCGCAGCGTCTGGTGGGCGATCTGCCTTTCGGCATCCAGAAGCGGGTCGAGATGGCCCGGGCGCTGGCGTCCGACCCCAAGCTGCTGCTGCTCGATGAGCCCGCCGCCGGCCTGAACCACGACGAGATGGCCGGCCTGGAAGAGCGCATCAACGATGTCCGCGATCGTCTGGGCATCACGGTGCTGCTGGTCGAGCACCACATGAGTCTTGTGATGGCGGTATCGCAGAAGGTCGTCGTGATCAATTTCGGCAAGAAGATTGCCGAAGGCACACCGGCTGAAATTCAGCAGCATCCGGAAGTGATCGCTGCCTACCTCGGAGCACCGGAAGATGCCTGAACTCCTTGAAGTCAAAGGCCTGAACGCCTCCTACGGCGCGACCCAGGTCCTCTACGACATGAACTTCTCGCTGGCCCAGGGGCAAATCACCGCCATCCTGGGTGCCAATGGCGCCGGCAAGACCACCACCCTTCGGGCAATCTGTCAGGCGGTCAAGACCAGCGGCAGCATCCTGTTCGATGGCCAGCAGGTGGTCGGCAAGTCGACCGAATCGGTCGTGCGCATGGGCGTGGCCCACGTGCCTGACGGCCGTGGCACCTTCACGGCGCTGTCGGTCGAGGAAAACCTCAAGCTCGGCGCCTATGTGAGGCGCGATCGCGCCGAAGTGGCGCTCGACATCGAGCGTGCCTACAACCGCTTTCCGCGACTGAAAGAGCGTCGCAACCAGCAGGCCGGCACGCTGTCGGGCGGCGAGCAGCAGATGCTGGCGATCAGCCGCGCGCTGATGCTGCGCCCCCGTCTGCTGCTGCTCGATGAGCCGTCCTTTGGACTGGCCCCGCTGATCGTCGCCGAGATCTTCCGCATCATGCGCAAGATCAACGAGGAAGAAAAAGTCAGCATGCTGCTGGTCGAGCAGAACGCCAGTCTGGCGCTCGGACTTGCCAACCATGCCTATCTCCTCGAGACCGGCCGGATCGTGATTTCCGGTCCGAGCGAGCAGATCAGGAATGACGAGACCGTCCGTCGGGTTTATCTCGGTTACTGATCCAAGCGACCGATCCCCTTCCGCAGAAAACAGAGCAAACAGAGCGAAAAGAGACGATGGAAGCCCTCCTTCACCAGATATTTGCCGGCATTTCCAACGGATGCATCTATGCCTCCGTCGGACTCGCGCTGGTCATGATTCACCAGGCCACTCACCACATCAATTTCGCCCAGGGCGAGATGGCGACCTTCAGCACTTTCATTGCCTGGGCACTCATCAATTCAGGCTGGCCTTACTGGGGCGCGTTTTTCGCCACGGTGGCCATTTCCTTCCTGGGCGGCCTGCTGATTCAGCGGATCATCCTCAAGCCGGTCGAAAAGTCGCCTGTGCTGACCAACGTGATTGTCTTCGTCGGTCTGCTGGTGATCTTCAATGCACTCGCCGGCATGATCTTCGATCACACCATCAAGTCCTTCCCGAGCCCGTTTCCGAAAGGCACCGGCATCGAGACGCAGTTTTTCTCGGCTCATGAGTTCGGTTCGGTGGCGGTCATGCTGGTCGTGCTGGCGGCGCTCTACGCCTTCTTCCGCTTCACCCCGATCGGCCTGGCGATGCGCGCTGCGGCTCAGAACCCCGACTCAGCCAAGCTGGTCGGTGTCCGGGTGTCCTGGATGCTCGGCGTCGGCTGGGGCCTGGCGGCCGCGATCGGTGCGATCGCCGGGATGATGGTTGCCCCGATCGTCTTCCTTGATCCCAACATGATGGCCGGCATCCTGCTTTACGGTTTTGCGGCCGCCCTGCTGGGTGGTATCGACAATGCCTGGGGCGCGGTCATCGGCGGCTTCATCGTCGGCGTCCTCGAGAATCTTCTCGGTGCCTATGTCATCGGTACCGAACTTAAACTGACAGTCGCGCTCATTCTGATTGTCGGCACTCTGACCCTCAAACCGAACGGCCTGTTCGGCAAAGCCGTGGTGACCCGCGTATGAACGACAACGCCAATCGCAAATGGATCTGGATCGGTGGTGTGGTGCTGCTCGCGGCGCTGTGCGTATTGCCCTTCCTGGTCAAGAACTTCCGGGTTTTCCAGTTCAACATGGTGATGATCTATGCGATCGCCGTGCTGGGCCTGAACATCCTCACCGGCTATAACGGCCAGATCTCGCTGGGTCATGGCGCGTTTTATGCCATCGGGGCTTACAGCGCAGCCATCCTGATGGATCGCGCCGGAATTCCTTACTGGGCAACGTTGCCGTTTGCCGCGGTGGCCTGCTTCGCATTCGGCTATCTGATGGGCTTTCCGGCCCTGCGACTGGGGGGGCACTATCTGGCGCTCGCCACTTTCGCGCTGGCACTCGCCGTGCCGCAGATGCTCAAGTACAAGCACATCGAGGAATGGACCGGCGGCGTTCAGGGCATCGTGCTGTCAAAACCCGAGCCGCCATTCGAGTTCCGTTTCCTGGGCCAGCCCCTGTCGTCCGACCGCTGGCTCTACTTCTACATTCTGCTGGTCACGCTGATCATGTTCCTGATCGCGTGGCGATTGCTGCGTGGCCGGGTCGGCCGGGCGCTGGTCGCCATCCGTGACCATCCGATTGCCGCATCGGCGATGGGCATCAACCTGCCGGTCTACAAGTCGCTCGCTTTCGGTGTGTCGGCGGCCTTCACCGGCGTGGCGGGTGCGCTGTCTGCCTCGGCCGTGGCCTTCGTGTCGCCCGACAGCTTTACCTCCTTCCTGTCGATCACTTTCCTGGTCGGCGTGGTGGTGGGCGGTCTGGCATCGATTCCCGGTGCGATCGCCGGCGCGATCTTCATCCAGTTCGTGCCCAACTTTGCCGACGAGATTTCCAAATCGGCCCCGTGGGCGATTTATGGTGTTTTCCTGATCCTGCTCATGTACGCGATGCCTGATGGCACGGCAGGATTAGTGAAACGGATCTGGGGTTGGCTACGGCCGGCCCGGTCCGACACCCGATCTGTCGATACCGCACCCGTGGTCTCGTCAGCTGCACCGCAACCCGTTGGAGGAAGTCAATCGTGAATCGCAAGTTTTTGACCGTGGCCCTGGCTGGACTGACCGCGGCCCTGTTTTCCGGCGCCACCCTGGCGCAAAAGAAGTACGACTCGGGTGCCACCGACAAAGAGATCCTGATTGGCAACATCATGCCGTACTCGGGTCCTGCATCGGCTTATGGCGCCATTGGCAAGTCGATGGATGCCTATTTCAAGAAGGTCAATGCCGAAGGCGGTGTCAATGGCCGCATGATCAAGTTCGTGAGTCTTGATGACGGCTACAACCCGGCCAAGACCGTCGAGCAGGCCCGCAAGCTGGTCGAGGAAGACGAAGTGTTCGCTCTGGTTGGCGTGCTCGGCACCTCGCCCAATTCGGCGATCCACAAGTACATGAACCAGAAGAAGGTGCCGCAGCTGTTCTCGGCCACCGGCGCCACCAAATGGGCAGATCCCAAGAATTTCCCCTGGACCATGGGCTGGCAGCCCAACTACTCGGGCGAAGCCAAGATCTATGCTCAGCACATCCTCGAGACCAAGCCCAACGGCAAGATCGCGATCCTGTACCAGAACGACGACTACGGCAAAGACTATCTGAAGGGTCTGCAGGACGGCCTGGGCGACAAGTACAAGACCATGGTCGTTAAGCAGCTGAGCTATGAGGTGACTGATCCGACGATCGACAGTCAGATGGTTGAGCTCAAGGCAACCGGCGCCGATATTTTCTTCAACGTCACCACGCCGAAATTCGCGGCTCAGGCGATCAAGAAGGCCGCCGAGATGGGCTGGAAACCGACGCAATATCTGAACAGCGTGTCCAACTCGGCAGGTGCCGTGATGAACACCGCTGGTGCAGAAAACGGCGTTGGCATCATGTCGGTCTATTACCTCAAGGACCCGACCGACACCCAGTGGCAGAGCACGGCGGAGTACAAGGAGTGGCTGACCTTCATGCAGAAGTATTGCCCCGGCTGCGATCTGAAGGACAACCTGAACGTCTTCGGTTATTCGACCGCTCAGACCTTCATCCAGGTGCTCAAGCAGTGCGGCGACAACCTCACCCGCGAGAACCTGATGAAGCAGGCTGCCAGCCTCGACATGACCCTGCCGATGCTGCTGCCTGGTGTCAACGTCAAGACCAGTGCTGATGATTTCGCGCCGATCGAGCGCGAGCAGATCGTTACCTGGAACGGCAAGACCTGGCTGCTGTCGGGCAAGACGCTTGGCCGCTGAACTGGCTATCAAAAAATGATGGTCGCCTCACCTGAAGTGCGACTGCATTGACCGGGCTCTGCGTCTTATGACGCAGAGCCCGTTTTTTAATTTTCTGGAGGAGACACCCATGAAACGCAACTTTCTGAAAGCGGCTGCGGCCGGTGCTGGTGCATTGCTGGTTTCTCGGACAGGCTTCGCGCAAAAGAAGTACGACGTCGGCGCGACCGACAAGGAAATCAAGATCGGCAACACCATGCCGTATTCCGGCAATGCCTCGGCCTACGGCACGATCGGCAAGTCAATTGATGCCTACATCAAGAAGGTCAATGCCGAGGGCGGTGTCAATGGCCGGCAGATCAAGTTCATCACGCTCGATGATGGCTACAACCCTGCCAAGACCGTTGAGCAGGTGCGCAAACTGGTTGAAGAAGATGAGGTGATTGCCACCTTCGGCATTCTGGGTACGGTGACCAACAGCGCGATCCAGAAGTACATGAACCAGAAGAAGGTGCCGCAGCTCTTTGTCTCGACCGGTGCCACCAAATGGGGCGACCCCAAGAACTACCCCTGGACCATGGGCTGGCAGCCAACCTATCAGGCCGAAGGAAAGATCTACGCGCAGCACTTGCTCGAGACCAAACCCAATGGCAAGGTTGCGATCCTTTTCCAGAACGACGATTACGGCAAAGACTACCTCAAGGGCTTCGTCGATGGCTTGGGCGAGAAGGCTAAGACCATGATCATCAAGCAGGTCTCCTATGAGGTGACTGATCCGACCATCGACAGCCAGATGGTCGAGCTCAAGGCCTCGGGCGCCGACGTGTTCTACAACGTCACCACGCCCAAGTTCGCCGCGCAGGCGATCAAGAAGGCGGCCGAGATCGGCTGGAAGCCGCAGCACTATCTCAACAGCGTGTCCAACTCGCCGGCCGCGGTCATGAACAACGCCGGCGCAGAGGCAAGCCTCGGTATTCTGACGGTGTACTACCTGAAGGACCCGACCGACAGTCAGTGGTTCAACACCCCTGAGTACAAGGACTGGCTGGCCTTCATGCAGAAGTACTATCCCGGTGGTGATATCAAGGACAACTTCAATGTCTTTGGCTACACCATGGCTCAGGGCATTGTTCAGGTGCTCAAGCAGTGCGGCGACAACCTCACCCGCGAGAACATCATGAAGCAGGCAGCCAGCCTCGACATGAATCTGCCGATGCTGCTGCCGGGCGTGAATGTCAAGACCAGCGCCGATGACTTCTATCCGATCGAGCGCGAGCAGGTTGCCACCTGGGACGGCAAGACCTGGGCCCTGTCGGGCAAGACGCTCGGTCGCTGAGCGGGTCGTCCATTCACGGTCGCGGAGTTTTGCGCGACCGTGATCAATTAGGCCTCGCCTCGGTGGCGGGGCCTTTTCATATCTCTTGAAGGAGACAACCATGAAACGCCATTTTTTGAAGGCTGCAGCGGCCACTGCCGGTGCGCTGCTGGTTTCCCGGGCAGGATTCGCCCAGAAGAAGTACGACGACGGCGCCTCCGACAAGGAGATCAAGATCGGCGGGATCAGCCCCTATTCTGGTCCTGCGTCGGCCTACGGCACGATCGGCAAGGGCATCAAGGCCTATTTCGACAAGGTCAATGCTGAAGGCGGCGTGAACGGACGCAAGCTGGTCTGGGTGTCGTATGACGACGGCTACAACCCGGCCAAGACGGTCGAGATGGCCCGCAAGCTGGTCGAGCAGGACGAAGTGCTGCTGATCTTCAATGTGCTTGGCACGCCGACCAATTCGTCGATTCACAAGTACATGAATCAGAAGAAAGTGCCGCAGCTCTTCAATGCGACCGGCGCAACCAAGTGGGGCGAGCCCAAGGACTTCCCCTGGACGATGGGTTGGCAGCCGAGCTATCAGTCGGAAGCCAAGATCTATGCCCAGCACATCCTGGACACCAAGCCCAACGCAAAGATCGCAATCATTTATCAGAACGACGACTACGGTCGCGACTACCTGAAGGGCTTCGAAGACGGGCTTGGCGACAAGGCCAAGACCATGATCATCAAGAAGCTGACCTACGAGTCGACCGACGCCACGATCGACAGCCAGATGGTCGAGCTCAAGGCATCAGGTGCCGATACCTTCTTCAACATCACGATCCCGAAGTTTGCCGCCCAGGCCATCAAGAAGGCGGCCGAAATCGGCTGGAAGCCGACGCACTACCTCAACGGCGTGTCGTCCTCGGTAGCGTCGGTGATCATTCCGGCGGGTGTCGACAATGCGACCGGTGTCATCACCGCCTACTACCTCAAGGATCCGACCGATCCGAGCTGGGGCGGCACGCCCGAGTACAACGACTGGTTGGTCTGGATGCAGAGGTACTACCCGTCGGGCGACATCAAGGACTCCAACAATGTCTATGCCTACTGCGCGGCGCAGACCCTGGTCGAGGTGCTGAAAAAATCCGGCAACAACCTGACCCGCGAAAACGTCATGAAGCAGGCGGCCAACCTTGATCTGAAGCTGCCGATGCTGCTGCCCGGCGTGAACGTCAAGACCAGTCCGGATGATTTCTTCCCGATTGAGCGCCAGCAGCTTCAGAAGTGGGACGGCAAGAGCTGGGTGCTGTTCGGCAAGGTCTACGGCCGCTGAACCACCGCCGGCGTGTCGACGCGGTAGCCCTGCGTGGCGGCGATGTCGCCACCGGGGCGGATCGCCACGGCGCAGTACTTGAACTCCGGAATCTTGCCGACCGGGTCGAGTGCCGAATTGGTCATGAGGTTGGCGGCAGCCTCGTGATAGGCAAAGGGGATGAAGACCGTTCCGGGCGGCACGCCGTCGTCGCGGCGCACACTCAGGCTGACTTCTCCCCGTCGCGACCTGACGGTGATCGGGTCGCCGGTCTGCAGTGCCATCGCCGCCATGTCGGCACCGCACAGTGATGCGGTGGCGATCGGCTCGATCGCATCGAGCACGCTGGCCCGTCGCGTCATGCTGCCGGTATGCCAGTGCTCCAGCTGGCGACCGGTGATCAGCACGAAGGGATAGTCGGCGTCCGGTCGCTCGTCGGCCGGAATGAGCGTGGCCGGCACCAGATGGACGCGCCCGTCGACGGTATCGAAGCGCGTCATGAACACCGTCGGCGCACCCGGGTCGTCTTCCGTCAGGCAGGGATAGGTCACGCTCGATTCGCGCTGCAGCCGCTCCCAGCTGATCCCGGCGATCGAGGTGTGCATCGCCTGGCGCATCTCTTCATAGACCTGCGCCACGCCTGCACTGGCCACCGCCTCGATTGCGGCCGCATTGGCAACGTCGCCGGCGAGATCGGGGGTGGCCGTCCCGTAGTGCCAGTCCAGCCCCATGCGATGGGCAATCGCCTGGATGATCCAGAGATCGGGGCGGGCTTGCCCGGGCGGCGTGATCGCCTGCTTGCCCAGCTGCACCATGCGGTCGGTATTGCTGACCGTGCCGTTCTTTTCGGGCCAGGCGGTAGCCGGCAGCACCACGTCCGCGAGCCAGGCGGTCTCGGTCATGAAGATATCCTGCACCACCAGATGCTCGAGGCTGGCCAGGGCATGACGCGCATGGTTCAGGTCGGGGTCGCTCATGGCCGGGTTCTCGCCCATGATGTACATGCCGCGGATCTTGTGCGGATCGCTGTCGTCGGCCAGCGCCTTGTGCAGGATCTCGACCACGGTATAGCCGGGCTGGTCGTCCAGCGTCGTGTTCCAGAAGGCCTCGAACCAGGCATGCGCCGACGTGTCGGTGACGCGCTGGTAGTTGGGGAACATCATTGGGATCAGGCCGGCGTCGCTCGCGCCCTGCACATTGTTCTGGCCGCGAAGCGGATGCAGCCCTGAGCCGGGCTTGCCGATCTGGCCTGTGATCGTGGCCAGGGCAATCAGGCAGCGGGCATTGTCGGTGCCGTGCACATGCTGGCTCACGCCCATGCCCCACAGGATCATCGCGCCGCGGGCGGTCGCAAAGGCGCGCGCCACCTCGCGCAGAGTGATGGCCGGGATGCCGCAGATCGGCGCCATCGCCTCGGGGCTGTAGGCCTTGACCGTCTCGCGCAGGGCCTCAAAGTTGCTGGCGCGCTCGGCAACGAAGGCCTGATCGACCAGCCCTTCATCGATCACCACATGGATGAGCGCATTGAGCATCGCGACATCGGTGTCGGCATTGAACTGGAGAGTGCGCCAGGCGTGTTTGCCGATGTCGGTGATGCGCGGGTCGGCGAGCACGATCTTGGCGCCCCGCTTGGCCGCGTTCTTCATCCAGGTTGCGGCCACCGGATGATTGGCGGTCGGGTTCGAACCGATCACGAAGATCAGGTCGGCATGTTCGACATCGTTGACCTGGTTGCTCACCGCGCCCGAGCCCACGCCTTCGAGCAGCGCGGCCACGCTCGATGCATGGCACAGCCGGGTGCAGTGGTCGACATTGTTCGAGCCAAAGCCGGTACGCACCAGCTTCTGGAACAGATAGGCCTCCTCGTTGCTGCCCTTGGCCGAGCCGAAACCGGCGAGCGACTTCGGGCCATGCGTATCGCGCAGATCCTTGAGCCGCCCGGCCGCAAGCGTCAGCGCCTCGTCCCAGGAGGCCGGCCGAAAGACCCTCGACCAATCGGCGCTGTCGCGGTTGAGCGAAGAAAGCATCTCCGGGTCTTTCGCGACGTCGGTCCGGCGGATCAGCGGCACGGTCAGGCGCTGCGGGCTGTGCGCATAATCAAAGCCGAAACGGCCCTTGACGCACAGCCGGTCGTGGTTGGCCGGTCCGTCGCGACCATCGACGCTGACGATCCGGTTGTCCCGGACCTTGTAGGTCAGCAGGCAGCCCACCCCGCAGAAGGGGCAGACCGAGTCGACCTTGCGATCAACGGCCTGGCTGCCGATCAGGGTCTTGGGCATCAGCGCGCCGGTCGGGCAGGCCTGCACGCATTCGCCGCAGGCCACGCAGGTGCTCTCGCCCATCGGGTCGGCCAGATCGAACACGATCTCGCTGTGCGCGCCGCGCAGGGCATAGCCGATCACATCGTTGACCTGCTCTTCGCGGCAGGCGCGCACGCAGCGCGTGCACTGGATGCAGGCATCGAGGTTGATCGCCATGGCCGGATGCGACAGGTCGGCTGCCGGCTGCTCGCGGCGCAGCGCCTTGAGCGCGGGTCGCACGGTGACATCCATGCGATCGGCCCACTGGCTGAGTTCGCCATGCTGCAACGACGGGTCCTGCTCGTCCCACTTGTAGCCGGTATCGGGCATGTCGGACAGCAGCATCTCGAGGATCATCTTGCGGCTGCGCACCGCACGCGCGCTGTCGACCTCGACCTGCATGCCGGCGGTGACCGTGCGGCAGCAGCTTGGTGCAAGCGTGCGCTCACCTTTGATTTCGACCACGCAGGCTCGGCAATTGCCGTCGGCCCGGTAGCCATCCTTGTAGCAGAGGCGGGCGATGTTGACACCGCAGCGCTCAGCCGCCTTGAGGATGGTCTCGCCCTCGAAGGCATGGACCGGGGACTGGTCGAGTGTGAAGGCAATGGTCGGGATCAGCGTTGCTGCCGCCGAGTCAGGCTTGCTGTCGTGCGAACCGGCCGCCGAAATCATCGTCGAACCAGCGGACGAACCAGCGGACGAACTGACGGGAATACGATCGGTCATGGTCAGATTGCTCGATCGCCGCTGACTTCATCCGCAAAGTAGGTCTGAACGCAGCGGATCGGGTTGGGCGCGGCCTGGCCCAGCCCGCAGATCGAGGCATCGGCCATCACCGCATTGAGATCGTCAAGGGTCGGATGGTCCCAGGCGGCCGCCTGCATGAGTTGCACCGCCTTGGCGGTCCCGACGCGGCAGGGCGTGCACTGGCCGCAGCTCTCGTCGGCGAAAAATCGCATCATGTTGAGCGCGGCATCACGGGCACGGTCGTGCTGGCTGAGCACGATCACTGCGGCCGATCCGATGAAGCAGCCGTGGGGCTGCAGCGTGTCGAAGTCGAGCGGAATATCGGCCATGCGAGCCGGCAGGATTCCGCCCGATGCCCCGCCCGGCAGATAGGCTGCGAGGGTATGCCCCTCGAGCATGCCCCCACAGTATTCGTCGATCAGTTCGCGCGCGGTGATGCCGGCCGGCGCCAGCTTGACCCCGGGCTCACGCACCCGACCGCTGACGCTGAAGCTGCGCAGACCACGTCGGCCGTGGCGACCGAATCCGCTGAACCAGGCAGCGCCCTTCTGGATGATGTCGCGCACCCAGAAGAGGGTCTCGAAATTGTGTTCGAGCGTCGGCCGCCCGAAGAGGCCGACTTCGGCGATATAGGGCGGACGCATGCGAGGTTCGCCGCGCTTGCCTTCGATGCTCTCGATCATCGCCGACTCTTCGCCGCAGATGTAGGCACCCGCGCCGCGGCGCAGCTCGATGCGCGGCAAAGGGCAGGGCGGATCGGCCTGCAGGCGGGCGATCTCGTTTTGCAGTATCGCCCGGCAGCCGTGGTATTCGTCGCGCAGATAGAGGTAGCAGGCCTCGATGCCGACCGTCATCGCCGCGATCAGCATGCCCTCCAGAAAGCGATGGGGGTCACGTTCGAGATAGGTCCGGTCCTTGAAGGTGCCCGGCTCGCCCTCGTCGATATTGACCGCCATCAGCCTTGGGCCGGCTTGCCCGCGCACGATCCGCCATTTGCGACCGGCCGGAAAGCCCGCGCCGCCCAGGCCGCGCAGGCCTGAGTCTTCCATGGTGGTGATCAGCACTTGCGGGTCGTGACGGCCCTGTGCGATCGCCTGGGCGAGCGCATAGCCGCCCTGCGCCAGATAAGTCTCGAAGCCGACATAGTCGGGGGCGATCAGGTTCTGCGACCGGCTGTCGGTGACCGGCTGCTGCGCCAGCGCTGCCGCATCGAAGGCGGCGCTGCCGGCGGCGCCAGGATGGCTGATGGCGCCCTGGGCCACCGCCTGCTCGATGGCCTCAAGGCTTGCGCGGGGCACCGGATGCTGATGGACGATCGCCACCGGCGCCTGTTCGCAACGGCCGACGCAGGGCGCAGCGATGATCCGGATATCGTCTCGCCCCAGCACCTGCGGCAAACCTGCGAGCAGCGCGGGCGCGCCGGCGAGTTCGCAGCTCAGCCCCTCGCAGACCCGCACGGTCAGGGCCGGCGCGGCGGCATCGTCCTTGAGCACCTCGAAGTGGTGATAGAAGGTCGCGACCTCGTAGACCTCGGCCATCGGTATCAACATCTCGGCGGCAAGCGCCACCAGATGACGATCGTGCAGCCCCCGATATTCATCATTGAGCCGATGCAGATGCTCGATCAGCAGATCGCGCCGATGCGGCCGGTGGCCGATCAGGGCACGCAGCTCGGTCAGCGCCTGATCGTCGGTCTGACGGCCCTTGAGTTTGCTGCGCCGACGGATTTTCTGGCGCATGTCGGCGACGGAGGCAAGCGCCACGCCTGTGATCGGGGAAGAAGCCATCGTCGTGGACTTTGCTCAGTGCATCAACTTCAGCGCACTTCAAACAGGTAGCTGGCTCGCTGTGCCGGCGCGACCGTCGGTGCATCGAAGGGGCGGCGATATTCGAAGCGCAGGATGCCTGAGCCCGACTTGACCGCGACGAAGGTCCAGCGCTCTTCG
The DNA here is from genome assembly GCA_903903975.1 of uncultured Burkholderiales bacterium. Taxonomy (GTDB): domain Bacteria; phylum Pseudomonadota; class Gammaproteobacteria; order Burkholderiales; family Burkholderiaceae_E; genus UBA4615. Next base: position 14,501 of record CAIVAS010000235.1, read on the forward strand.
CCCGGCGATCCGACGACATCGTTGCGGCCCGGCACATAGGCCGCGTCGTAAAGCGCTGCGACGACCACCGGCATCGGCTCGATCATGACCCAGCGGTAGCCGGTCGAGGGGTTGCTCGGCAGTCTGACCTCGACCACCTGTCCCTCTTTCATCTCGAGTCGATAGCTGCGCAGCGTGGCGATCATCGGGCCCTCGCGGGCAGGCTCGCTGCTCGGTCCGCCAACCACCGGCCTTGCGCAGCCGCCAGCCAGCAGCAGCACGCCGAGCAGCCCGAGGATCGGAATGAGTTTGTTGCGCAGTGGTGTGAACGACTTGCCCGTCATGCTGCTCTCCATGCGCGCGACATTGCTGCCGGCAATGCTACACGCCGGGCAGCAGGCTTTCAGTGTTCATCAGGATGCATTCAGGGAAACACCCCTCGCTGTGCCGGCAGACGGTGCAGCGCGTTCGCCAATCGTGATCCGGTGCAGCAGACGACGGTGACCTTCATAGCCGCCGGTGGCGGCATGAACCAGGCAGCGGTTGTCCCAGACCAGCAGCATGCCGGGCTGCCAGCGATGCCGGTAGATGAATTCGGGCTTTTTCTGATGCTGGTAGAGCGCCTCGAGCAGCGGCGTCGATTCGTCTTCGGACATGCCCTCGATGCCGATGGTGTAGCCCGGACTCACGAAGAGCGCGGTGCGACCGGTCTCGGGATGCACCCGGGCGATCGGATGCTGACGGGTGCGCATCGCGCTGTCATCGAAGCGGATCGCCATCGAGCGGCCTTTGGCGCGGTCTTTCTCGCCGTAAAAGCCGTCTTTCGCATAGCCGCGGCGCGCCGAATGGATGCCCGACAGGCCGCTCAGACGCGCTTTCATCTCATCGGGCAGTGCGTTCCAGGCGGCGTACTGGCAGGCAAAGAGCGTGTCGCCGCCCTGGGGCGGGATGATCGTGCCGTAGAGCGCGGTCGCCGCCGGCGGTATTGGCAGGAAGCTCCAGTCCGAATGAAAATTCTCGGCAAAGATCGGTGCTTTTTCGTCGGGCTCGCGGCGGATCTCGACCACATGCGCATGGCCCGGAATCGGCGCGATGTAAGGGTCCTCGCCGCGCGGACCGAGCACGAGCGTGAAGCGCTCGAGATCTTCGATCGACATTGTCTGATCCGGGAAGGCCACCACGCCGTGGGCGAGCCAGGCGGCACGGATCGCGTTTGCAGTGTCGGCCGACAGGGGCGAGGAGAGGTCGACCCCCCTGATATGCGCGCCGCAGGCAGCGCCGCTGGGTTCGATCTGGATCATGGTGCGGGTGTCTCCGAAACGCAGGCGCGTGGGTTTGCGCAGGGATGGGTCGTGCTGGCAGATCGGCGCGCCCTCTGAATTCATCTGGCCGATTCTTCGCGATGAGCGGGGAAGGGTCAAGCCGTGCAATCCGATTTTCGTTCGGGCTACACTGCGCGGCAGTCCCCCTCGCCCTCAATCCTCTGCCTGATTCCCGAGCCATCGGAGCCGCTATGACCCATTTTGTCCGTTCACTGCTTGCCGCGCTCATCGGCGCTGCGGCCATCGTGTTGCCGAGTGCTGCCAGCGCACAGTCCGACAGCTGGCCGAGCCGTCCGATCAGGATGGTCTCGCCGTTCCCGCCCGGTGGCACCACCGATCTGTTGGCCCGCCAGCTGGCCCCCGGCCTGTCGCAGGCGCTCGGTCAGCAGATCATCGTCGAGAACCGCGCCGGCGGCGGCGGCTCGCTCGGCACCGGTCAGGTCGCCAAGTCGGCCCCCGACGGCTATACCTTCGTGCTGGTGTTCGATTCGCATGCGGTCAATCCGAGCCTGATTCCGAATCTGCCCTTCGATACCCGCAACGATCTGGCGCCGGTGATGCTGATTGCCACCGGTGCAATGGTCATTACCGCGCATTCGAGTCAGCCCTGGAAGACCTTCAGCCAGTTGCTGGCCGCAGCCAAGGCCACACCCGGACTGCCCAACTACGGCACCATCGGTTCGGGCAGCCTTGCCAACCTGGCCATGACCACGATGGGCGTGCAGGGCGGATTCACGCCGACGCATGTGCCCTACAAGGGCGGCGGCCCGCTGGTCCAGGATGCGATCGGCGGCCATGTGCCGGTGGCCATCGGCAGCATTGCCCTGTTTGCACCGCACATCAAAAGCGGTGTGCTGGTCCCGCTGGCGGTGACCACCACCACGCGCGATCCGGTGCTGCCGAATGTCCCGACCGTCTCGGAGCAGGGCCTGCCCGGCTTCGAAGCCACCGCCTGGTGGGGCATCCTGGCGCCTGCCAAGACACCGCCGGCCATCATCGCGCGCATGAATGCCGAGGTCACCAAGCTGCTGCGTGATCCGCAGATGCGCGAAAAAATGGCCAATCAGGGTATGAACATCGTGGCGTCTACGCCTGAGGCCTTCGGCAAATTCATCGACGAGCAGTCGGTCAAATGGGCCAAGGTGGTCAAGGAAAACAATATTCGCGCCGGAGAATAGGCGCGCCAGCGCGGCTCAGCGGCCCGACCCAGCGATCGCTCGCAGGAATTCTGCGCGGTCGCGGTCCGAGTGCTCAAAGGCGCCGCGAAACGACTGGGTCACCACCCGCTCGTCGCCGCGCCGGTCTTCGCCCAGCAGCAGGCACAGCTGCTCGGCTTCGATGACGCAGGCCGCACCACTGGCCTGCCCGTGGGTCACCAGCGCATCGGCGATATCACGGGTCATCCATTCCTGGTAGGTGAAGCGGTGACCGATGGCATCGACCATCCGCGCGATCCGCCCGAAGCCATGCAGCCGCCCGCCCGGCAGATAACCGACATGGGCGACACCGCGAAACGGCACCAGGTGATGCGGGCAGATGCCATGAACCGCAATGCCGCGGATCACGATCAGGTCGGTGCGCGAATCGGCAAAACCGTCCCCGAGAGCGGTCGCCGGATCGAGGTCGTAGCCGCCCAGCAGGCGGCGCTGCCACAGTTCGCGCACGCGCTCGGCGGTGCGACTCATGTGGGTCGATTCGGTGGTCAGTCCGCAGGCCCGCAGCATGTCGCCGATCGCGCGCTCGAAAGCCGGTGCATCAAACGTGCCGGTGCGTGCAATGCCGCAGACACCAGGCTGCGCAGGCGCATGGGCGTGATCATGGGAATGGTCGTGCAGGTGATCGTGCGAAGCAGGCATGGCGGCCGTCCGTGGCGGGTTCGTCATGTATTAGACCTGAAACCCGCACCGGCAGACGCCTGGGGTTGTTCAGCCGCGGGGATCGAAAACATGCCGATTGAGCCGTCTTGGCAGGCCTGATTTGGCCAGGTATTCAGAACTCGGCGTGCACTCTGAAAGACATGACATTGACCGGGCCGCGGGCCGAGTTATAGGCCGGATTGATGATGTGCTGGAAGTTGATGCCCATCAGAACATTCCTGGTCGCCAGCGCATTGAAATACAACTCGGCGATCTGCTCGGGTTTGTATGAAATGGTTTGAGTCGGGCTGAAGTAGTCGCCGACAAAATTCGAGATGCCCCCGGCCTGCAAATAAGCCTTGCGATCTGCCGACAGGCCATTGATCAGCGCAGCTGCGCCGACGGTATCTCTGGGTCGGCCCCAACGCTCCCCGCTCATGCCCATGCCGATCGATAAAGACCGGTCCGCTTCAGCAAAGGACATGGTTTCGGTGTGGCCGTCAGAAGCGAATGCCCGGACATACACCCCCGCGTCCTTCGTGAAGGCTTGCTCTGCATTGATGCCCAAGCCGGTTTTGATTTGCTCGGTATTGCGGACTTTGGTGACCGCCTGCGTGCCCTGGGCATGATTGGCAATGACATAGGCGGTCGCATCGGTGTATCGGGCCATGATCATGCGGTTGCGATAGGCCAGGATGCTGACCTTGCCGGGCAGATCAGCGATCTGGTGTCGCCGCTCGGCTTCAACCTGACTTCCGTAGTGGTTCAGCAGGTCCGGATCAATCGCCAGTCCATTCGGCTGCTTCGGCGTCGTCATCTGAGATGCCCGAAACGTCCAGTTGTCCAGGTACCACTCGGCTGCGAGGCCCCAGCCATAGCCTCTGGCATCGGCCGCGTAGTCATAGGCAAGGTGAGTCATGGAGCCCCAGTTCATCATTTGAACCCGGGGGTCTTTCGCATAGCGGCTGTCGTCAAAGATGTCGAGGGTGGCGAACTGCCCGGCGGTAATCACGATGCGGTTGCGGGTGACGGTCTGGGTGATCTGGTTGGCGTCGTTTTCGAGCACTTCTTCGCCGCCGCCCTGATTGATCGTGTGGCGCACAAACGCGCGCGCCGAGTAAAGATGCGGCGTGGCGCCTTGTGCCCGGGTTGCCTCGCCGTTGGTGAAGCCCCCGAGACCGACCAGACCCGAGAACGGAACGCCCGAGACGATTTCCGGATTCACGTAGAGGTCGGTAGCCGTTCCAAGGCGAGCACCAAAAAACAAGGTGCCCGACCAGGTGTAGCTTATCGATCGGTCGGGCAACAAACTGTTCATGCCCTGATACGGCGAATTGAAGGCGTTGTAACGCTGATTGATGTAGGTCGTCTGGCCGTGAATATTGACGGGCAATCCGAAAATCTCGCCCTCGGTATGCAGGCCCTCGACTTTCTCGCCGAGACTGGCAATCTGGTCTGCGCCCGACCCGGCTTTCTGGGCGAAAGTGATGGCCGGGCTCGCAATCATCCAGATAAAGACAAAAGTGAAAATGCGAAGCATGAGGGTTCGTCTAAAAAAAATGTTTTTCAATCGAGTCCGAAGCACTATCGACCGATCGGCAGTGTCAGCACCGGCCGATCGCCTGTGCGGGTCTGCAGGTCCAGGCGCGACAGTTCCATCAGCAGTGAGAAGGTGGCTTTGCTCTCGTGATCGTCACCCGCGATGTAGAACCAGTAGTCACGGTATCGCACCGAGACATGTGCATTGGCCGGCGGCGAATTGCCCTTGCTCCAGCGTGCCTGAAACAGCCCGGCTGTCACCGGGCCCCAGTCGAACACATTGCCATTGCGGTCAAAGGTCGTTCGCGTAAACCCCGATTGGCTGTGTTCGGGCGGAATCTCGACACCATGCGAAACGAAATACATGGCCTGCAGCAGCGAGCGGGGCTCGATGTCGAGGACCTCGAACGCCGCGTCGTCGGCAGAGCTAAAGGGCTCGACATCCTCGGCGGTCAGTTCGTACCGGGTCTTGCCGGGCTTGAGCATGAAGGCACTGACGAACTCCTTCGTGATGGGACTGTCCAGCGCTTTCGGATCGATAAAGAGCATCGGATGACGCGTGCGCTTGCCCAGCGTCGCGCTGGCATCGGTTTTATTGAATTTGAATTCGAAACCGTTCTTGGCGGCTTCGATGACGGCCATGGCATCCACTTTGCCTGCTGGAATGCTGTCGTTGACCGGATCGAATTGCTCCTGGGTGCCGAAGACGATCTGTCCCTCGGTCTGCAGTCTGCCGAGTGCCTCGACGCCCCGTAAAAAGCTGGAGTAGGGCGGTGCCAGGCGCGGTGTCGGGCCGCTCGCCAGCTCGGCATTTGGCACCCAGTTGATGTTCTCGAGGTAGAGCCGGAAGACGGTGCTGATCGGCCAGGTCGTCTTGGCAAGATAAAGCACGCCGTCGACCGTCAGCGGCGTAAACAGTTTTCGGGTGAAGTCGGCATCGTCGATCGGCACCAGGCTGATCGTCGGCCGGTCGGCATAACTGATGCCGGCCTGCGGGAGGATCGAGGTATAGCTGCGGTTGGGCTCGGCGCCCGAGGCGCTGAAGAAAGGCGTCAGCTGGAGCTGCTTCACGATTTCAAACTGTGCCGTCACATTGGCGACGGTCAGGCTGCTCGGTGTGTCGGTATAGCGAAGTCGCACGATGTTGAGCAGCAGTTGCTGCTCGGTGGTCACCTTGATCGCCTCGTTGTAAGGCAGTCGGGTGTCGATCAGCGAAGCCGGTCCGCTGGCGCAGCCGGTGATCAGTACGGCGCTCGCCATGGCGATCAGCGGGGTGACATACCGTGACATCGGCAACACAGAAGGCATGACAGGTGCGAGGCTGCGGCTCATGAATTTTTCCGGGAGTCTCAGAAAGCGATCAGAGACGCGGGCCAGGACGCGCGGGCTCTGAACGACCGCGCGAAGTATATCGACGCCCGATGTTGGTCGGATGGCAGGGCTGAAAGCCGCCCGCTCGTCATCGTTTTGTCATCTTGATGTCGCGATCGTGTCACCGATCGAAAGACATCCCCGAAGGCTATCCGACCATCAATGCAAATGAGAGCCATGCAAAACTTCAAAGTGTCCTTCCTTGCGCTTGGCCTGTCGGCCGCCATCGCCGGATGCGGCGGCAGCGACAGCAGTACGACCGCCACCACTACGACTCCCCCTGCAACCATCACGCCCACCGCGCCCGCGACCAAGTCGGTGGTGGCGGTTGTCGGCGACATGCCTTACGGCACCGGCCCGACCGATACCTCGCAGCTGACTGCGATGCCGACCTTCATCAATGCGATCAACGCCGATACCGGCGTGTCGCTTGTGCTGCATGGTGGCGATATTCACTCAGGCAAGGAATATTGCACGGTCAGTTTCAATACCACGATCGCGACCCAGTGGAAGGCCTTCAAGGCACCGCTGGTCTTTGTCCCAGGCGATAACGAGTGGGCCGATTGCCACAAGTCCAAGCAGGGCGGCGGCTCCTACAGTTCGGCGACCGGCCAGATCAACTACCTGACCGATCCCTTGACCGGCAACTACCTGAGCTACGCCGCCGGCGATCCGATTGCGAATCTCAAGCAGGTGCGGGACCTCTTTTTCGCCACGCCTGGCAAGGCATTGGGTGGTGGTAGCTATGCGGTGCACTCGCAGGCGATCGAATACGACAAGAGTTTTCCGAAAGATGCCGAGTATGTCGAGAACGTCTGGTTCATCCAGTCCAATGTTCTGTTCGTGACGGTCAATGTGCCGGGCGGATCGAACAACGACAACGACGTCTGGTATCGCGCGCCGACCCAAACCGACGCGCAGAAAAACGAGGTCGCCAATCGCATGGCCGCCAATCTTCGCTGGCTCGACACCGCCTTTGCTGCGGCAAAGGCCAATGGTGTTGTCGGGATCGTCATTACCGAACAGGGCGACATGTGGGATTTCGACGGCAACTTTCCGACCAATGCTGCTGATCTGACCACCAGCCACATCTATCAGTACAAGCCCGTCATCGACAAGATCGCGGCGAATACCCTGTTGTTTGCCAAACCCGTGCTGCTGATGAATGGCGACTCCCATGTCTATCGCACCGACTCTCCGCTGGTAAAGGGCGCGCCCTGCTGGATCGAACCGACTACCAACGCCGCGGCCGTGCCGTGTACCGCCACGACGGTGCCGTCCACTTATGGCAATGGACAATTCGATCCCTGGCTCAATCAGCCCTGGAGCTACAACGTTCCGAACCTTCGCCGTATTACCTGGCATGGCCAGACGACCAAGCTCGAGTACGTCAGGCTCACGATCGATCCGAATGCATCGAACGCGAATGCGATCGATTCGTTCGGTCCTTTCTCCTGGACGCGCGTGGCGCCCTGATCAGGGCGTTTGACCTGCGCCCACACTGCGATCCGGCGCCTCGCGCGCCGGCAGTGAGTCTGAAAGCCGCGCCCGGACCATCAGCGTCCGGGCGCGGTTTTGTTTTTGTGATGGGAAGCCTGGGCGAAGGGCGCTGTGCGACGATCGGGGCCGGGTCATTCAACCCGCATGGCCCTTTCCGGAGATCCTTCAGTGACCACGCTCGTGCTGTTATTCCTGTCGAATATTTTCATGACGATTGCCTGGTACGGGCACCTCAAATTCGGTCATGACTGGCCGCTCTGGAAGGCGATTCTGGTGTCCTGGAGCATTGCGCTGATCGAGTATTGCCTGGCGGTGCCGGCCAATCGATACGGCTACGGACAGTTCAGCGGATTCCAGCTCAAGATCGCCCAGGAAGTAATCACCCTGTCGGTCTTTGTGGTTTTCGCGGTGCTGGTACTCAAGGAAAAGCTGAGCTGGAACTATCTGGCGGCATTTGCCTGTCTGGGCGCGGCGGCCTATTTCGCCTTCGCTTTCGATGCGCCTGCACCGAGTGTTGATCCGGCCAAAGGCTGACGCACTGACGCGTGAACCACGGCGTGTCAGGCGACCTGGCGCCTACAGGCTGGTCGGGTTGCAGGTCTGAACCCCCGACAGCCACGAGCGGATCGATAAATGGGTTTCATACACATTTTTCGAATGGGAGCCCGAGGTCACGATCGTTGAGCCGTTGCCGTCCGGTGTGAGCGTGACCTTGCGACTCAGGCTCGAATCTTCCGGGTTGGACCCGCTGAACAGGCCGTAATAAAAGGCATTGATCGTGGCCTTTCGCCCGGCTGCATCGATGCTCGAGACCACCTCAAAGCCGTTTTTACCGCCCACGCCGACCTTCTCGTAGCACACCCGCATCTGACGCGAGATGATCCGATAGGCCTCCTGGTAGGGCAGGGGGCTGGTCTGATCGAAGGATTTCTTGTCCGCGAGTTCGGGTGGCAAGGGCGAGGAGGCGCAGCCCGCCAGCCCGATGAGGAGTGCGATCGACAGCGGTTTCATGTCAGTCCTTTTTCCGAGGGGCAGCGTCGCGTTGAATGCCACTGGCGGTGAGCCGGCTCGGTGCTGACTTGGTTTGAAGTGGAAGTCTGGTCGGGGTGAGAGGATTCGAACCTCCGGCCTCTACGTCCCGAACGTAGCGCTCTACCAGGCTAAGCTACACCCCGACTCGGATTGGCCAGAACGGCTACCCGAAGAGGCGAAATGATAGCAGACGCATCTCGCGGCTGTCAGCGACTCCTGCGAAGCAGCTTAAGATTCGGATTGCGCAGCTGCCCTTCGAAGCAGGTCGCCACACAGAGAGGAGAAGCATCTTGGATTTCGAAATTCCGCAAGAACACCGAATGATCAAGGATCTGGTTGCGCGCTTCGTCAGCGACGAACTGATCCCGCTTGAGCCGGCACTGATGAAACGCGAGGCTGCGGGCGAAGGGATTTCGCTGACTGCCGCAGAGCGCGACAAGGTCGATCGCCGCTCGCAGGAGCTGGGGCTGTGGGGGCTGGATGCGCCGGAAGACATCGGCGGCCATGATCTGCCGGTGAGCGCGATGGTCGGCGTCAATGAAGAGATGGGCCGCACCATCGTCCATTACTACCTTCCGCCCGACACGCCCAATCTGCTCATGCTGCGCCGGACCGCCACGGCCGAGCAGAAGCGCAAATATCTCGAGCCCTATGTGCGCGGCGAAATGAGTTCGGCCATCGTCATCTCCGAGCCCGGGGCGGGCGGTGATCCGTCAGGCATGACCACCCGCGCGGTTCGCGATGGCGGCGACTGGGTGATCAATGGTCGCAAGATCTGGATCAGCAACATGGATCGTGCCGACTTCGGCATCGTCATGGCCCGCACCGATGGCACCGGCGGCGATCGGGGCGGTATCTCTGCTTTCATCGTCGACAAGGGCACAAAGGGCTTTGAAGTCGCCAGGATGATTCCGATGCTGGGCGGCGTCTTCACCGCCGAAGTGACCTTCGATGACTGCCGCATCCCGGCCGGCCAGCTGCTTGGCGTCGAGGGCCAGGGCTTTGCGCCGATGCAGGAGCGGCTCGGTTCGCGTCGCGTGCAGATGGCCGCCTGGTGCATCGGACGCGCACAGCGGGCGCTCGACATGATGGTCGAGTACGCCCCGCAGCGGAAAACCTTCGGTGCCTACCTGTCCGATCGTCAGGCGGTCCAGTGGTGGATCGCCGACGCCGCCACCCGTATTCATGCGGCGCGGCTGATGACCTATGAGGCTGCCTGGCGACTCGATCGGGGCAAGGATGCTCGAACACAGCTCTCCATCATCAAGGCTTATGCCACCGAGATGGCCTGGGAGGTGATCGACCATGCGATGCAGACCTTCGGTGCCATGGGCATGACCAAGGAATTGCCGTTGCAGCAGATGGCCAATGAGTCACGGCTCATGCGCATCTATGAAGGCCCCACCGAAGTTCACAAATGGGTGGTGGCGCGCAATACGCTTGGGCGTCGCGGCTGACGCAGGACCTGTGGCCGGTCAGCGGTCGCGGGCCACCGACATGTCGGCAATCGTCATGAGAGCCTGCCGGTAGGGCGACTCCGGCAAAAGTGCCAGTGCCGCCTGCCCGGCGTCGGCTTCCTCGCGGGCGCGCTGGCGCGTGAATTCGAGCGCGCCGGTTGAGGTGACAGCGGCCATGATTGCGTCAAACTGATCGGTGTGCCCCTGCTCGATGGCCGCACGCACCATTGCCCGTTCGGTCTCACTGCCATGCTGCATCACATGGATCAGCGGCAGCGTGGGCTTGCCTTCGCGCAGGTCATCGCCGACGTTCTTGCCGATATCTGCGGTCACGCCCGAGTAGTCGAGCGCATCGTCGATGAGCTGAAAGGCTGTGCCGATGCGGCGCCCGAATTCGGCTGCCGCTTCCTCGACCTCTTGGCTGGCATCGGCCAGCACCGCGCCGAGCCGCGCGGCCGCCTCAAAGAGGCGAGCGGTTTTATAGCGGATGACCTGCAGGTAGCGCGCCTCGTCGACATCGGGATCATTGCAGTTCATGAGCTGCAGGACCTCGCCCTCGGCAATGATGTTGGTGGCATCACCCAGGATCCGCATGACCGCCATGCGGTCGACCTCGACCATCATCTGGAAGGCGCGCGAATAGAGGAAATCGCCCACCAGCACCGAGGCGGCGTTGCCGAAGCTGGCATTGGCGGTCTCGCGACCGCGTCGCAGTCTGGATTCGTCGACGACGTCGTCGTGCAGCAGCGTCGCGGTGTGGATGAATTCGATCACCGCGGCAAGCAGTACATGGTGGGATTCACCCCGGTGCGACTCGCTGTAGCCCAGCCCTCGCGCAAAGAGCAGCACCAGAATCGGTCGCAGGCGTTTGCCGCCCGAACCGATGATGTAGCTGCCAATGGTATTGACAAGCTCGACCTCGGATCGCAAACGCTGTCCGATGGTTCGATCGACCTCAAGCAGGTCAGCGGCAATATCTGCTGGAAGGGATAGGGCTGGCACGATGGGAGCGGCGGTTTGAGTCTCGCCGAGTATAGCGATTCGTGCGACTGACAGTCGGCTACTTGACCCGCAAGGCCAGATTTTGTAATATTTCGGGTTCCCTGCCCGACAATAGGTCGTTAAGGCAGTGACCAAACTTCAGAGGTTCCATCATGTACGCGGTCATCAAAACCGGCGGCAAGCAGTACAAAGTGTCGGCTGGTGAAAAACTCAAGGTCGAGCAGTTGGCCGCCGATGTCGGCGCCGAACTCGTGATCGATCAGGTTCTGGCAGTGGGCAGCGGCGATCAGTTCGCCATCGGCTCGCCGCTGGTGGCCGGTGCGTCGGTGTCGGTGACCGTCCTGTCACATGGCCGTGGCGACAAGGTTCGCATCTTCAAGATGCGCCGTCGCAAGCACTACCAGAAACGTCAGGGTCATCGCCAGAACTACACCGAGCTGTTCATCGGCAAGATTGCCTCCGAGCTGGGCTCGGTCAATGCCGAGCTGCCGCAGGCAGCGGCCTGATCACCTCGCCAGGCCGATGTCGTCGGGCCGATGGGTCCGACCCGATTTACCGAATGAGTCATCGAAAAGAGTAATTCACCATGGCACAGAAAAAAGGCGGCGGCTCAACCCGCAACGGCCGCGATTCCGAATCGAAGCGACTCGGTGTCAAGGTCTATGGCAGCGAAGCGATCAATGCCGGCTCGATCATCGTGCGCCAGCGTGGCACGACCTTCCATCCCGGCCTGAACGTCGGCATCGGCAAGGATCACACGCTGTTTGCCCTGATTGACGGCCATGTCCGCTTCGCGATCAAGGGCCCGCTGCGTCACCAGACGGTCAACGTCGATCCCGCCGTCTGATCGTTGCCTGCCCAGTCACCGCTGCGACGTCAATTCGATTCTCGTTGGTCGCCAGACGGTGGCCAATTGCGATGACTCTGGCAGTCGCTTCTGCGGCTGAGGCGATATTCGTGCGCTACGGCGCGCGGCACTGTGGACGGTTTTGTTAAGGCCCCGCAAGCGCGGGGCTTTTGCATTGGGCAGGTCTCATGGAAGCTTTTCTGGTCTCAACCGGCATCGTCGCCCTCGCCGAAATGGGCGACAAGACGCAATTGCTGGCGCTGCTGCTGGCGGCGCGCTTTCAGCGACCCTGGCCGATCATTGCCGGCATCCTGTTTGCCACCGTTCTCAACCACGCGGTGGCCGCTGCGGTCGGCACCTGGGTTCAGCATCTGTTGGGCGCTGACGTGTTGCGCTGGGTTCTGGGCCTGTCATTTCTGGCCATGGCGGCCTGGATGCTGGTGCCCGACAAGCTTGACGACGATGGCAGCAGCACGAGTCATGGGCGTTTCGGCGTTTTTGGCACAACCGTAATCGTGTTCTTTCTGGCCGAGATGGGTGACAAGACCCAGATCGCCACGGTCGCGCTGGCTGCGCGTTACGATGCACTGGCGTCGGTGGTTGCCGGCACCACGCTCGGCATGATGCTGGCCAATGCGCCGGTGGTCCTGCTGGGCGACAAGATCACCCGCAAGATTCCGATCACGCTGGTTCATCGCGTGGCGGCCGGGATCTTTGCGGTGCTGGGAGTGCTGGTGCTGCTCAATGTTGGCAGCTTCGTCTGAGCACTCCGATCAGAAGGGAATGAAATGAAATTCATCGATGAGGCACGAATCGAAGTCTTTGCCGGCAACGGGGGCAAAGGCGCGGTCGCTTTTCGCCGCGAGAAGTTCATTCCCAAGGGCGGCCCCAGCGGCGGCGACGGTGGTCGGGGTGGATCGATCTGGGCCATTGCAGACATCAATATCAACACCCTGATCGACTATCGCTATGCCCGCATGCATCGGGCTCGCAATGGCGAGGGCGGGCGCGGATCCGATCAGTACGGCAAGGGCGCTGACGACATCGTGCTGCGCATGCCGGTCGGCACGCAGATCCTCGATGAGGACACCGGTGAGCTGGTCATCGACCTGACCGCACACGGCCAGCGGGCCCTGATCGCGCAGGGCGGCAACGGCGGTTTGGGCAATCTGCATTTCAAATCGAGCACCAACCGCGCGCCGCGTCAGTCGACACCCGGCACCGAGGGCCAGGAGCGCAAGTTGCGACTCGAGCTCAAGGTCCTGGCCGATATCGGCCTGCTCGGAATGCCCAATGCCGGCAAATCGACCTTTATCGCCAAGGTCTCGAACGCCCGTCCCAAGATCGCCGACTATCCGTTCACCACCCTGCATCCCAATCTCGGTGTGGTGCGGGTGGCCGATGAAAAAAGTTTTGTGATTGCCGACGTGCCCGGCCTGATCGAAGGCGCCGCTGAAGGCGCAGGTCTTGGGCATCAGTTCCTGCGTCATCTGCAGCGCACCCGAGTGCTGCTGCATATGGTCGATCTGTCGGTCTTTGATACCGACCGCGATCCGGTCGTCGAGGTGAGGGCACTGGTCAAGGAGCTGCGCAAATACGATCAGGCGCTCTACGAAAAACCGCGCTGGGTGGTGCTCAACAAACTCGATGCCCTCGATGGTCAGCCGGGTGAACGCGGCACGCAGCGTGCGGCGATCATTTCTGCCTTCAAAAAGCGCTTGCGCTTTGCGGGCCCGGTCTTCGAGATTTCGGCACTGACCGGTGAAGGTTGCACCGAGCTGTGTCAGGCGATCTACACCCACCTCGAACTGCATCGCGAGCGCCCTGCCGACCCGGCCGAGCGTGATCCCCGTTTTGACGTCGCGCCCGATTTTCGATGATGAATCCTGCTCAAACCGATGTCTCCCTGAACGATGCGTCCGTCGTTCGAGATGCCCGTCGTCTGGTCGTCAAGGTCGGATCGGCATTGGTGACCAACGAAGGCCGCGGACTCGATCCGCAGGCGATCTCGATCTGGGGCGAGCAGATCGCCCAGTTGCGCTTGCTGGGCAAGGAGGTCGTGATGGTGTCATCGGGTGCGATCGCCGAAGGCATCAAGCGTTTGGGATGGCAGCGGCGACCCAGTGAGATTCACGAGCTTCAGGCCGCCGCTGCGGTCGGTCAGATGGGCCTGGCGCAGGTCTATGAGTCGTGTTTTCGCACCCACGGGCTGCAGACCGCGCAAATCCTGCTGACCAACGAAGACCTCGCCGACCGCACGCGCTATCTGAATGCGCGCTCGACCCTTCTGACGCTGATCGGCCTTGGCGTCGTGCCGATCATCAACGAGAACGACACCGTGGTCACCGACGAGATCAAGGTCGGCGACAACGACACGCTGGGTGCACTCGTGGTCAACCTGATCGATGCCGATGTGCTCATCATCCTGACTGATCAGCAGGGCCTCTACACAGCCGATCCGCGCCACGATCCCGCGGCCACGCTCATGAGCCGCGTGATGGCCGGCGACCCGGCGCTTGAGGCCATGGCCGGTGGTGCCGGCTCGTCGATCGGCCGCGGCGGCATGATCACCAAGGTGCTGGCCGCCAAGCGTGCGGCAAACGGCGGCGCGTCAAGCGTGGTCTGCTCCGGACGCGAACCCGATGTCCTGCTGCGGCTGGCCAGGGGCGAGGCGGTCGGCACCGCCTTTATCGCCCAGACGCCCCGACTGGCCGCTCGCAAGCAGTGGCTCGCTGACCATCTGCAGTTGCGGGGCGCGGTCAGGCTTGACCGCGGCGCGGTATCGGCCTTGTGCGATGGCGGCAAGAGTCTGTTGCCGATCGGCGTCGTCGATGTGAGTGGTGAGTTCGAGCGCGGTGAAATGGTGGCGATCCTCGATCAGGACGGCCATGAGATCGCGCGGGGACTGACCAACTACGGCGGGGCCGATGCCCGTCGAATCGCCGGTCGCGCCTCAAGCGAGATCGAATCACTGCTCGGATTCGTCGAAGAGCCTGAGTTGGTCCATCGCGACAATATGGTGTTGCGTTCAGCCTGACGCGGCCTGCCCGGGTGCACTGATCCGGAAGGAATTGGCACGGCCGATGTGGCGGCCTCTGATACAGTCACAAACTGGTTGCAAATCATCGGCATAGCCCTCATGCACATCGCCATCGTCGAAGACGACTCGTTCCAACGCCAGTTCCTCACGATGCTCGTCGAATCCGGCGGGCACCGCGCTGCGGCCTTTGCGCGAGGACAGGATTTCATCGATGCGCTCGATACCGAGTCCTTCGATCTGATGCTGCTTGACTGGATGCTGCCCGAGATGTCGGGCGATCAGATTCTCGCGAGTGTGAGGCAGCGTAATGGCCTCGAACTGCCGGTCATCGTGGTCACCGCGCGTGACAGCGAAACCGATGTGGTCACTGCGCTTCGCCAGGGTGCCGACGACTACATCGTCAAACCCCCCAAGTCGCTCGAGTTGCTGGCCCGCATGGAGGCGCTCACGCGTCGTGCCCGCAATGCCCGTGTCGGCGTGCTGCGGGCTGGCCCTTACGAAATCGATCGCGACCGCCGCACGGTCACCTATGAAGGTGCGTCGATCGATCTCACTCAAAAAGAATTCGATCTGGCGGTTTATCTGTTTCAGAACTCAGGCAAGCTGCTGTCGCGTGTAAAGCTGCTCGAGCAGGTCTGGGGCATTTCGACTGAAGTCGATACCCGCACGGTCGACACGCATGTCAGCCGGGTGCGTCGCAAGCTCAAGCTTGATTCGGCCGCCGGCTGGAAGCTGCTGCCAGTCTACGGTTTCGGCTATCGCCTCGACTCGACCGAGATCTGATCCGGACGGGGCCGCTGAGCCCCTTTGAGAGCCCCTTGATCGCCTCATGCGCCGGTGTACTGCGGCGGGCGTTTCTCCAGAAACGATTTCACGCCTTCCGCATAATCGCCTGAGGCGGCTGCCAGGGCGAACTGATCGAAATCGGCATAACTGGTGGCCCGATCGAGCGCCGCGCTGGTGGCGTTGATCGACTGCTTGATCATCCGCAACTGCACCGGCGGCATGCTCGCTGCACGCTCGGCCAGCGCCAGTGCGGCATCGAGCGTGGTGCCGGGTGCGGCGACCTCATCGATCAGCCCCCAGTCGAGCGCCTGCTCGGCGTTGATCTTTTCGGCCAGGATGATGACGCGCTTGGCTTTTGCAGGGCCCACCAGCCGGGTAATGCGTGGCACCGCCCCCCACGACAGATTCATGCCACGTTCGATCTCGGGGACATAGAGTGTCGCGGCCTGCGAGGCCACCCGCAGATCGCAGGCCGCGACGATCGCAGCGCCCCCGCCCACGCACCATCCTTCGATCGCGGCGATTGTCAGCGGCTCCATCTCTTCCCAGGCGCGGCACATCTTGCCACCGGTCTGCATCGACAGACGACGCTCGGCCAACCGGGCCTCGCGGGCCTGCTGCAGTTCGGTGTCGCGCAGGTCGGCGCCCAGGCTGAAGACCTCAGTGGTGCCGGTGAGGATGACGGCTGAAACATCTGCGTCGTCGTCGAAGGATCGCGCGGCACGGGTGAGCTGGCGGCAGGCCTCAAGCGACAGGGCATTGCGGCCGTCGCGCCGGTCGAGTCTCACGATGGCGATGCGCCCGCGTCGTTCGATGCTGACAATCTCGGCGTGTGTGGATGCGGTATTCATGCGGTCTCTCGGTGGGTATTGGTTGGTGTGCGCCAATTGTGAAGGATGTGAATGCCATGAACCGTGCAAACACCGAGAACAAAAAAACGGGGCCAACTTTCGTCGACCCCGTTGTGCGAAGACCGTGCTCTGAGTGAGCACGGTCATGCTGAACGATCAGCGATTCATCGCGGTGCCGGTGAAGGATGCCTCAACGCGGCGGTCAGGGGCGAGGCAGGCGATCAGGGCGGCGCGGGTGCGTGCCTGGCCTTTGGCTTTGCAATCGGCTTCGGTGATTTTCAGCTGCGACTCGCCGGCGCCCGATGCGCTGATCGCGCTCGAGGCGATGCCCTGCGAGGCCAGATAGTTTTTCACCGAGTTGGCACGAGCTTCCGACAGCGTCTGGTTGTAGGCGTCGCTGCCGAGCGGGTCGGTATGGCCAACGATGCGCACATTGCGGATGTCGGTGATGCCGGCCTGCTTCAACTCAGTCAGTGCATTGTTGATGCGGTTGCGACCCACGTCAGACAGTTCGGCACGATCGAAGGCAAACATGCCGTCAGCCGAAATGTCGAAATTGCGGGTGACCGGGGCAGGTGCGGGTGCAGGGGCTGGCATCGGAACCGGCATCACCGGGGGGGCAACGACGACCGGTGCTGGCATCGGAGCGGGCATCGGTGCCGGCGCGACGGCCCGAGCCGGTGCAGCAACCTCCGGGACAGCGCCCAGCGGGATCTGCACGCCGGCGGTGACCAGCCAGTCGCCGAAATTGCCTTTTTGCAGTCCGAGATTGCCCTGGTTTGCATCGACGCGATAACGGGCATCGACGACGACGCGGGCCCAGTTGGTCACCGGCCAGACCAGGCCGAGACCGGCGCTGCCCATGAAGCTGGTTGCGCTGCCGTTACCGTAGATGGTCGAGCTGCTGGACTTGTCATTGATCGCGCCGATACCCGCGACCGCATAGGGCTGGATGCCGTTGGCGCGGCTGTAGCCGGCACGACCCAGGAAGAACCACTGAGCGTCGAGCTCGACGCTCCAGTTGTCCCACTTGTAACCAGGGAAGTTGGCGTTACCGTTGTAGTTCCATGACTTGGCGTTCATGGTCTCGCCGCTTGCGCGCAGTTCGATGTTCACCCACGGATTGATCGGCTTGCCCAGCGCCAGGCCGAAACCGCGAAAGCCAGCCGAGGTATGACGCGAACTGTCGGGCGAAATATAGGAACCGAACGGCGTGACATACCAGCGGTCGTCGTACCAGTCGGCCGCGTCGCGAGCGACCGTTGAGGGATAGAAGCCCGACATGACATCAGACGTCATCGACGAAATCGTCGAGGTCTGGGCAAGTGCCAGACCAGGCAAGGCGAACGAGGCGAGGATTGCAGCCGAGGCGGCAAGTTTCATGGTCATTACTCCAAGGGAAAATTGGCGATCAGAAAGACCGGGAAGGGACGGAAGTTGAGGCGCAGATTTTTTAGACACTGATCTTGCGCAAAAAAGTTTTGAAAAAAAATTCTTTTCTATTGTACAAAAGGTATGTGTCTGAATTTTAAATCGGCGTTTCAAAAAAACGACGGTTGGCGATGGCGAGGCGATTGAGGCTGGCCTGATCGGCCTTTCGGGCCGTGGTTCATCAGATTCCAGCCGCCGAGCGATAATGGGCGGTTTCCACCTTTCGCCTTACGCAGCGAGTGCCCCATGGCCCAGTACGTCTACACAATGAATCGGGTCAGCAAGACCGTCCCGCCCAAGCGCAATATTCTCAAGGACATCTCGCTGTCCTTCTTTCCGGGCGCCAAGATCGGCGTGCTCGGTGTCAACGGCTCAGGCAAATCGACCCTCCTCAAGATCATGGCCGGCGTCGATCGTGACATCGAGGGGGAGGCCGTCCCGATGCCGGGCATCAAGATCGGCTATCTCCCGCAGGAGCCACAGCTCGATGCCGACAAGACTGTCAGAGAAGAGGTCGAAAGCGCGCTCGGCGACATCGTCTCGGCCAAGCAGCGGCTTGATGAGGTGTATGCCGCCTACGCCGAGCCGGATGCCGATTTCGACAAGCTCGCGGCCGAACAGGCCGAGCTCGAGGCGGTGATTGCCACCTCGGGTGGCAACAGTCTCGACCAGCAGCTTGAGGTGGCCGCCGATGCGCTGCGTCTGCCGCCCTGGGATGCCAAGATCGGCCCCTTGTCGGGCGGCGAAAAGCGCCGTGTGGCGCTGTGCAAACTGCTGTTATCAAAGCCCGACATGCTGCTGCTCGATGAGCCGACCAACCACCTCGACGCTGAAAGTGTCGACTGGCTCGAGCAGTTTTTGCACCGCTTTTCGGGCACGGTGGTCGGCGTCACCCACGACCGCTACTTTCTGGACAACGCGGCCGAATGGATCCTCGAGCTCGACCGCGGCCATGGCATTCCCTGGAAGGGCAACTACAGTTCGTGGCTCGACCAGAAGCAGAACCGCCTGAAGCAGGAAGAGTCGTCCGAGTCGGCGCGCCAGAAAGCGCTCAAGAAAGAGCTCGACTGGGTCCGCCAGAATGCCAAGGGTCGTCAGGCCAAGAGCAAGGCCCGACTGCAGCGCTTCGAGGAACTCTCCTCGTATGAGTACCAGTCGCGCAACGAAACGCAAGAGATCTTCATTCCGGTCGCCGAGCGTCTGGGCAATGAGGTCATCGAGTTCAAGGGCGTCAGCAAGGCCTTCGGTGATCGCCTGCTCGTCGACAACCTGAGCTTCAAGGTGCCGCCCGGCGCGATCGTCGGCATCATCGGCCCCAACGGTGCCGGCAAGTCGACCATCTTTCGCATGATCACCGGGATCGAGCAGCCCGATTCCGGCGAGGTGAGCATCGGCCATACCGTGCAGCTGGCCTATGTCGATCAGTCGCGCGATGCCCTGGTTGCCAACAAGAATGTCTGGGAAGAGCTCTCGGGCGGCGCCGACATCCTGACCGTGGGTCGCTTCGAGATGCAGTCGCGGGCCTATATCGGCCGCTTCAACTTCAAGGGCAGCGATCAGCAGAAGATGGTCGGTCAACTGTCGGGCGGCGAGCGCGGCCGGCTGCATCTGGCCAAGACCCTGCTGACCGGCGGCAACGTGCTGCTGCTTGACGAACCTTCGAATGACCTTGACATCGAAACCCTTCGTGCACTCGAAGACGCGCTGCTCGAGTTCGCCGGTTGCGTGATGGTGATCTCGCACGACCGCTGGTTCCTCGACCGCATTGCCACGCACATCCTGGCGGCCGAGGGCGATTCGCAATGGAACTTCTTCGACGGCAACTATCAGGAATACGAGGCCGACAAGAAGCGGCGCCTCGGTGACGAGGCGGCGGCGCCGCATCGCCTGCGCTTCAAGGCGCTCAAGTAAAAACCTGCCGTGTCTCTGTCGTCATTGGCCTGATGACGGTGTGCGATGAGCACCCGACATCGCCATCATGTCTATGTCGTCGAGCTCGATCCGGTTGTCCTGAACGACCGGCGATTTTTGCGCGCCAACCCCGGGCGTGATCCGACCAAGCCGTGTGTGTATGTCGGCATGACCGGCCTCACGCCCGAGCTGCGTTTTGCCCGCCACAAGGCGGGTATCAAGGCGAATCGCTTCGTTCTGGAACATGGGATGCGGCTGCTGCCGCAGCTCTATGCCTGGGCCAATCCGATGCCTTATGCGGCGGCCTGCGAGATGGAAATTGAACTGGCTGACGGCTTGAGGTCCGAGGGATTTTCAGTCTGGCAGGCCTGACGCCGCATCGCCCTTCACCCGTAAAATTCATTTTTACCCATCAGGGGCACGGTATGCCAACTCGGCTGCGACCACATGGCGTCAGTCTGCGCATCCTGCTCGCCGGCCTGCCCATCCTGGCGGTGCTGCCGCTGCTGGCGTTCTCGCTCTGGCTCCTCTTCATCGTCTGGCAGACCGGCAGCGACAATGCCCGGCGTGATCTGACCCAGACCGTCGACACGCTGGCGGTTGCGGTTGATCGCGAAATCACCGGTCTGACCCGTGAGCTTCGGCTGCTGGGCGATTTTCCGACGCTCGATACCAACGAGATGGACGTGTTCTATCGCTATTCGAAGGAGCTGGTGGCGCGAAAGGAAGGCTGGGACAGCATCGTTGCGGTCGAGCTCAATGGCACGGTGCTGATGAACACCGATCTGCCTCTGGGCGGCGATTTGCCGCCGATCAATCAGCCGCATGTCAGAAAGGCGATCGAGGAACACCTGCCGGTGCTGTCCAACATCTATCGGGACCAGTATTCGGGCAAGCAGCTGATCTCGATCGCGGTGCCGATTCCGCGGGGCGGCGCGGTGCGCTGGGTGCTCGAAGGCCGGATCGATCCGGACAGCCTGTCGAAAATCATCGCCAAGGGGCTCGCTCCCGGCACCATCGCCGTGATCTCTGATGGCAACAATCTGGCTGCGGCCCGCAGTCGCGATTTCGCGGTCTATTTCGGCAAACCCATTGCGCAGGGCTTCCAGGCCCTGATCGGCATTGATCCGGTCAGTGGCGTGGGAACCAGTCTGTCGGCCGATGGCGTGAATGTGGTGGTGGCCTGGCGGCGCTTGCAGGGCATTTGGACGGTGGCGGTCTCCGAGCCGGCAGAGCTTCGCGAAGTGCCATTGAGCCGCTCGATCAGCACCTTGCTGGCCTTCGGTACGGTCGTGCTCTGCCTCGGTCTGCTGAGCAGCCTTTTGCTAGGCAAGCGAATCCGGCAAGCGATTGCGCAGGTGGCCGAGGATGCGCACGGGCTGGCGCAGGGTGAGGCGCTGCCGCGTCGGCTGTCGAATATCACCGAGGTTGCGGCGATGTTCGATTCGCTGGCTGACGCAGGCCGCATTCAGATCGAAGGCAACCGCGAGCGAGAACAGACCAACGATGCCCTGAAGGTGAGTGGTGAGCGTCTGAAGCTCGCACTGGACGCCACTGAGGCGGGTGTCTTCGACTGGGATCTGATCAGGGACAAGGTCGAATGGGGTGAGCGATCGCTCGACCTCTTCGGGCTGCCGGCGGATACACCGCCTGAACTGGGTGCGCTGATCAAGCGGATTCCAGACGAAGAGCGAGCGCGGGTTGCTGCCGCCATCGAAGCCGCCACTGCCGGTTTCGACCTCGGCCGGTTGCAGCTCGAGTTCAGTGTGATCTCGCCCGAGAAGGGAAAGCGCTGGATCGAAATGCGGGCGATGGTGCATTTCGATGTGGTCGCGCAGAAAATGCGCGCAAAGCGCCTGATTGGTGTGTTTGTCGACCAGACCGAGCGGCATGTGCGCCTTGACCTCTTTCGCGAGGCCGACCGACGCAAGGACGAATTTCTGGCCATGCTGGCCCATGAGCTGCGTAACCCGCTGGCGCCGATGCGCAATGCCGCGAGCCTGCTTTCAAGAACGCTGACACCCGAATCGACGCAATGGCGGGCGGTGCAGATGCTCGATCGGCAGGTCACCCATATGACCCGACTGGTCAATGATCTGCTTGATGTCTCACGCATCTCGCAGGGCAAGATCGAACTGCGTCTGGAGCCGATCAGGCTGGGCCCGGTGGTTCAGGGGGCGGTCGACGCGGTGCGCGCGCAGGTTGATGAACGACAGCAGACGCTCACGGTCAACCTGCCTCACCCCGAGCCGGTGGTCGAGGTCGACAGTGTGCGGATCGCGCAGGTCCTCGAAAATCTGCTCTCGAACGCCAGCAAATACACGCCGCCAGAGGGCGCGATCACGATTGATGTCGAAGCGCAAGGCGACGAGGTGGTGATCAAGGTCTGGGATACCGGCATCGGCATCGCCCCCAGTCAGCTCACCAATGTCTTCGAGATGTTTACCCAGATTGATGCCACGCTCGACCGTGCCCAGGGCGGGTTGGGCATCGGCTTGTCGCTGGTCAAACGGCTGGTCGAGCTGCACGGGGGCACGGTGGCGGTGACCAGCGAAGGCCTGGGGCATGGCAGCTGCTTCGAGGTGCGATTGCCGCGCAGTGGTGAGGCGGCGGTTCGCCTTTGATTCGCCGGCAGTGCATCATCTCGCCCGGCAAACCACTTTTACGACTCAAGGAGCACAGGCATGACCACGGCAGATTTTCGTTGCGCCCATCGCTGGGCCTTTCCGAAATGGGGTGAAGCCCTCGAGCTTCAGGAGGATCAGCTGGCCGCACCCGTCGGGCGCGAGGTGACGGTCAAGGTCACGCATTGCGGCATGTGCCACTCCGATCTGCATATTCAGGCCGGTGGCTTTGATATGGGCGGCGGCAAGCTGTCGTCGCTCGAGCGCTCGGGTGTGAAGCTGCCGGTGACCATGGGTCATGAGATCGGCGGCGAAGTGGTCGAGATCGGCCCGGACGTGACCGACGTGAAGGTGGGCGATCGGGTGGTGGTCTATCCGTGGCTGGGCTGCGGCGAATGCCCGACCTGCCTCGGTGGCAACGATCATCTGTGCAACCGCGCTGCCCGTAATCTCGGCCTGCAGCTGCCCGGCGGTTATGCCGACCTGGTGCGCGTGCCGCACGACCGCTATCTGGTGCCGATCGGCACGCTCGATCCGGCCCGCGCGGCCACCTTTGCCTGCGCCGGCATCACTGCCTTCGGTGCGATCCGCAAGCTGCCCGAGGCCACCGCCGATGAATGGATCGCGGTGATCGGCTGCGGCGGCGTCGGCATGACCGCAGTCGCCTTGCTGTCGCAGATGTCCAAGGCCAAGGTGATCGCGATCGACCCGGATGCCGGCAAGCGCGAGACTGCGCAGAAATACGGCGCGGCGATGGTGGTCGATCCGGCGGCGGCTGATGCCGGGCGCTCGATCGTCAAGGCCACAGGCGGTGCAGTGCGGGGGGTGATCGACTTCGTGGGCGCCGAGAGCACGTCGGCGATGGGCGTCTCGATCGTCGGCAAGGGCGGCACGCTGGTGATCGTGGGCCTGTTCGGTGGCGAGTTCAAATGCCCGCTGCCGATGTTCCCGTTCAAGTCGATGACCGTGGTCGGCTCGTATGTCTCGGGTCTGAACGAACTGCGCGATCTGGTGGCACTCGCCCAGCGCGTGTCGCTGCCCGAGATCCCGCTGACCATGCGGCCGCTGGCGCAGGTCAACCAGTCGCTGGAAGACCTGACCGCGGGCCGCGTGGTGGGCCGGGTGGTGCTGACCCCCTGATCAGAGGCGTTCGAAGACGGCGGCGATGCCTTGGCCGCCGCCGATGCACATCGTCACCAGGGCATAGCGTCCATTGATGCGATGCAGTTCGTGGATGGCCTTGGTGGCGATGATCGCGCCGGTGGCACCGATCGGGTGACCCAGCGAGATGCCGCTGCCGTTGGGGTTGACCTTGGCCGGGTCCAGGCCAAGCTCGCGGGTCACCGCGCAGGCTTGTGCGGCGAAAGCCTCGTTCGATTCGATGAGATCAAGCTGCGCGGTGCTGAGGCCGGCGCGCTCGAGCGCCAGGCGCGAGGCCGGCACCGGGCCGATGCCCATGATCTTCGGATCGACGCCGGCATGGCCATAGGCCATCAGACGGGCGAGCGGCTTGAGGCCGGCTTTCTCGGCGGCCGAACGTTCCATCAGCACCAGGGCGGCGGCCGCATCGTTGATGCCCGAGGCATTGCCGGCGGTGACCGTGCCGTTTTCCTTGATGAAGACCGGCTTGAGCTTGGCGAGGTCGTCGATGGTCGCGCCATGTCGCACATGCTCGTCGGTGTCGAAGACGATGGTGCCCTTGCGTGAGGGCAGCTCGATCGGAACGATCTGGTCCTTGAAGTAGCCGGCATTGACCGCCACCGAGGCGCGGCGATGGCTCTCGACGGCAAGGCCGTCCTGGTCCTGGCGCGTCACCTTGTACTTGGCCGCGACATTCTCGGCAGTCACGCCCATGTGGATCACGTCGAAGGGGTCGTGCAGGGCGCCGACCATCATGTCGATGGTCTTGCCATCGCCCATGCGTGCACCCCAGCGGGCCGACGGCATCAGATAGGGACCGCGGCTCATCGATTCGGCGCCGCCGCCGATGGCCGCGTCGGCATCGCCCAGCAGGATGCTCTGTGCAGCCGAGACAATCGCCTGCAGGCCGCTGCCGCACAGGCGGTTGACGTTCATCGCGGTCACACCCTCGGGCAGGCCGCCGTCGAGCGCTGCCACGCGCGAGAGGTACATGTCGCGCGGCTCGGTATTGATCACGTGACCGAAGGACACATGACCGATGCGATCGGGCGCAACGCCGGCGCGGGCCACGGCCGCGCGCACGACGGCGGCCGCGAGTTGGGTGGGGGGGATGTCCTTCAGACTGCCGCCAAAGGTGCCGATCGCGGTCCTGACCGCGCTGACGACAACAACTTCACGCATGGGAGAGCTCCTTGGGTCGATGGGAAGTCGCGATTATCCGCCAGCTTCGCGGGCTATCATCGCGACAAATGTCAAAGGAGACGCCATGCAATCCGGTCCGCAGTCCGAACTTCAGCCTGGTCCCCAGTCAGGTCCTCATCTCGATCCTCAGGTGCGTGATCTGCTCGCCCTGTTCGCCGGCCGCCCCGCGATCAACACCCTGCCGGTCGATGTCGCGCGGCGCGGCTTTGCCAAGTCGATGGCCGACCTAGTGCCGGTGCCGCCCGAGCCGGTCGGTGTCGACCGCCTGATCGACGGACCCGGTGGTCCCCTGCCGGTGCGGGTCTATCGCCCGGCCGATGCCGGTGCGCAGCCCCTGCCGATCATCCTGTTTTTTCATGGTGGCGGTTGGGTGGTCTGCGATGTCCAGACCCATGACGGCACCGCCCGCAGACTGAGCGCCGGTGCCAATGCGGTGGTGGTCTCGGTTGATTACCGGCTCGCGCCCGAGCATCGCTTTCCGGCCGCGCCCGACGACTGCGTCGCGGCCACGCGCTGGGCCATCGACCATGCTGCCGAGCTCGGTGGCGACGCCTCGCGGGTGATCGTGGCCGGCGACAGTGCCGGCGGCAATCTGGCGGCTGCGGTGGCGCTCAGCCTGCGTGACGCCGGTGGCCCGGCGCTGGCCGGTCAGTTGCTGCTCTATCCGGTGACCGCGCATCACACCTCGCAGTTCGGCTCCTACAGCGAGTTTGAAAGCGGATTTGGCCTGACCCGCGATGCGATGGTCTGGTTCTGGGACCACTACCTCGGCGCCTCGCTCGATGCCGGGGCGGCCCGCAGCCTGTCGCCGCTGGCTGCACCGCTGCTCGCGACTGACCTGCGCGGCCTGCCGCCGGCACTTGTCCTGACCGCCGCGGTGGATGTACTGCGCGACGAAGGCGAGGCCTATGGCGAGCGTCTGCGTGAAGCCGGGGTCAAGACCGAGATCGCACGCTGCGCCGGCATGCATCACGGTTTTTTCAGCTATGGCGGCGTGCTCGATGGCGCCGATCGGGCGATGGTCCAGGCCTGTGCCTGGATCGGCTCGCTGCCGCGCGCCTGACATGACCGGCCCCATCGAAGCACGCGAGTCGGGGCCGGCTCAGGCGGTCGTCCTGCGCGAGGAAGAGATCGAGTTCACCGCCATCCGGGCGCAGGGCGCGGGCGGGCAGAACGTCAACAAGGTCTCGAATGCCATCCATCTGCGTTTCGATGTGATGGCCTCGTCATTGCCCGAGGCGGTCAAGGCGCGGCTGCTGGCGCGCGCCGACACCCGCATCAGCGACGAGGGCGTGGTGGTGATCAAGGCGCAGCGATTTCGCAGCCTCGAGAAAAATCGCGCTGATGCGGTCGACCGGCTTCGCGCAATCGTCGATGCTGCGGCCACGGTGGCGCCTGAGCGGCGCGCGACCCGGCCGACAGCAGGCTCCAAACGAAAGCGGGTCGATGAGAAGGTGCTGCGCGGCAAGGTCAAGGCGCTGCGCGGGCGGGTTGAGGGCTGAGCAGACGGGGCAAGGGCTGAGCAGACGGGGCAAGGGCTGAGCTGGGGGGCGCCCCTCCGGCAAGCGGTGCAGGAAGGGTCGATGCGTCAGTGCATCGGCAGGGCATCTCCCGAAGCGAGCGATGCCGGCCAACGCCTGGCGATCATAAGGTACAGGGCCGGCAGCACGACCAGGGTGAGCAGTGTCGCGCTCACCAGACCACCGATGACTACCACTGCAAGCGGGCGCTGAGTCTCGGCACCAATGCCATGAGACAGGGCCATCGGCAGCAGCCCGAGCATGGCCAGCAGCGCGGTCATCATGACCGTGCGCAAGCGCGACAGCGCGCCGTCGCGCACCGCCGCGCGAATCACGGCGAAATCGGTCAGACCGACCGCCCTGGCATTGAAGTCCGAGACCATGACCACGCCGTTGAGGACCGCCTGCCCGAAGAGCGCGATGAATCCGATCGCGGCAGAGACCGACAGCGGGATCTCGGTGAGCCACAGTGCCACGATGCCGCCGATCATCGCCAGCGGAATGTTCGCGATGATCAGCGAGGCGCTGGCGATCGATCCGAAAGCATTAAAGAGCAGAAGGAAGATCAGCAGGATCGACAGCGGCACCACCCACGACAGCCTCGCCATGGCGCGCTGCTGATTTTCGAACTCGCCCGACCAGACAACGGTATAGCCGGCCGGCAGCTTGACGCTTGTATCGACGAGTCGCTGCATGTCGGCCACGACGCTGCCCATGTCACGCCCACGGATGAAGACGCCGATTGCGGCAATCCGTTGGCCGTTTTCGCGACTGATACTGAGCGCGCCCTCGGCCGCATGGAACTGCACCAGTTGCGACAGCGGAATTTGCGTGCCATTGGCCGAGGCAACCAGGATATTTGGCAGGTTGGACAGATCGCGCTGCTCGGGTTGAAGTCGCACGACGATACTGAAATGCCGCTCGCCTTCCCACAGCTCGCTGGTGGCTTTGCCGGCAAGTGCTGCTTCGACCACATCCTGAATATCGCCGACGTTCACACCGAAGCGCGAGGCGGCGGCCCGATCGATGTCGAGTCGCATTTGCGGCAGCAGACCGTCCCGATCGACGAAGCTGCTGCTGACGCCCTGAACGCCATCGACTCGCTGGCGAATCTGGCGGGCGATTTCTCGGATGGTCGCGTAATCGTCGCCCTGGACCTTGATGACGATCTGACCTTTGATCTGCGAGATGCTCTCGAGGACGTTGTCGCGGATCGGCTGCGAAAAACTCGGCTCCAGCCCCGGCAAGACGCTGAGTTTCTGATCGAGTTCGCGCAGCAGGGCATCTTTGTCGACACCTTTTCGCCATTGCTCGTCAGGTTTGAGTTCGACAAAAAACTCGGCGACGTTGAAGATCTTGGGGTCGGTGCCGTCATCGGGTCGCCCTGCCTTCGAGATGACCGAATGCACTTCGGGGACCGCCGCGAGGATCTTGCGCACCATGCCCGTTGTTCGCTGCGCTTCTTCGGGAGAGACCGACGGCGACATGGTCGTGCTGACCCAGATCGACCCCTCATTGAGCTCCGGCAGAAACTCGCTGCCAAGTCGGGAGGCCACCAGGCCGGCCGCCGCGAGCACACAAATGGCAATCGCGATCACGATCTGGCGCCGGTCGAGTGCGAAGTCGAGCAGGCCTGCATAACGCGCCTTGCAGAAACGCACGATCCAGTTGTCGTCGTGAGGCACGCGTCTGAGGAACCATGAGCACGCTATCGGAACGACCGTGAGCGACAGGATCAGCGAGCCGATCAGGGCCGAACTCACTGTCCAGGCCATCGGCGAAAAGATGCGTCCCTCATGCCGCTGGAGTGTGAAGATCGGGATGTGGGCGACGATGATGATCATCATCGAAAAGAGCGTTGGACGCCCGACTTCGACCGCGGCTGCGAGCACCGCATCGCGGCGTGCTCCAGGGTTGTGAATCTCGTCGTCACTCAACTGCCCCAGCCGACGGAAGATGTTTTCGACGACGATCACCGCGCCGTCGACGATGATGCCGAAGTCGAGCGCGCCCAGCGACAGCAGGTTGGCAGGGATGCCGACGAATGTCAGGCCAAGAAATGTCGCCAGCAGCGACAGCGGGATGACTGAGGCGACGATCAATGCGGCTCTGACGTTGGTCAGGAAGAGCCACAGCACGAGCGTGACCAGTACAGCTCCCTCGAGCAGGTTATGGAAGACGGTGTTGAGCGTCTTGGCGATCAGCCAGGAGCGGTCGTAGTAGGGCACCATCTCGACGCCTTTGGGCAATTGCTTGGCGTTGATGTAATCCATTTTTTCTTTGATGCCTGCGAGCACGTTCGAGGGGTTCTCCCCTTTTCGCATGATCACGATGCCATTGACGATGTCGTCGTCGTTGTGGTCGCCGATCGTCTGCCCGACGATGCCCTGGGCGGGTGAGGCGCCGACCCTGACGGTGGCGATGTCCTTGACGGTGACCGGCACGCCGTTCTTGACCGACACCACGACATTGGCGATGTCGGCCGAGGTACGCAGTTCGCCGATGGAGCGGATCAGGTACTGCTGTGAGCCGTGGCTGACAGCGCCGCCGCCTGCGTTGGCGTTGGCTCGCTGAAGCGCGGTGAAGAGATCGCCGAGATTCAGTCCGCGATCGCGCAGGAGCTGCAGGTCCGGGTTGACCTCGTATTGTTTGATCGTGCCGCCCATCGTGACCACATCGGCCACACCCGGCACGCGTCGAAGATTTTTTTCGACTACCCAGTCCTGCAGTGTTCGAAGTTGCTGGGGCGTGTAGCCGTCGCCGCGCAGGCGGAACCTGAAAATCTCGCCGATCGCGGTTTGGGGTGGCAGCACCGAGACCGAGACCCCATTCGGAACGTCAAGGGTGGTGAGTCGCTCGTTGACGCGCTGGCGCGCGATGACATCGGTTGGCTTGTCATTGAAGGTGACGATGGTGAAGGCCAGGCCGAACATTGTGTGGGAAAACAGGCGAACCGAATCGGGAAGGCCAGAAAGCGATACCTCGATCGGCAGCGTCACCTGGCGCTCAACCTCTTCGGCAGCGCGCCCCGGGTACAGACCGATCACCGTCACCTGGGTGTCCGAGACATCGGGAAACGCTTCGATTGGCAGATTTTTGAAGGCGACCGTGCCCGCGCCGATGAACAGCAGCAGTCCGAAGACCACCAGCCATGGCTGGTGCAGGGCGAAGTAGATGATTCGCCTGATCATGGGCGCGCCTCTTTCTGCGCGACCGGCGGCACCTTGGCTTCGGCCAGGATCTGCTGGAGAAACAGATTGCCTTCGGTGACGACGCGCTGGCCATCGCGCAGCCCCTGCACCGCGCTTCGGCTGGCCATCTCGCGCACCAGCGTGATTTCGGTGCGAGTGAATCCGCCATCGGGGTCGGCGATAAAGACGTAGCGCTTCCCGCCGATCAGCAGTACCGCACTGGCCGCGACATTCTTGAGCCGGCCGGCGGTTTCGCCTTCGGCCACCGGAAAGCTGGCATTGACAAACATCTCGCCTTTGAGCAGGCGGTCAGGGTTGGGGACGCTGCCGCGCAGCCTGAAGGTGCGCGACTCCGGGTCGATCGAGTCGCCGATGACTGCGAGCGTGCCGCTGAAGCGTCGCTCGGGATAGGCCGGTGTCACCAGGGTGAGGGTGGTGCCGCGCTTGACGCCGGCAAGGCGCGGCAACTCGGACTCGGTGGCATCGAGCCGCACCCATAGCCTGGCCGGGTCGGTGATGACAAAGAGCGGGGCACCACCGCTGTCGGGGCGAAATTCCTGCCCGGCATTGACCGAACGCTCGACCACGATGCCTGCAATCGGTGAGCGCAGCACGAAGTTGGGGCCGCTGCCGGCACCGATCTGCTTCAGGCGGGTCTGGGTCCGTTCGCGCTCGATCCGCTTGCCGGCATCATCGGCTTCAGCCTGGCGCAGGTCTTTTTGCGAGACGATGCCGGCGTCGTGGAGTTCGCGCAGCCGCTTGAGATTGTCGGTCGCCAGTTGCAGGTCGTTGTCGGCGCTGCGCGCTTCAGCCACCGCCGTGCCGAATTCGGCCGAGGCCATCTCGGCCAGCGGCTGCCCTGCGGTGACGGTATCGCCCACGGTGACCAGCGGCCGAACCACCCGGCCTGCAAAGGGCGCCTGAACGCGGACTGTGCGGTCTTCGTCCCAGATCAGGCGGCCCGGCAGGGTCAGGGCGACATCGCCCGCGTCCTGCACCGCTTCGCTGCGGATGCCGTCGACCCGCCCGGTGAATCGGACGGTGTCGCCGCTGACGGTCGGGCCGGCCTGCGCCGGCGGCGCGTCGGGGGTTCTGTCGCAGCCGGTCAGCAGTGCAGCCGATGTGAGAACGGCGGCGATCAGCAGCGCTGCTGCGGCGCTGGCGTGCCGGCGGGTTGAAGGTTTGGTGCTCATGGGGACGCTCATTTCACACTGACGGGTAAAGGCTGCGAAAGCCGAAGCGATTCGCCGAAGATCGGATCGGCCGCCGCAGTGGCGGTGAGCATTTCAGCACGCGCGGCAGCATCGGCGCGGTCTTCGTCGAGCCGCACGGCGAGTGCTTCGAGCTGAAGCGCCCGCAACTGGCGAAGGGCATCGATCAGCTCAAGCACGTTGCCCGCACCCTTGCGGTAGGCGAGTTCTGCGTTGGTCACGACCTTCTCGGCCAACGGAAGCGCCTCGCGCTCGAGTCGCTCGCGGCGTAGACGAGCGCCAAGCCTTGCTTCGAGCAGACGCTGCTGATCGGCTCTGGCCTGCTGCTCCAGACGCGCCCGCGCGGCGGCGACGAAATCGCGATCGGCCTCGGCGCGCGCGAGTTCGCCTTCATAACGATGGTTGATGAAAAGCGGGATCGAGACATAGGCGCCCAGCGTCGTCCCGAAGCCGGTCGGCGGCGCAAACCGATCGACCTGCAGGCCGATCGAGATGTCGCGGGTCTGCAGACTGCGGGCGAGTTCGGCCTGCGAGTCGGCAGCCGCCTGCTGGGCACGCGCCGCTTGCAGGTCGGGCCGCTCAGCGTCGCCTGCCGGAATGATGGTCGCGCTTGCAGGCTCGGAGGCCGGCCAGGGCGATACCACCTTGAGCTGCGGCGCCTGGGGCTCCATCGCAAGCAGCGACGCCAGGACGAAGCGGGCGCGAACCGTCTCGCTGTTGGCGGCGATCCGGTCGGTCTCGGCGCGCTGCAGATCGAGGTCGATGCGGGCGACGTCGCTGGCGGCAATATCGCCGGCCTTCAGACGTCGCTGCGCCGAGTCGTAAGTGTTGCGATAAAGCGCGGTGAGTTCGCGTTGCAGGCGGGTTTTTTCCTGCGCGCCCCACAGATCGATCCAGGCATTGGCCAGCGCAAGCTGCTGCTGGCGCAGCATGTCGGCGGCGCTCCATCCGGCCGCACGCAGACTCTGGCTGGCGGCCTGAACCCGCAGATCGCGCTTGTTGCCACGCTCGATCGGCTGGTCGAGTCGCGCGAGCCAGTCGACCTGCTTGTCGAAGGGAGCGCCCGAGCCTGCGCCCACCGTGGTGCTGTATTGGCCCACGCCGGTTGACAGGGTCGGATTGGGTCTTTGCCCGGCGATCTGGACGTCGGCCTGCGCTGCTCTGAGCGATTGCAGTGCGAGTCGGAAATCCCGGTTGCACTGAGCCAGGCGCTGCTGGGCGAGGGGCCAGTTCAGTTCGGGGCTCGGCTGAGCGGCGCAGTTGACCGACGGTGCGTCCGTCATGGCCGGTGCCGGGCTGACGGTGGGCGGTGCGGGTTGAACCTGCGCCGCGGCCTGTGCCGGCAGCAACACTGCGCCTGCGATCAGAAGCGTCAGGACAAGCGCCGTCGTGCGAACTGATGCCTTCACATCAACCAATGCGCGAACCAATGGTGTCATCATCCTTGGGATCAGGATCGAGAAAAAAGTCGAGGATGGCGTTGCATTCTTTCAAAGCCCTTGCAGTGACCCCGTCCATCCGACCAACCGTTGTCAGCGCCCCATGAAACTGCTGCTTGCCGAAGATGATCCCCAGATCGCCAACGCGGTGCTGCGCGCGCTGTCGCGTGCCGGCGTGCAGGCAGACTGGGTGACGCGTGGCGACGACGCTGACGATGCCCTGAAAGCCGCCGGCTTTGATCTGGCAGTGCTCGACATTGGACTGCCCGGACGCGATGGCATCGAGGTCCTGCGGCGCCTGCGCGAGCGCGGCAGCGATCTGCCGGTGCTGTTGCTGACTGCCCGTGACGATGTCCGCGACCGCGTGCTCGGACTGGATGCCGGCGCCGATGATTACCTGGTCAAGCCCTTCGATATGGTCGAGCTCGAAGCCCGCATCCGTGCGTTGCTGCGCCGCGGCAAGCCGGTGGCAGCGGCATCGCGCGTCGTGCGTTTCGGGCGCCTGAGTCTGCATGCCGATGAAGCCGGGGTCAGGCTCGATGACCAGATGCTCGAGCTGTCGCCGCGTGAGGCCGGCGTCCTGTCGGTGCTCCTGCGTCGGGCCGGGCGGGTGATCAGCAAGTCGGCGGTCCTGCAGGAGCTTGCTGCCGCTGACACCTCGGCGATGGATCTGTCTGACGCCACGGTCGAGGTCATCGTCCACCGACTGCGCCGAAAACTCGAGTCCACCGGTGCCGAGGTGCACACCGTGCGCGGCTTCGGCTATCTGCTCAGGCAGCGCGATGGCTGATGCCGGCATCCCCGCTGTCGACGCCGCGAAACGTCCGGCGGTCAGCCTGCGCTCGCAGCTGCTCACACGGCTGCTGCCGCCGCTGCTGGCGCTCTTTGCGGTGTCGGGCACCTTGTCCTATTTCGGTGCCAGCCACTATGCCGATCTGGTCCACGACCGCTGGCTGGTCGATTCTGCCGAAGCGCTCGCGCAGCGGGTAACGCTGTCGCGGGGCACACCTTCGCTCGATCTGCCTGAAGCGGCCCGTCAGATCCTGCAGTGGGATACCGACGACACCACCTGGTACGAGGTGCGAGGACTTCGCTCCGGTCATATCGCCGGCTATCCCCTGGTGCCGGCTGCGCCCTCGACCGGCGTGCAGCGTTTGCGCCAGGCATCGATGTACCCAGGCTGGATTTCGGGGGCAAGGGTTCGCGTGGCGAGCGTGCCGCTGCAGCTCGACGGGTTTGCCGAGCCGATCGAGGTCAGGGTGGCCGAGACCCTTCGCAAACGCCAGTCGCTGGCCGCCGAACTGCTGCTGAGCGTGCTGTTGCCGCAGATCGCGCTGGTGGTGCTGGCGGGCGGCGTGATCTGGTATTCCCTGCGCCGCGCGCTGTCGCCGATCGGTCAGCTTGCGCAAGCGCTCGAGGCTCAGACGCATCATTCGCTTGAACCGATCGATGACGGCGCTTTACCGGCCGAAGTGGCGCCGCTCACCCAGGCCATGAACGACCTGCTGGTCAGGCTGCGTGATGCGCTCGCCGCGCAGCGCCATTTCATCGCCGATGCCGCGCACCAGCTGCGCACACCGCTCACCGCACTCAAACTGCATGCCGACGAGGCCGCGCGCGAGTCCGATCCGCAACGACTGCGTCCGCTGGTGATCGAGGTGCAGCGGGCCGCCGACCGTGCGGTGCGCCTGTCGAGCCAATTGCTCACGCTGGCGCGCGCCGAGCCGAGCGCGCGGGTCGGTGAGCCGGTGCGATTCGATCTGCGCGCCACGGTCTTCGATGCGGCCAGCCGATGGGTGCCGCAGGCGCTTGCTGCCGGGATCGATATCGGTTTTCTCGGCGGACCCCAGGAGGGGGGCGCACCGATCATCATCAGTGGCGACCCGGATCTCTTTGCCGAGGCCATCCACAACCTGCTCGACAATGCGATCAAGTACGCCGGACGTGGCGCAGGTCTGACGGTGAGCGTGGCAATGAGCGGCCCGCACACTGCCCAGGTCCGCATCGACGACAACGGCCCGGGCATTCCCCGTCAGGATCGCCGCCGCGTGCTCGAGCGTTTCAATCGCGGCCGTGCCACCGACGATGCCGCCGACCGCTCGCCCGGTATCGGGCTGGGCCTGGCGATCGTGGCCGAGATCGTGCGGGCCCACGAGGGCTCGGTGAGTATCGTCACCGGATCGAGCGGCAAGGGCGTCTGCGTGGTCATCGACCTGCCACTGGCAGACCTCACATGACCGCGCCGAGATACCAGGGCACGAACTCCTCCTGCCCCATGCCGAGTGCTTCGCTGCGACTGGCCTGCCCCGAAGCCACGCGCAGCATCGTCTCGAATATCTCGCGGCCCTTTTCCTGGACGGTGACCGTACCGTCGATGATCCCGCCGCAGTTGACGTCCATGTCGTCCGACATCCGCTCATAGAGCACGGTATTGGTGGCGAGCTTGATTGACGGGCTCGGCCGGCAGCCATAGACCGAGCCGCGCCCGGTGGTGAAGCACACCAGGTTCGCGCCGCCTGCGACCTGGCCGGTGGCCGACACCGGGTCGTAGCCCGGGGTGTCCATGTAGACGAAGCCTTTTGCGGTGACCGCTTCGGCGTACTCGAACACATCGACCAGATTGGTGGTGCCGCCCTTGGCCACCGCGCCCAGCGATTTTTCAAGGATGGTGGTCAGGCCGCCCGCCTTGTTGCCGGGTGAGGGGTTGTTGTCCATGCTGCCTTCGTTGCGCTCGCAATAGGACTCCCACCAGCGGATGCGCGCGATCAGCTTGTCGGCCACCGCCTGCGACACCGCGCGTCGGGTGAGAAGGTGCTCGGCGCCATAGATTTCCGGGGTTTCCGACAGGATCACCGTGCCGCCGTGGGCCACCAGCAAGTCGCAGGCCGCCCCAAGCGCCGGGTTGGCGGTGATGCCCGAGTAGCCGTCCGATCCGCCGCATTGCAGCCCGATGGTGAGATGGCTCGCAGGCACCGGCGTGCGCTGCAGGGCGTTGGCCTGCGGCAGCATCGATTCAACCGCGGCAATCGCCGCCGCCACCGTCTTGCGCGTGCCGCCTTCGGTCTGGATCACCAGAGGCTTGAGCAGTGGCGATTCGTCGAGCTGCTGCGCGGCAAAGAGCGCGTCCATCTGATTGGCCTCGCAGCCCAGGCCGATGATCAC
>CAIVAS010000236.1 GCA_903903975.1 uncultured Burkholderiales bacterium
CGGAATCTGCTTTTCAACCAGCGGTGTTCGAACAAAGCCGGGACAGATGACATTTGAACGAATGCCGTGCGCAGCCCCTTCCTTGGCGACCACCTTGGCCAGCCCGATCAGGCCATGCTTGGCGGTGACATAAGGCGCCTTCAGGGGCGAGGCCTCATGCGAATGCACCGAGCCCATCAGCAGAATCGTTCCGCCGCGCTTGCCGGCGATCATCGCGCGCATCGCGGCTCGCGTGGTCAGAAAGGCGCCGTCGGCATGAATCGCCATCAGCCGCTTCCAGTCTTCGTATTTGAGATCGACGATCGGGCTGATGATCTGAATGCCGGCATTGCTGATCAGCACATCCATGCCACCGAAGGTCTCGACCGTCTTCGCAAAGCCGGCATCGACCTGAGCTTCGTCGGTCACATTCATCTGAACCGCCATGGCTGATCCGCCTGCGGCGTTGATTTCCTGAGCCGTGGCGTTGGCCGCATCGACAGACAGATCCGCAATGCAAACCTTGGCCCCCTCGCGCGCGAATTCAATGGCAATTTCCTTGCCGATGCCGCTGGCAGCACCGGTAATCAGGGCAACTTTGTCTTTGAGTTTCATGATGTGACTCCGTTGAAAGTGCAGTGTTGAGGAGAGAGTTTCAGGCCAGGTAATCATGAACGACAGTGCCGAACGGCAGCGTCAGATCGGCAATGATATGGACCGCTGACACGATCTCGCGCACCGGCAGATCAGCAACCGGGGCCAGGGCATGCGCAAAAAGCTCAAGCGCGCCCGGTCCGCTCCAGCCGCCTTTCACCGTGATCTCGGTCATGTTGTAGCGAACCAGTTCGCAAATGCGTGGGGAGCCGTCTACATGCGGAATGATTTTCAGCAGAAAGTTGGGTTCGGCAAGACTCGACAACACTGACTCATGTTCGAGCGGCGCATGCTTGAAGCCCATCGATCCGATCGCGACCCGAACATCGCTGTAGTGGAGCGTACCGACCAGCGTATCTTTGTTCACCTTCAAGGTGGGCTCGCCGAGCTTCTTCGGAAAACCCCATAACTCCCGTCCACCGGCAATCGGGGGATGGTCGTTAAGGTACATCGAATGAACATAGCCGCCGTGTTCACCGCCGAATTTGACCGGAATGACTTGCCCTGATTCACAGTAGTGGCCGAATCCGGTCGAGTCGGGCATGTTGATGAACTCGTATTTCACGATCGGCTCAGGTGCAACGAGTGGCGCCGGCAGGATTCGTTCGATGGCCTGCGGATCGGTCCGATACGTCAGAATGAGGTACTCGCGATCGACGAAACGATAAGGGCCGGGCGGAAACGCCGGACTGGTGAGCGGCATCGAAAATGCACGGCGCAGTACTTCGTCTTCGGTCATTGATAGTCCTTCACGATGAAGATCGCGGCAGCGATCGTGTCCGTCGTCCGATCAGACCAGCTGAATCTGGCTGCCCGATCTCTGACATGGCTCGCATCATAGAAGTCGATTCTTACAATGATTGCCTTCGGAGCAGCCAACCTTGACCGTCGCATCGATCCTGAATCTGGCTGCATATCGCTTCTGGCCGATCGAAGAGCCTGAAGCGGTGCGCCCGCATCTGCTGCAACTCGGCCAGGCGCTCGGCGTTCTTGGCACCATTCTGATCAGCGCCGAGGGTCTGAACGCGGTACTGGCCGGGCCGGAGCCGGCATGCAGACAGTTGCTCGCAGCAATCCGCAAGCTGCCCGGCTTCGAGCCGATCGTCGCAAAAGAAAGCTGGTCTCAGACGATCCCGTTTCGGCGATTGAAGGTGAAGGTCAAGCGCGAAATCATCCGCATGGATCATCCGACGATCCGCCCGGTCGAGGGACGCGCACCGACCGTCGATGCGCCGACGCTGGCGCGCTGGCTCGATCAGGGCCACGACGATGCCGATCGGCCGGTGATCCTGCTCGATACCCGCAACGGTTTTGAAGTCGACCATGGCGGCTTCGCCGGCGCGCTCGACTGGCGTCTGAACCAGTTCACCGAATTTCCGAAGGCGCTCACTGAACATCGCGAGGCGCTCGAAGGCAAGACAGTGGTGACCTATTGCACCGGCGGCATCCGTTGCGAAAAAGCGGCGCTGTATATGCAGTCGGTGGGGCTGAACGATGTGCTGCAGCTGGATGGCGGCATCCTCAACTATTTCGAGTTGACCGATGGCCGCCACTATCAGGGCCGCTGCTTTGTCTTTGACGAGCGCGAAGCGCTCGCCCCCGACCTGTCAGCAATCAGGCATCAAACATGATCACATTGCGGGCAACGCCACCGGCCTTCATCGCGGCAAAACCCTCATTGATCTGCTCGAGTTTCAGACGACCCGACACCAGGTGCTGCAGCGGCAGACGGCCCTGCTGATAGAACTCGATCAGGCGCGGCATGTCGATGCGAAACCGGTTGGAGCCCATCATCGAGCCCTGGATTCGGCGCTCGCGAAGGAAGTCGGCGCCATGCAGCTCGATTTTCGTGCCGAACGGGATCATGCCGATGATGGTCGCGGTGCCACCCGGGCGCAGCATCGCGAAACACATTTCGGCGGTCTGCTTCAAGCCGATGCACTCGAAGGAATAGTGCACGCCGCCCTGGGTCAGTTCGATGATCTCCTTGGCCGCCTCATCAGTCGCAAGCACGCCATCGGTGGCACCGAAGGTCTTGGCGAGTTC
The DNA here is from genome assembly GCA_903903975.1 of uncultured Burkholderiales bacterium. Lineage (GTDB taxonomy): Bacteria > Pseudomonadota > Gammaproteobacteria > Burkholderiales > Burkholderiaceae_E > UBA4615. Next base: position 2,680 of record CAIVAS010000236.1, read on the forward strand.
GAGTTTGCCGGGGTCTTTGTCGACCGCGATGATGCGCGAAGCACCGGCAATCTTGGCCCCATTGACCGCCGCCAGACCGATACCGCCGCAACCCACGACCGCGACGGTCGTGCCGGGCTCGATCTTGGCAGTGTGCACGATCGCCCCATAGCCGGTGATCACGCCGCAGCCGATCAGCGCAGCAAGATCCATCGGCATGTCGGGAGTGATCTTCACCAGCGCATGCTCGTGAACCAGCATCTGCTCGGCGAACGACGACAGGTTGGTGAACTGGTTGAGATGCTCGCCCTTCCAGCGCAGCCGCTTGGCCTTGCCCGGAGGAATCTTGACTTCGGGCGTCTGGCAGATCGACATATGGCCGGTCAGGCAGTACTCGCAATGGCCGCAGAACACCGACAGACAGCTGATGACATGATCACCGGGCTTCAGATAGGTGACGTCGCGGCC
>CAIVAS010000237.1 GCA_903903975.1 uncultured Burkholderiales bacterium
CAGTTCGAAGACATCATCATCAAGAGCAGCAGCGCCTCGAGCAGCACCAAACAGGTCCAGACCGCGCCGTCGGCCTCGATCGTTCGACTGAAGGATATCGGCAGGGTCGATCTGAGCCAGCAGTCCTTCGGAACCTTCTCCAGTCTGAGCGGCAAGAAAGCGGCGCAGCTCAACATCTACACCCTGCCTGGGGCCAATTCGCTGAAAGTGGCTGCCGAGGTCAAGCAACTGATGGCCCAGATGAGCGAGAAATTTCCGCCGGGCCTTGAATACACCGCGCTGCTCGACAGCTCGGCTTTCATCAACGACTCGATCAGCGGGGTCTACACCGCGCTGATCGAGGCCGGTGTGCTGGTGCTGCTGGTGATCATGCTGTTCCTGCAGAACTTTCGCGCGATGCTGGTGCCGGCGATCACCGTGCCGGTCACGATCATCGGCACCTTCGCGGCGATGGCAGCGCTCGGTTTTACCGTCAACCTGATGACCCTGTTCGCGCTGATCCTGGCGATCGGCATCGTGGTCGATGATTCGATCGTCATTGTCGAAAATACCGCGCGCTACATCGAGAAAGGCCTGAGCCCCAAGGAGGCTGCCATCAAGGCGATGAGCGAGCTGACCGGGCCGATTCTCGGCATCACGCTGGTGCTCACCTCGGTGTTCCTGCCGGCGTCGTTTCTGCCGGGCATCACAGGCCAGATGTTTCGCCAGTTTGCCCTGGTCATCGCAGCCACCGCGATCATCAGCGCCATCAATGCCCTGACGCTCAACCCCACGCAGTGCGCGCTCTACATGAAGCCCCATGACGGGGAGCGAAAGCTGAACTGGTTCTTTCGCGGATCCAACCGCGTCTATGACGCGATCGAAAGCCGGTATATCGGCGTGGTCCGCTGGATGACCCTGCATCCGCGCAGCATGGTGGCGATGTACCTGGTGATCGTCGGGCTTGCGGCAGTCGGCTTTACACGCCTGCCCACCGCCTTCTTGCCGATCGAAGACCAGGGCTACTGCATGGTGGTCGCCCAGTTGCCGCCGGGTGCTGCGCAACCCCGATTGCGTGAACTGTCTGCCCAGATCGATTCAACCCTGTCGAAAACACCCGGCGTCAAGGGATGGATCACCAGCGGCGGCTACTCGTCGCTCGATTCAGCGACCCTGTCCAATGTGCTGTCGGTCTATGTGGTCTACGACGACTGGGACAAGCGCCCGGCAGGCTTTACGCAGGATGGGTTGGTCAGTGCCTTGCGCGAGCAGTTCCGTGATCTGCGCAAGGCCGATTTCGCGGTGGTTGTGCCGCCCCCGATTCCGGGCCTGGGTCAATCGGGCGGATTCCAGCTGGTGCTGGAGGACCGCGGCGGTCTGGGGTTGCGACCCTTTCAGGAGGTCGTGCGCGAAGTCCTGGCCAAGGCACGGCAGAACCCTCAGCTGGCCGAGGTCACCACATCGTTCAGTGCCGACAGCCCGCAGATCTATCTCGATATCGACCGCACCATGGCCGAGTCGCTCGGGGTGAGCGTCGATAACGTCTTTCAGACTCTGCAGACCTATCTCGGCTCGACCTACGTCAATCAGTTCAACAAGTTCAATCAGAGCTTTCAGGTCAGGGTCCAGGCCGACTCGACGCATCGACGCCAACTCGACGATATCCGCTCGCTCTATGTGGCCAACCGTTCGGGCCAGATGGTGCCGCTAGGTGCCATCGTCAGCATTCGCAAGGTCCTCGGCTCCGATCTGAACACCCGTTTCAACCTCTATCCATCAGCTGCCATCGTGGGCGATCCCGCGCCGGGTGTGAGTCCCGGGCAGGCGCTCGATGCGATGCAGAAGGTGGTCGAAGACGCACTGCCGGCATCGTCCGGTTTTGACTGGACCGGCTTGTCCTATCAGGAAAGGCTGGGCGGCAATCAGGTCTATTTCATCTTTGCGCTGTCGATCATCCTGGTGTTCCTGGTGCTGGCCGGTCAGTACGAAAGCTGGTCGGATCCGGCGGTCGTGATCCTCACGGTGCCGATGGCACTGGTCGGTATCGTGATTGCGCTGACGATCCGCGGATTCCCGGCCGATCTCTACACCCAGATCGGTCTGGTGCTGATGATTGCGCTGGCCGCAAAAAATGCCATTCTCATCGTGGAATTTGCGAAGGAACTTCGCGCAGAAGGCATGAGTCCGCAGGAGGCGGCTGTCGAAGCGGCCCACAAGCGTTTCCGTCCGATCGTGATGACCTCGATCGCTTTCATTCTCGGTGTGGTGCCTCTGCTCACCGCGCAGGGTGCCGGTGCCGCAAGCCAGCAGGCACTTGGCACGGTGGTGTTCGGCGGCATGATGGCCTCGACGCTGATTGCGATTCCCTTCGTGCCCGGTTTTTACGTGATCATCGAAGGCTTCGTGTCGCGACGGCGCGAGCGCAAGCGGGCAGCCGACCTGATGACCGCGGTTCCCGACGCCTCGAAGCCCGGTCGCTGAGTCGAGTCCTTTCCGTGAGCGGCCCGATCTGATGTCCCGATTCTTCATCGAGCGGCCGATCCTCGCGAATGTGATCGCGATCGTCATGCTGCTGATCGGTGGCGTCTGTCTCAGTCAGATGCCGGTCGCGCAATATCCTCAGATCGTGCCGCCCACCATCCAGGTCTCGACGATCTATTTCGGTGCCGACGCGCAGACGGTGGCCGACACGATTGCGATCCCGATCGAGCGTGCGGTCAACGGGCTTGAAAACTCGATTTACATGCAGTCGACCAGCGGCAGCGATGGCAGCTACACCCTGACCATCACCTTCTCGATCGGCAGTGACCTCAACAAGGCTTTGTCGCTGGTCCAGAACGCGGTCAGCAGCGCCGTACCGCAACTGCCACCGTCCATCGCCGCCCAGGGGGTCAATGTCCGCAAGGTCAGCACCAATATCCTGCTGATCGAGAGCCTCTATTCCAAGGACGATCGCTACGACGAAGTCTTCCTGAGCAATTACGCCGGCATCAATCTGGTCAGCCCGCTGCAGCGACTGCCGGGTGTCGGGCAGGTCTCGGTGCTGGGCGCGGGTCCTTATGCCATGAGAGTCTGGCTCGATGCCGGCAAGATGCAAGCATTCGGTGTGACACCGGCCCAGGTGCAATACGCGATCGCTACCCAGAACAACCAGATGGTGGGCGGTCAGATCGGTGGGCCGCCAACCGCTGACGGGCAGCTCTACCAGTTCACGGTGACTGCGCTGGGGCGGCTGACCGAAGTTCGGCAGTTTGAAAACATCATTGTCAAGAGCGTGCCGCCGCCCTCGCAGCCGTCGGCCTCGACGACCAGCGCGCAGACGGCAGCGCTCGTGCGGCTCAAGGATGTGGCCCGCATCGAGCTCAGCCAGCAGAGCTACACGGTGTTTTCCGGACTCAGCGGCAAGAAAGCCGCGCATGTGGCGATCTATTCGCTGCCCGGCGCCAATGCGCTGGAGGTTGCCGACATCGCGCGCGCGAAGATGAAGGAGATGAGCAAGGTGTTTCCGCCGGGTCTGGAATACACCTCGCTCTACGACACGACGGTGTTCATCCAGGAGTCGATTGGTGCGGTCTACACCACGCTGATCGAAGCCGGTGTGCTGGTGCTGGCGGTGATCATGCTGTTCCTGCAGAACCCGCGGGCGATGCTGGTGCCGGCGGTCTCGATTCCGGTCACCATCGTCGGCAGTTTCGCGGCCATGGCGGCGCTGGGCTTCACGGTCAATCTGATGACGCTCTTTGCGCTGATCCTGGCGATCGGCATCGTGGTTGACGATGCGATTGTCATTGTCGAGAACACCTCGCGTTATATCGAGAAAGGGCTCAGCCCCAAGGAGGCGGCCATCAAGGCGATGGGCGAACTCACCGGGCCGATCCTGGGGATCACGCTGGTGCTGACCTCGGTGTTTCTGCCGGCGTCTTTCCTGCCTGGTATCACCGGTCAGATGTTCCGTCAGTTCGCGCTGGTCATCGCGGCCACCGCGATTCTGAGCGCCATCAGTGCACTGACCCTGCAGCCGGCGCAATGCGCGCTTTATCTGAAAGCGCGTCCGGCCGACTTTCGCGAGAACTGGTTCTATCGCGGCTTCAACCGTGCGTTCGCAGCCTTCGAGAATGTTTATCTGCGCCTGGTCTCCTGGATGACCCAGCGGCCCAAGCGCATGGCCAGCCTGTTCTTCGGGCTGGTCGGCGCGGCCGCCATCGGCTTTTCGGTGTATCCGACCTCGCTGATGCCGCTGGAGGACCAGGGCTACTGCATCCTGATTGCCCGCCTGCCGGCTGGGTCGTCGCAGGCGCGGGTCCGCGAAACGGCTGCTGCGGTCGATGCGGTGCTGGGCGAGGAAAAGGCGGTCAAGGGCTGGGTGAGCATCGGCGGCTTTTCGGCCCTGGATTCGGCCAAGGTTTCCAATGTTCTGACCACCTTCGTCGTCCTGAATGACTTCGACAAGCGCCCGAAGGATTTTTCGCTGGTCAAATATCTCGGCGAGCTGAACAAGCGCTTTGCGCAGGTGCCGCAGGCCAGCTTCGTGGTGATGCCGCCATCGCCCATTCCCGGCCTTGGGACGGCCTTCGGCTTTCAGATGATGATCGAGGATCGCGGCAACCTCGGAACGCGCGAACTGCAGACCGCCACTAATGCCCTGCTGGATCAGGCGCGACATGAGCCCGATCTGCTTCGCATGGGCTTTACCACCTTCGATGCCAACAGTCCCAAGATCTCGGTCGATATCGACCGGACGGCCGCGCGCAGCCTGGGCGTGCCGGTCAAGGAGGTGTTGAGTGCAGTGCAGACCTATCTCGGTTCGAGCTATGTCAACACCTTTAACCAGTTCAACCAGAGTTTTCAGGTAAGGGTGCAGGGCGAAGCCGAATTCCGACGGCGCATCGAGGACATCCGCAAGCTGAACGTGATGAATACCAGCGGCCAGATGGTGCCGCTGGGGTCTTTGGCGCAAGTCGTGCCCGCCAGTGGCTCGGATCTCATCTACCGCTACAACCTTTATCCGGCAGCTTCGCTGATCGGTATTCCGACGCCCAAGTACAGCTCAGGTGAAGCCATGGACAAAATGGCGGACCTGTCGAAGGAGGCGCTGCCCCCCGGTGTCAGTTACGAGTGGACCGGCTTGGCCTATCAGGAAAAGCTGATGGGCAACCAATCGGCGCTGCTCTTTGGTTTGTCGATTGTCCTGGTGTTCCTGATCCTTGCCGGTCAATACGAAAGCTGGCTCGATCCGGCGGCGGTGATTCTGACCGTGCCGATGTCGCTGGTCGGCATCGTTCTAGCCCTTGTGATCCGCAAATATCCGATCGATATCTATACCCAGATCGGGTTGGTGCTGATGATTGCGCTGGCCGCGAAGAACGCCATCCTGATCGTCGAGTTCGCGCGCGAACTTCAAGAAGAAGGCATGTCCTCGGCGCAGGCCGCGGTCGAGGCGACCCGTCGCCGTCTGCGCCCGATCATCATGACGTCGCTCGCCTTCATTCTCGGCGTGGTGCCGCTGCTGCAGGCCGACGGCGCAGGTTCGGCCAGCCAGCGTGCCCTGGGGACGGTGGTCTTTGGTGGCATGCTGGCCTCGACCCTGTTTGCGATTCCCTTCGTCCCGGTGTTCTACATCCTGATGCATCGGATCGGCGACCGACTGCGCTCGGGCGGTCGCATCGTTCTGCCCGAAGCGCTCAGACGTCGGCGCGGCTGAAAGACCAGGCCGACCCGATGGCCCATGACGCTCAGATCGCAGGCGTCACCGGACCCGCGTCCCTCGATTTGCACGGCATCGTGCGTAAGACGCTGGTCATGGAACTGAAGGTGGACGTCGGCCAAGGCTGGTATGTCAGCCACCGCATGGCCCGCGTCGCGCTTGATACCGGAGCTATTTCCCCTGCGCCCGGTGCCGATCAATGCGGGTTGATCAGAATGCGATCGTAGGTCGCTTCGCTAGGGTGCTTCAGGTCGATGACGCAAAGAGTGAGGTTCCCCACGTTTATCGGATACCGACGCAGCGCGGTTAAGCCGCCATTTTTCCCTGCTGTTTGAGAACCCAGGCCTCGAATGCTGATGCTGGGGTCTTGCCGAGCAAGGCGGAGTGGCGACGACTCCGGTTGTAGAA
>CAIVAS010000238.1 GCA_903903975.1 uncultured Burkholderiales bacterium
CCGCGGCGCGGCCGTCAAGCCTGAAATAGCCGCAGCATTCGAGCGCCGCTTCACGCATGTCGACGCTGACTTGTTGGGACGCAGCGCCGCGCAGGGCGCCGATCTCAACCGCGGCCAGCGCAGCGGCGGCCATGCTGACCTGGGCCGCGGTGCCGACCGCAAACGATGAGGGCAACACCGGTTCCGCGCCGGTGAGCGACAGCGAGTCCAGTCGCGATTCGGGCATTGATGCCAACCGCCAGAGTGATTCGAGAAGGCGTGCAGCCTGCATGTCGGTCTCTTGAGCATGAATGACAGTGATGCAACGCCCGCTGTGATCGTGCAACCCTCATGGCCGATAGACCCAAGCCGTCTCTGTCTCGGACAGGCCGGCTTGCAGCCAGGGCTTTCAGTGCAGCGGGTGGTATTTATTCGCGAAATCCGGAGGCCTTGATGACCGGCTCCCACTTTGCGCGGTACTCGGTGAGCATGCGCGCAGTCTGTGCCTGAGATGCCGATACCGGGATCATCTTTGCAGCACGCAATTTTTCCTGCAGCGCGGGTTCCTTCATCGAGGCCTCGACCGCGCGCGCAATCAACTGCACGTTGGCTGTCGACATCGAGGCGGGTGCGAGCAGCGCGTTCCAGCCATCAGCCACCAGCGAAAGCCCCGACTCCTTGATCGTCGGGATGGTGGGCGCATCGGCGAGCCGCGTATTGGCGCCCACCGCGAGGATGCGTACCTTGCCGGCTTCGTGCAGTCCGATCAGTGCATCAAAGGTGTCTACTGCGACCGGGATCTGTCCGCCGATCAGGTCGGTGGCAAGCGGCGCCGAGCCGCGGTATCCGATCACCTGTGCCTTGATCGCGGCCGCCTCGCCAATCATCAGCGCAAAGAAATGCGGCAGGCTGCCGGTGGCCGGCACCCCGAAGTTGGCTTGCTCCGGGTTGGCGCGCAACCAGGCGAGCAGGTGCGACATCTCGCGCACCGGCACTGCCGGCCCGACCGCCACCGCAAAGTCATAGCGGGTGATCATCGACACCGGCACGAAGTCGCGCTGCGGGTCATAGCCCACGTTGGCCGCCACAAGCGGAGCAACCACGTCGATTGCCGGATTGGCGACCAGAAGGACGTTCTGATCGGCAGGCGCTGCTTTGACGTACTGCGCGGAAAGTCGCCCGCCCGCGCCGGTCCGATTCTCGACAATCACTGGCACACCCAGCCGGTCTTTCAGGGATTCGGCGAGCAGGCGTGCGGCGCGGTCGGAGGCGCCGCCCGGCGCATAGCCGACCACGAGTTTGAGCGGACCATTGAGCTTTTGCGACTGCGCCCGAGCCTGTGGCGACAGTACCAGGACTGCGCTGCCCGCGAGGGCGAAGACAGCGTCGCGGCGCGACCCCAGACGAGCAGACCAGCGATGTGTCGAACAATTCATGAGGACTCCGATTGATGCGGCGGCAAAGGCGGCCGCTGTGCAAACAAAGCTTGCCACGTCGGCGTCATCCCGAAAATCCTGAGTTTTTCGAGGGATCAGCCATTCGGTCGGTTTTTCGGTCAGCAAGGTCGTATGACCAAAGCCCTTCATGATCGTCCGGTCGAGTTCTCGCTGCGACCCTGTCCTCGAACCATAGAACGTTAAACTGTGCGAGCGATCTGTCATTGCGGCGGCCCCGATTGCGGCGACGCCGCAGCTCGCCGCGCCGTCACACCTTTCGGAGCCCGCCTTGCCACTCAGCGACATCGATATTGCCCAACGCGCCACACTGCGCCGCATCGCCGATCTGGCCAAGGATCGCCTTGGCATCGCCGATGAGCAACTCGTGCCCTATGGTCATTACAAAGCGAAGATCGATCTGAGTTACCTGGCCTCGCTGCGTGATCGGCCCGACGGCAAACTGGTGCTCGTCACCGCAATCAGTCCGACGCCTGCCGGCGAGGGCAAGACCACCACCACGGTTGGTCTGGGCGATGCCTTGAACTACATCGGCAAGAAGGCGGTGATCGCACTTCGCGAGCCCAGCCTTGGGCCGGTCTTCGGCATCAAGGGCGGTGCGGCCGGCGGCGGCTATGCGCAGGTGGTCCCGATGGAGGACATCAACCTGCATTTCACCGGTGACTTCTCGGCCATTGCAGCGGCCAACAACCTTCTGGCTGCGGCAATCGATAACCACATCCATCACGGCAACGCACTCGGCATCGATTTGCGGCGCATTACCTGGAAGCGGGTGATCGACATGAATGATCGGGCGCTTCGTTACATCACCGCCGGCCTGGGTGGGCCTGGCAATGGTTTCCCGCGTCAGGATGGCTTTGACATCGTCGTCGCCTCCGAGGTCATGGCCATCTTCTGTCTGGCGACCTCGCTTGTCGACCTGAAGGAGCGGCTGGGCCGCATCGTCGTGGCCGAGACAATTGATCGCAAACCCGTCCTGGCGTCTGACCTGAAGGTTCACGGCGCGATGACCGTGCTGCTGAAGGAAGCGCTCGCGCCGAACCTGGTGCAGACACTGGAAAACAATCCTGCAATCCTGCATGGCGGGCCATTCGCCAATATCGCCCATGGCTGCAACAGCGTCATTGCCACGAAAGCAGCCTTGAAGCTTGGCGACTATGTGGTCACCGAGGCCGGCTTCGGCGCTGATCTGGGTGCCGAAAAGTTCATCGATATCAAGTGTCGAAAGAGTGGCCTCAGGCCCGATTGCGCGGTCATCGTGGCCACCGTGAGAGCACTGAAATTTCACGGTGGCGTTGACCTGTCGGCGCTCAACTCCGAAGACCTGCCGGCGCTTGCGCGCGGCATGGCAAACCTGGAGCGCCATGTCCGCAATCTGCGTGAGGTGTTCGGCTTGCCATGCGTCGTCTCGATCAATCACTTCATTGCTGACACCGACGCCGAGCACGCGCTGCTGCGCGAGCGCATCGGCGCTTTGGGCGTGCCGGTGCTCACCGCGCGCCACTGGGCTGAGGGTGGACGCGGCGCGGCCGATGTGGCCCGGGAGGTGGTTCGGCTGTGCGAGAGGCCCGCCGATCAGCCGACGACGCTGCGCTTTGCCTACGACGACGCCATGCCCTTATGGGACAAGATGAAGACCCTGGCGCAGAAAGTCTATGGGGCTGCCGATATCAGCGCGTCAGCCGATGTGAAGGCGAAGATTCAGCGCCTGCAGGACGACGGTTACGGTCACTATCCGGTCTGCGCAGCCAAGACGCAGTACAGCTTTTCCACCGACGCGACGCTGCGCGGCGCGCCAACCGGTCACATCGTGAATGTGCGCGAGGTGCGATTGGCAGCCGGTGCCGAATTCGTGGTGATGGTCTGCGGCGACATCATGACAATGCCTGGTCTGCCCAAGGTGCCATCGGCCGAGAAGATCGATCTGGACGATCAGGGCAGGGTGGTCGGGCTGTTCTGATCCCACGCGATCACAGGCGCCAGTGACGTCGCCCTGTTGGCCGGTGGTCCTTCCAGATTTTCACCTCCAGATCCCCTCGACGCCGTCAAGGAACGACTGCCTGCGAACCGTCTGCCGGGGCGATAAGACGCCGCTTGCCGTTGCCCGGCATTCCGCTTTGCACTGAAAGCGCGGCCCTGAATTGGCACAAAAAAGATACGATGTTGCCGAGGGGCGCAATGGTCTCGCGATTCGGCGATCCATGACTGCGTCGATCGATCGAGGAGTGTTCCGACCATGAGCCTGAAAACCACTGCGTTGATATTGGTGGGTTACCAGAACGATTACTTTGCGAAAGACGGCATCCTGCGCGGTGTGATCGAGGAGCCGGGCCGGGTCGACGTCGTCCTTGCGAACACGCTTGAGCTCATCCGCGCGCTGGTGCCGACAGAGGCAAGCATCATCTCCACGCCGATCGTGCTCAAACCCGATTACCGGGCACTGGCCAGCCCGGTCGGCATCCTGCACGCCATAAAGACTGCCGGCGCGTTTGCACTCGGTACCAAAGGGGCGGAAACGATTCCGGAACTCGCCGCCTTCGGCGACCGTATCCAGTACGTCAGCGGCAAGGTGGGTTTCAATGGGTTCTCGGGCACGCAGCTTGACGAGGTATTGCGCGATCGGGGCATCACCCGCGTGCTTCTGGCCGGCATGGTGACCTCGCTTTGCATCGATTCCACCGGCCGGGCTGCTTACGAGCGCGGCTACAGCGTGACCGTGCTCTCCGATTGCACCTCATCACGCACGGCCACCGAACAGGAATTTTTCTGCAGCACCGTGTTTCCGCTATATGGCGATGTCATGCGCGGTGATCAGATTCTGGCCGCGGCCCAAACGCCTGCGGCGGTCTGAGTCAGCCCTGTCCGAGACCAGCTGATGGACGACATCGAGGATCCTGACGGCTCGCTGAATACCGACCTGCAGGTTCAGGCGACGACCCGCCTGATTGAAGCCTTGTATGAAAGCGAGGCGCGGATGCGCCGGCGCATCAACCTTCTGTCAGAGGTGGTTTTCGAACTC
>CAIVAS010000239.1 GCA_903903975.1 uncultured Burkholderiales bacterium
ACGAAATCAACATGCGACCCAGAAAAGGCTTGGGCGTACGATGCCCCTTGGCGGTATACCGTGAGTTGCTCGTCAATCACCCACAGCATTCAACCCTGATTCATTGAACTCAAGTGTTGCACTTCACTTTTGAATCCGCCAAGTGTAAAAAAATCCGACGTGAAATAAATCACGCTTATGTATCAGCCTGTCCTAATTCACCATCAAAACTGTCGCAAATAGCGCGTTTTGCGGTGTTTTAGAATGAATGCACTGCTCAAGGCGTGCAAAGAATCCGACAGTGATATTTGTCATGGACTTAGGCGTGATGCGCCGGCTCTGACCGTGTCCTGGTCGGTGATCACCTTCCGCGAATCACCGCTGTCGCACAGCGACGATTACTCGACGTGATCGGCGAACGGCCGTTTACTGAGTGGACCGGCCGCTCAACTTGAAAGGTGCCTACGACTGCAATGGGTCGGATACCGGGTCTTCGAGCCGCGCGCTTGAACGGCCGCTTTCCCGCTTCAAGCTGACATTTACCTGGCCGGGTTCTTTGGGGCCGCAGCACCCGATTTACATCGCACCCCCTCAACAGGCCATCTCGGTAGTGCTATCAACTCAGAAGCCCTGGCGCTGTTGATCCGGACTACCAAGGCTAGCGAGTCGCGACCAGCAGTCTGTGTGCAGCTAATTGGTGTCGATGGGTTGGATCTTGCCGTTTGCCGTGACGGCAAATACTCGCCAGGTAAACAGCTCATCAAGTTGAGGCTAGAGCGACGCTTCCTCGAGGCCGAGTCGAGCGACGATCGCATCGAGCACCCGAAGACGCGATCCCTTGGAGCGGCCTGCGTGTCCGCCCCGTCCCAAGCGCTGATTACTGAATCTTGGCCTTGGCGCGAAGATCGGCCTGCATCGTCTGGATGCGACGGCGCTCGAGTTCCTGCTGGATCTGAGGCTTGACCTGCTCAAGGGGCGGAGCCTGGGTATCGCGGACATCGTCGAGTCGGATGACATGCCAGCCGAAGTCGGTCTTGATCGCAATCTCGGTGGTCTGACCTTTCTCAAGCTTGACCAGGGCTTCAGCGAAGGGCTTTACGAAGGTCGACGGCGCATTCCAGTCGAGATCGCCGCCTTTTTGCGCTGATCCGGTGTCTTTGGATTTCTTGGCGAGTTCTTCGAACTTCGCACCCTTTTTCAGCTGATCGATGATCGCTTTGGCCTCGCCCTCGCTCTCGACCAGGATGTGACGCGCGCGGTATTCCTGGCCGCCCGATGCTTTGGACAACTTGTCGTACTCGGCCTTCACGTCAGCATCGGTGACTGGGTTGGTCTTGAGCGAGTCGCGGATCAGTGCGCGGATCAGGATGTCCTGGCGGGCGCTTTCAAGCTGACGCTGGGTTTCGGGATTGCGGGTGAGGCCTTTGCGCTCGGCTTCCTGCACGAAGATCTCACGGGCGATCAGTTCGTCGCGAACGGCGGTGCGTAATTCGGGGGTATCTGGGCGCCCCTGCTGCGTCAGGGCGGCGACGAACTCATCGACGCGAACCGATGGAATCGCCTTGCCATTGACGATCGCGGCATTCTGAGCGGAAGCGGGCAGGGCGGTGAATGCCAGCGAAAGGCCGGCAATCGCGGTCATTGCCGCGCGACGGAAAGTTGCGTTCATGAGCATCGGGGAGTTTGGGTGGGTTGCAGCCGGCGGACTCGCGACCGAGTCATTGCCAGGACAGAGTGATTCAGTAGGAGGAAGGACTCAGCGGAAGAATCAGGATTCAGCAGGAAGTCGGGCGACGATCGCCAGGGCATGGATGCGATGGGGCATCCAGTCGCGCACGGCATCATACACGAGGCGATGTCGGGCAAGCGTCGCCCGCCCGGCGAAGCGCTCTGAGACGACTTTCACGGTGAAGTGACCGCCGCCGCCCGCTGCACCGGCATGACCGGCATGACCGGCATGCAGATGACTGTCGTCGGTCACCTCAATAACCGCGTCCGGAAAAGCGGCTTCAAGGCGGCCGCGAATCTCGATGATCGAGGGCGCGCTCATTCCTGAGCCTTGATATGGCGGCCGAGCCACAAAGCCTGCGCGATGACAAAGACGAAGGTCATTCCCAATGTCCCGAAGAGTTTGAAATTCACCCAGAAATCGAGCGAAAAGTTGTTGGCGATATAAAAATTGAGAACCGACATCACCGCGAAAAACCCGGCCCACAACCAGGTCAGGCGCCGCCAGATCGCCTCTGGCACGTCAAACTGGGCGCCCATCATCGCCCGCAGCGGATTACGGCCGATAACCCGTTCAGCCAGGAGCAGGCTGACCGCAAAGAGGGCGTAGAGAATCGTAGGCTTGATCTTGATGAAGGTCTCATCGTGAAAGAGCAGCGTCATGCCACCGAAGACCACGATCAGCACCAGGCTGACCCACTGCATCGTTTCGATGGGACGCCCTCGCGCCTTGAGCCAGGCGATCTGACCGATGGTCGCGGCGATCGCCACCCAGGTGGCGACATAAACGTCCGCCAGCTTGTAAGCGGCGAAAAACAGGATGACCGGAAAGAGATCAAAGAAGAGTTTCATGGCTTCAGGATGAGCAGCTGACTGACAGGTGGGAGGCCCAGGCCGGAGGCTGCGCGGCATAAGCCTCGAGTCCGCGGCGTTCTTCGTAAGGGCTCGACAAGGCTTCGAGCAGTCGCCCGACTTCGGTGTAGTCGCGCTCGCTGGTCGGACTCCCCTCGGCGCTCAGCCCGCTGGCACGCCTGATCGCAATTTCAGCCAGATGATTGCGCAGCACATAAAGCGGATTGACCCGGTTCATTGCCGCCGCACGCTCGGCCTGAGCGACGCCTTCGGTGGCCAGTCGGGCACGATAGACCGCGAGCCAGGCGTCTGCGGCGGCCCGGTCGATGAAGAGGTCGCGCACCGGACCGTCGCCACTGGCATCGTCGGGATTGACACCGGAGAGTCGCCTGAAAAACAGCGTGAAATCGGCATGCGAGGCCTGCATAGCCTCGAACATGCTACTCATGAGGGTGTCATCGTCGGGATGCGCGCTGCGCAGTCCGAGCTTGGCGAGCAGCAAAGCGCTGTGCTCGCGATCGTAGGTCTCGCGGTAGGCGCTCAGGGCCTGCTTGGCGAGGTCGACATCGCCGATCAGGGGCATGAGCGCCTGGGCCAGCGCAAAGCAGTTCCATTCGCCCACGCCCGGCTGCATCGCGTAGGCATAGCGGCCCTGCTGGTCGGTGTGATTGCAGATGTGATTGGCATCGAAGCCATCAAGAAAACCGAAGGGGCCGTAATCGATCGTCAGCCCCAGGATCGACATGTTGTCGGTATTCATGACGCCGTGGCAAAAGCCGACCGACTGCCATTTCGCCATCAGCGACGCGGTGCGCCGTGCCACGTTCTCGAGCAGCGCGGCATAGCTGGCACCGGTGCGCGTGGCGGCCGGTCCGCGTGCGGCGATCTCGGGTTCGTAGCGGTCGATGACATAGTCGGCCAGCACCCTCAGCGTCTGATGCTGATTGAAGTGCGCGAAATATTCGAAGTTGCCAAAGCGCACGAACGACGGTGAGACCCGCATCACGACCGCAGCGGTCTCGACGGTTTCGCGCAGGATCGGCTGATCGGAACCCACCACGGCGAGCGCCCGGGTGGTCGGAATGCCGAGTGCGGCCATCGCCTCGGAGCACAGGAATTCGCGAATCGATGATCGCAGGACCGCCCGGCCGTCGCCCATTCGTGAATAAGGGGTTGGGCCTGAGCCCTTGATCTGCAATTCGAGGCGGCTGCCGTCGTGGCCGGCCACTTCGCCCAGAAGCAGGGCACGGCCGTCACCCAGGCGTCCTGCCCAGACGCCGAACTGGTGACCGGCATAGACCGCGGCCATCGGCTGCGCGCCCTCGGGCACCCGGTTGCCGGCGATGACATCAAGCCACTCGGAAAATTGAAGCATCCGTGGATCGAGGCCGAGCATGCCGGCCACCTGCGACGAGGCGGCGACCAGGTAAGGATCGGGCAGCGGCACAGGTGCAAGGCGGCTTCCCATCGCCGGATCGAGATTGGCGAAGCGATTGTCGAAGCTCAGTGTCGGCAGCGAAGGCTGTTCGGTGGCGGTGCTCATCCGCGCATTCTACGGCGGCTTGACGACTGGGGTGCGGATGATCACCATCGATGGTTTTGCTCAAAGGAGTCCCCATGCAAGGTCTGATGATGGACATGCCGCTTCTGGTGTCCAATCTCCTGCAGCACGCAGCCCGCCACTTTCCGGACGTCGAGATCGTCTCGCGCCGGGTTGAGGGCGATCTGCATCGCTACAACTACGCCGCCTTCGCTGCCCGCACCGAAAAGCTGGCCAATGCGCTGACCTCCCATGGCGTGCAGGTCGGCGATCGCGTGGCCACGCTGGCCTGGAACGGCTATCGGCATATGGAGATCTATTACGCGGTCGGCGGCATGGGGTCGGTCATCCACACCATCAATCCGCGCCTGCATCCCGAGCAGATCGCCTGGATCGTCAATCATGCCGAAGACACGCTGCTGGCCTTCGACTTGACCTTCCTGCCGATCGTCGAGGCGATCGCCGAGCACTGCCCGACGGTCAAGGGCTGGGTGGCAATGTGCGATCGCGATCGCATGCCCGCCGGCAGCAAGATTGCCAATCTGATCTGTTATGAGGATCTGCTTGCCTCGGGCAAAGACGGGTTTGTCTGGCCAGACATTGACGAGCGCTCGGCGGTCTGCCTGTGCTACACCTCGGGCACGACCGGCAATCCGAAAGGCGCCCTTTACAGCCATCGGTCAACGCTTTTGCAGGCCTATGGCGCGGCGCTGCCTGATGCCATGGGCTGCAGTGCCAAAGACACCATCCTGCCGGTGGTGCCGATGTTCCATGTCAATGCCTGGGGCATTCCGTATATCGCGCCGCTGGTGGGTGCCAAGCTGGTCTTTCCGGGTCCTGCGCTCGATGGCAAGTCGATCTATGAGCTTTTCGAGTCCGAAAAGGTCACCTATTCGGCCGGTGTACCCACGGTCTGGCTCGGATTGCTCAATCATGTGGTCGGCAACAAGCTGACCTTCTCGACCTTCAACCGCACCGTGATTGGCGGGTCGGCCTGCCCGCCGGCCATGATCCGGACCTTCCGCGAGCAGTTCGGTGTCAATGTCATTCATGCCTGGGGCATGACCGAGATGTCGCCGCTTGGCACCCTCTCGGTGCTGCAGACCAAGCACCTGTCGATGCCCGCCGACAAGCAGGAAGCGGTGCTGGCCAAGCAGGGCCATGTGATCTTCGGGGTCGACATGAAGATCGTCGGCGACGATGGCCAGGAGATGCCCTGGGACGGCGTGAGCTACGGCGAACTGCTGGTGCGCGGCCCCTGGGTGATCAAGTCCTACTTTAAGGGCGCAGGGGGCGATCCGCTGCGCTACGACACGCAGCATCGCGGCTGGTTTCCGACCGGAGACGTCGCCACCATCGATGCCGACGGCTATATGCAGATCACCGATCGAAGCAAGGATGTGATCAAGTCGGGCGGCGAATGGATCAGTTCAATCGATCTCGAAAATCTCGCCATCGGTCATCCTGCAGTGGCCCAGGCCGCGGTCATCGGTGTTGTACATCCGAAGTGGGACGAGCGCCCGCTGCTGATCGTGGTGAAGCGGCCAGGGGTCGAGGTCAGCCGCGATGAACTGCTGGCCTTTTATGAGGGCAAGATCGCCAAGTGGTGGACCCCGGACGATGTGCAGTTCGTCGAGGCGATTCCGCTTGGTGCGACCGGCAAGATCCTCAAGACCCGCCTGCGCGAGATGTTCAAAGACTATCGATTGCCGGGCGCGTGACGCGCGGCCAGCGCCCGCGACTGGGATATCATAAAAAGCACGAACGTTCGATTTCATCGAGGAGCCCCGACATGACCCAAGCCCACTATCGCCAGGACGGCGATATCGCCATCGTCACCATGGACAACCCGCCGGTCAACGGCCTCGGCTTCGATCTGCGCGTCGGCATTGACGCCGGCATCCGCCGTGCGCTGGCCGAGCCTGGCGTGACCGCCATCGTGCTCACCGGCACAGCTCGCGCCTTTTCCGGCGGTGCCGATATCCGCGAGTTCAATTCGCCCAAGGCCTTTGCCGAGCCCAGCCTTCATGACCTGATCAGCCTGATCGAAGATGCGCCCAAGCCGGTGGTGGCTGCGGTGGCAGGTCTGGCGCTGGGGGGCGGCAACGAACTGGCGCTGGCCTGCCATTACCGTGTCGGTCTGCCGGGTACCCAGATCGGCCTGCCTGAGGTCAACCTTGGTCTCTTGCCAGGTGCCGGGGGCACCCAGCGTCTGCCGCGGGCGATTGGCGCCGCCAAGGCGCTCGACATGATCGTCACCGGCAACCCGGTCCGCGCCGACGAAGCACTCAAGCTTGGCTACTTCGATTCGCTCACCGATGCCGATCTGCTGGCCGGCGCGGCAGCCTTTGCCCGCAAGGTGGTCGCCGACGGGTCGAAGCGCCCGCGTCTGCGCGATCGCACGGTGTCGCCCGATTCGATGCCGGGTGGGGTCGATGCCTTTTTTGCGGCGGCGCGCGACCATGTCGACAAGACCTATCGCGGTTATCCTGCGCCGATGAAGTGCCTCGAATGCGTCGAGGCCGCGGTCAAGAAACCCTTCGACGAAGGCATGAAGGTCGAGCGCTCGCTCTTTGACGAACTGGTCGAGTCGGTGAGCTCCAAGGCGCTGCGGCATGCGTTCTTTTCGGAACGCGCCGCCAGCAAGATCCCGGATGTGCCGGAAGACACCCCGCAGCGTCCGATCAAGTCGGCGGCGGTCATCGGCGCCGGCACGATGGGCGGCGGCATCACCATGAATTTCATCAACGCCGGCATCCCCGTGGTCCTGCTCGAGATGAAGCAGGAAGCACTCGATCGCGGCGTGGCCACCATCCGCCGCAACTACGAGAACACCGCGAAGAAGGGACGCATGACGCAGGACGAGGTCGAGCAGCGCATGGCGCTGATCAAGCCGACCATGGCCTACGCCGATCTGGCCCAGGCCGATATCGTGGTCGAGGCGGTCTTTGAGGACATGGCGGTCAAGAAGACGGTGTTCGAGACCCTCGATGCCACCATGAAGCCCGGCGCGATTCTGGCCTCGAACACCTCGACCCTCGATGTCGACAAGATCGCTGCGTTTACCAAGCGGCCGCAGGATGTGATCGGCACGCACTTCTTTTCGCCGGCCAATGTCATGCGCCTGCTCGAGGTGGTGCGCGGCGCCAAGACCGGCAAGGATGTGCTGGCCACCACGATGGCGCTGTCCAAGAAGATCAAGAAGATCGGCGTGGTCTCGGGGGTGTGCGATGGCTTCATCGGCAATCGCATGATCGAGCAATATTCCCGCCAGGCGGGCTTTCTGCTGGAAGAGGGCTGTTCGCCGCAGCAGGTCGACGGCGCGATCGAGCGCTGGGGCTTTGCAATGGGACCGTTTCGCATGGGCGATCTGGCCGGCAACGACGTCGGCTGGCTGATCCGCAAGCGCCGCTATGTCGAAAAGCCCGACCTGCGCTATTCCAAGACCGCCGATCTGCTGTGCGAACTCGGCCGATATGGCCAGAAGACCTCGGCCGGCTGGTACGACTACAAGGCCGGCGATCGCACGGCCTATCCGTCGCCGGTGGTCGAAGAGATGCTCGCCAAAGAACGCACCCGGCTGGGCGTCACGCCGCGCAAGATTTCGGACGAAGAGATCGTCAATCGGCTGCTGCTGGCCCTGGTCAATGAAGGGGCGCAGCTTCTGGATGAAGGCATCGCACTGCGGGCCTCGGACATCGACATCATTTATCTCAGCGGCTATGGCTTTGCGCGTTTCCGCGGTGGCCCGATGTTCTATGCCGACACCCTCGGGCTGCCGAAGGTGGTCGAGATCATGAAGGGGTTTGCGGCCAATCCGCATGCCGACCCGGCTTTCTGGACCCCGGCGCCGCTGCTGGCGCGGCTCGCCGCCGAAGGCAAGCGGTTCAACGCCTGAGCTGTCAGACACCGTCAATCAAACAAAAAAAGGGAGAACCATCATGCGCGAAGCAGTCATCGTTTCAACCGCCCGCACCGGCCTGGCCAAATCATGGCGCGGCTCGCTCAACATGACCCATGGCGCGACCATGGGCGGCCTTGTCGTGTCGGCCGCACTCGAACGGGGCAAGGTCGATGCGGCCGAAGTCGAGGACGTGATCATGGGCTGCGCCAATCCGGAAGGCGCGACCGGCTCGAATATCGCCCGTCAGATCGCCTTGCGCGCCGGCATGCCGGTAAGCGTCTCGGGCATGACCGTCAATCGCTTCTGCTCCTCGGGTCTGCAGACGATTGCGCTCGGTGCGCAGCGGATCATGGCCGGCGAAGGCGATGTCTATGTCGCCGGCGGCGTCGAGTCGATCTCGATGGTGCAAAACGACATGAACACCAAGGACATGATCGACGGCTGGCTCAAGGTCAATAAACCCGAGATCTACTGGCCGATGCTGCAGACCGCCGAAATGGTCGCCAAGCGCTACAACATCGGGCGCGAAGCCCAGGACCACTATGGCGTGCAGAGCCAGTTGCGCGCAGCCGCCGCCGCAGCTGCCGGTCGCACCCGCGACGAGATCGTTCCGGTCACGGTCACGATGAAAACCGTCGACAAGCAGACCGGCGTCGAAACCGTCAAGGACGTGACCCTCGATCGTGACGAAGGCATCCGCGGCGACACCACCTACGAAGGTGTATCCCAGATCAAGCCGGCGATTGCCGGCGGCGTGATCGCAGCCGGCAATGCCAGCCAGTTCTCGGATGGCGCCGGTGCGGTCGTCCTGATGGAGCGCAGCCTGGCTGAAAAGCGTGGCCTGCAGCCGCTTGGCGTTTTTCGCGGCTTTGCGGTTGCCGGCTGCGAGCCCGACGAGATGGGCATCGGGCCGGTGTTTGCGATTCCGAAGCTTCTGAAGCGTCATGGCCTGAAGGTCTCCGACATCGATCTGTGGGAGCTCAACGAAGCCTTCGCGGTCCAGGTCCTCTACATCCGCGATCACCTCGGGATTGATCCCGACAAGCTCAATGTCAACGGTGGCGCGATCGCGGTCGGCCATCCTTATGGCGTGTCGGGCCAGCGTCTGACCGGCCACCTGCTGATCGAGGGCAAGCGCCGCGGCGCCAAGCTCGGCGTGGTCACGATGTGCATCGGCGGCGGCATGGGCGCGGCCGGTCTTTTCGAGATTCTCTGATCATGCTGATGCCGGATGGGCGGGTCAGACGCATTCCCTTTCTCGACCAGCTCGGCATCACGCTGGTCGAGTTCGGCAAGGGGCGATCCGAACTGCTCGTGCCGGTGTCGCCCGAACTGTGCAACTCCCGCCAGGTCGCCCATGGCGGCGTGCTGATGGCGGCACTCGATGCCTCGATGGCGATGGCTGCGCGTGCTGCACACAGCGATGAATTTCATGCACCGATGAATGCGATCACTGTCGAAATGAAAACCACCTTCCTGCGACCGGGCATCGGCCGTTTGAGGGTGATCGGCGAGTGCGTGCATCGCGCGACCTCGCTGACCTTTTGCGAGGCGCAGGTCCGCGACGAGGACGGTGAGCTGATCGCAACTGCTTCAGGCACTTTCAAGATTCGCCATCGCAAGCCGGCAGTCGAGATCCCGTCAAACGCCTCCCCGGATTCGCAGCCGCAGGCCTGAGCCTGTTGCCTCGCCTGCCCCCCTTTCCCGATCATCCAGCCGAACACCCACGTTGACCCTTCAAGGAAAATCATGAGCACACTCAACCGCCGTATCGTTCTGGCCTCCCGACCCGATGGCCAGGTCACGCCTGCGCAGTTCCGTCTCGAAGAGGTCGCGCTGCCGGCCGTGGCCGACGGCCAGGTGCTGGTGCGCAATCGTTTTCTGTCGCTCGATCCCTACATGCGCGGCGCGATGAATGACCGCAAGTCCTATCGTCAGCCGCAGGCGCTGGGCGAGACCATGGTCGGCGGCACGGTCGGCGAAGTGGTTGAAAGCCGGCACCCCGGATTCAAGGTCGGTGATGTGGTGGTCGGCGGATTCGGTTGGCAGCACTTCGGTCTGTCCGACGGTGCAGGGCTGCGCAAGGTGGATACCTCGCGAGTGCCGATTCAGGCCTATCTCGGTGTGGCCGGTATGCCGGGTGTAACCGCCTGGGTCGGCCTGAACCGGATCATCAACCCCAAGGCCGGCGAGACGGTGGTGGTCTCGGCGGCATCGGGGGCGGTCGGTTCGGTGGTCGGTCAACTGGCCAAGGCGGCCGGTTGCCGGGTGGTTGGCGTGGCCGGTGGCAGCGCCAAGTGCAGTGCGGTCATCAATGATTTCGGCTTTGATGCCTGTGTCGATTACAAAGCTGGCCGACTGGTCGAGGATCTCGCTGCCGCCACGCCCAAGGGCATCGACGGCTATTTCGAGAATGTCGCCGGTACGGTGCTCGATGCGGTCCTCGATCGCATGAATGCCTTCGGTCGCATCGCGGTCTGCGGCATGATCGCCGGCTATAACGATGAGCCGATTCCGGTCCACAACATTCGCTCGATTCTCACCAATCGCCTGAAGATCCAGGGCTTCATCGTTTCGGAGTTTGCCGATGCCTGGCCGCCGGCACTGGCCGAGCTGGCACAAAGGGTGGGTGACGGCAGCCTGAAATACCGCGAAACTGTGTCCCGCGGACTCGATTCGGCACCGGCAGCCTTCATCGGACTGCTGCGGGGCGAGAACTTCGGCAAGCAGCTGGTCGAACTGGTCTGATCAATTTTTCGGTTGCATGCGACTCTTACCCAACACTTCAGGAGACCTCATCATGAACGCACCCCAAACCACCGTCCGTTCGCAGGTGTCAGAGCACGAATGGCAGCTTCGCGTTGACCTTGCCGCGGTTTATCGCCTGATCGCCCTCTATGGCTGGGACGACCTCGTCTTCACGCATGTCTCGGCCCGAATCCCCGGACCTGAGCACCATTTCCTGATCAATCCTTACGGTCTGATGTTCGAGGAAATCACCGCCTCGTCGCTGGTCAAGATCGACATGAACTGCAAGCCGCTGCTGCCCACACCCTACAAGGTCAATCCGGCCGGCTTCGTGATCCACAGCGCGATTCATGAAGCGCGTGAGGATGCCGGCTGCGTGCTGCACACCCACACCCGTGCCGGCGTGGCGGTTTCGGCGCAAAAGCGCGGTCTGCTGCCGATCTCGCAGCAGGCTAGCGTCATCATGAGTTCGCTGGCCTATCACGACTACGAAGGCATTGCGGTGCGCGACGACGAGCGGGCTCGCCTGCAGGCCGATCTGGGTGGCGCAAAGTACATGATCCTGCGCAACCATGGTCTGCTGACGGTCGGCGCGACCATGGGCGAGGCCTTCCAGGCGATGTATTCGCTTGAGAGCGCCTGCCAGATCCAGGTCGGTGCTGTGGGGGGGGGCGCAGAGCTGATCGAAGTCGGCCAGGGAGTGCTCGACACTGTCGCGCATGCGATTTCGGTGCAGCGAACCGCACTCAGCAGTGCCGAAATCTTCGCAGCGCTCAAGCGCAAGCTCGATCGCCGCAATCCGGGTTACGCCGACTGAGGATGAATCGCCTGCAGGGGTCGGTCACCGTTGCGGTCGGTGACTGGCCAACTCAGCGCGAGCAGGCCACCGCGATCCGGATGGCGGTTTTCGTGCGCGAGCAGCAGCTGCCCGAGGCTGACGAGATCGACTTGCACGATCCGCTCAGTATTCATGCGCTCGCGCTCGACGCTGGCCGCGCGGTCGGCACAGCGCGCCTGTTGCCCGATGCGCGAATCGGAAGGATGTCTGTGTTGGCCGACTGGCGCCGATCAGGGGTTGGCGGCCTGCTGCTCGAGCGTCTGGTCGCGATTGCGGCAGCTCGTGGCGACCGGGTCGTCGAACTCAGCGCCCAGGTCTATGTGCTGGCCTTTTACGCCCGTCATGGCTTCGAAGCCTTCGGGCCGATCTATGACGATGCCGGCATTGCGCACCAGTCGATGCGTCGTCGGCTGAGCTAGCGACGATTCGAGGCGCTCGTTTCAATCTCGATCAGGAAGGGCTCGACATGCCGGGGCCCGCTCGCCAGGGCACTCAGCCCGGTCTGTGACGCGAGTTGCTCGAGTTGCATCAGAAAAGGCTGCAGCTGCGCTGAAGCGATGCCTGGCCAGATTTCCATCCAGGTTTGTCTTGGCCCCGCTTCGCGCATGGCGAGTTCGGGGCGGCGCAGCAGGCGAGCTCGGGTGTGTGGCCCCGAGCCTGCAGGGCGCAGAGGTGATGGCAAGGCCTCGACCGCCTGGGCCAGCGTCAGGAAGGACGCGACGATCCGATCGTGATGCTGCGGGTCGGCCTCGAACCAGATGCAGACCTCGAGGCTTGCGCCGATCCCAGCGTCGTGACCCATCAGCGCGTGATCAGTCGATCGCTTTGAGCGGATAGGGCAGACTGCCAAGCGCCAGCGGAATCGATCCGGCAAGGACTGCGCCGGCATCGATTGCGGCCAGTTGGGATTCGAAAAGAATATCGAAGCCACCGGTGCCGTTGGAGGCTGCCAGCACCACCTGCCCGCAGGGCTCGCCGCCCGAGGCAGTCATGATGTCGCTGCCCGGATCGGGCGTCGCGCCCTGTCCGGTCGCCAGAAACATTCTTCGCTTGAGCTTTCCAAGGTATTGGCTGCGCGCCACGATTTCCTGACCGGGATAGCAGCCCTTGCGGAAATTGACGCCGTCGACCGACTCGAAATTGATCATCTGCGGCACGAACTGCTCGTAGCTGCCCGGCACGATCCGCGGTATCCCGCACAGCACCTCGGTACGACGCCAGACTTCGCTTGCCACCGGCGCAGCCACGGTTTTCAGTATTTGCCAGGTCTGGCCGGCCTGATCCGCAGCGACGACCAGCAGCCAGCGCGCCCGAAGCATGCCGTCTGCCTGCGCCAGTCCGGGTAGACCCACCAGATGCGCCCCGCCGCCCGATGAGGCGCCGTCAGCATCCGGCAATGGGAGCTTCAGCGTTCGGGCCGCCAGCGCGGCCACTGTCTGGCCACACAGACCGAAGACAGCGCAGTCGTCGCTGTGGTCGGCAAGCTTCGCTTTGGCCCGCATCACATACATGCTCAGACGCTTTGTCAGCGCTTGGGACAGGGGGCGAGCGCTGGTCATCCAGATTGTCTGCTCATCGCGCCAGTAGCGCGTCGTCGAGAGCAGCCGGCCTTTGGCGGTGCAATAGCCTGCCCAGCGGGCCAGGCCCGGTAAGAGATGCTCGACATCGTTGGTCAGCTGCCCGTGCAAAAAGGCGGCAGCCGCCTCACCGCTTGCGCCGATGACACCCAGATCGGACAGCGGCGCAAGGAAATCCCCGTCAGGCAGGCTCGTGGCACCGACGTCGATGCCGGGGCCGCAGGCGTCGATGCGCACCGTACCGCCTGTGTCATGAGCCAGGCGTTCGACCGCAAGGGCGTTCCAGACAGCTTGAATCGGTAGGGTTGACATAGACACGTAGTATATCGGCCATGCCCTCGAGCCGATTTTCTTTCCGCCGTTTACTGTCGGTTGCCGTGATCGCTGCGACCTGTCTCGCGGCAGCCGCGGGCTGGGCGTGGTGGCAATACGCTCGCGCGCCGCTGTCGATGACATCGCCTCGGCTGGAGGTGGATGTTGAGCGCGGACTGGCCGGGCAGGGCATCGGCAACGCTTTGCGCCGTCAGGGTGTGTCGGTGTCGGGCTGGGTGCTGAGCGCCGCCATGCGTCTGCGGGGTGATGCATCGAAGATCCGGGCGGGCAGCTATGAGCTGATCGCACCGATCACCTTGCGAACACTGCTCGACCGCCTGACCCGCGGTGATGCAAGTGTGCGTGACATCACCTTCATCGAAGGCTGGAACATCCGCCAGATGCGCCTCGCGCTGTCGCGCCAGCCTGATCTGCGGCGCCAGTCGCAGGCCATGACCGACGCCGAACTGCTGGCTGCGGTCGGCGCCGCCGAGACCCATCCGGAAGGGCTCTTTGCGCCCGATTCCTATTCGTTTGCACCGGGCACGACCGACATCGACATCCTGCGACGAGCCTACCGGCTGCAGCGCAAGCGGCTCGATGCCGCCTGGCAGGCCCGACCGACGAGCGCTGAGCCGTCGATTCTGCAATCGCCCTACCAGTTGCTGGTATTGGCGTCGATCATCGAAAAGGAGACCGGCCGGGAGTCTGATCGGGCGCGGGTTGCGGCGGTCTTTGTCAACCGTCTCAAGCGGGGCATGATGCTTCAGAGTGATCCGACCACCATCTACGGTATGGGCGAGGCCTTCGATGGCAATCTGCGTCGGCGCGATCTGAGGACCGATACGCCCTACAACACCTATACCCGCAACGGGCTGCCACCGACTCCGATTGCCATGCCGGGGTTGGCTTCGATTGCGGCAGCCTTGAATCCGGCCAGGAGTGAAGCCCTCTATTTCGTTGCCCGAGGCGACGGCAGCAGCGAGTTTTCCGATGATCTTGCTGCGCATAATCGGGCAGTTGCCCGCTATCAGAAGAAGGTGCCTGATCCGATGAATCCGCCTGAGTCACATCGAGGCCCGCCATGACCGAAAGAGGGCGTTTTGTGACCTTCGAGGGAATCGACGGCGCAGGGAAAAGCAGCCATATCGAGTGGTTTGCCGACCTGTTGCGAAAGCAAGGGCGCAAAGTCAGCGTCACCCGCGAGCCCGGTGGTACCGAGCTGGCCGAGGCGATCCGCGAATGGTTGCTCAACCGGCCGATGTCGATGCGAACCGAAGCCCTGCTGGCCTTCGCTGCCCGCCAGGATCATCTCGAACGCGTCATTCGTCCGGCACTCGACAGCGGCGTCTGGGTGATCTGCGACCGGTTCACCGATTCGACGGTTGCCTACCAGGGCGGTGGCCGAGGGATCCCGCTGACCGATATCGAGACGCTGGAGCGTTGGGTCCATCCCGACCTGCAGCCCGATCGAAGCTTTCTCTTCGATCTGGATCCGGTGATTGCGGCCGAGCGCCGCCGTGCCGCCCGAGCGGCGGATCGCTTCGAAGCCGAGCAGCAGGCTTTTTTTGTCCGGGTGCGTGATGCCTACCTCGCCCGGGCGGCCGGATCGGGTTCCCGTTTCCGGGTCATCGACAGCGCCAAGTCGATTGATGATATTCGTAAAATACTTGAACTTGACATCTCAAGTTCATGATTTAAATATACTTAATTGAAATTTCAAACACTTCCCTGGCATCACTCGACACTGCTTGAACAGCTTCGCGACGCGCAGCGACTGCCGCATGCCCTGCTGCTGCGCGGCGCTTCGGGCATTGGCAAGACCCGCTATGCGCAGGCGCTCGCCGCTTCGTTGCTGTGTGAAACACCGCTCGACAATGGTCTTGCCTGTGGGCGATGCCTTTCCTGCGGCTGGGTCGCGGCCGATACCCATCCTGATTTGAGGCAACTCACCCGGCTGGTCGATGACGACGGCAAGCAGGCCAATGAGATCAAGATTGATCAGGTCAGGGCACTGGCGGAGTTCCTCGGTGTCGGATCGCATCGGGGCGGGCGTCGTCTGGTGCTGATCGATCCGGCAGACGCGATGAATCATGTCACCGCCAATGCCTTGCTCAAGACGCTGGAAGAGCCTGGCAATGGGCTGTTCTTTATCCTGGTGGCCAATCGGCCCGACGCCCTGGCGGCGACGATCCGTTCGCGATGTCAGTCGCGCCTGCTCGAGAGCCCCAGCCCTGGGATCGCCGCCGATTGGATCAAGGTCGAGACCAGCTGCGCCACCGGGGAGGCGCAGGCCTGGCTGGCAATGGCCGGCGGCTCGCCGCTGCAGGCGATCCGCTTCGCCGAGCCTGCGCAGGCGTCCGCCCATCGGACCATGCTGGAGGCGATCGCCAGGCTGCCGGACACTTCATCGGTCGCAACCGCCGATGCGTTGCAGCCTTTCGAGGGCCGTCAATGGCTGCCGCTGATGCAGCGCTGGCTTCTCGATCTGGCGCGGTGTCGCATGGGTGGCTCGCCGCGCTACTTCCCGGCCCAGACCGCTCGATTGATCGAGTTGTCTGCCCGAACCGACCCGCAACGGCTTGCCGACGCGGGTCGTGACCTGGCCGCGCAGTATCGCAGCGTCGGACATCCGCTCAATCCGCGGCTGTTTTGCGAGGAGTCGCTGGCGGCCTATCTCGGAGCCTTCGGCCGGGTCGAAAGGCCGAGGTCGGTGGTCTGAGCCCTGGAGCGACAGCGCAGGTCAGGCAATTCTTGAGGCGCGTGTTGCCTCGAAGGCGTAACGATGAGCGAATTTTCAGCCGCTGCACTTCCCCGACATGCTTCGGGTGCTGCCTCGATCGCAGCACCGGGCGGCGCGGCCCGACCAAGCGTGATGACGCTGGCCATTCGCGATCAGGCCGGACTGGCGTCGACCTATATGCCCTTCGTGCAGGGGGGCGGCATCTTCGTGCCCACCACGCGGCTGGCCAATCTGGGCGATGACCTCTACCTGATCATGACGCTTCTCGAGGACCCGACCAAGTACGCGGTTCCCGGCAAGGTCGTCTGGATCACGCCCGCCGGCACAACCGGCCGACCGCAGGGTCTGGGCATTCAATTTGCGCGCAATGAGGCGGGTGAGCAGGTCAAGGCCAAGTTCGAGACCCTGATCGGCTCGGCCGCAGTGTCCTCCCGCCAGACCCACACCCTCTGAGGCTGCGTCAGTGCGCCGGTAGAATGATCGGTTTCTGACGCCCGGTTTGCGGGCGGGAGCGACCGCCTTGTACGTCGATTCACACTGCCACCTCGACTTTCCCGAACTCGGCGTCCAGATCGACGCGGTACTTGATCGAATGCGGCTCAATTCGGTCGACCGCGCACTGTGCGTCTCGGTGACCCTCGAGGACTTTCCCAGAGTGCTGGCGCTGGCCCAGGCCCATCCGAATCTCTATGCTTCGGTTGGCGTCCACCCCGACTATCCCGATACGCTCGAGCCGGATGTCGAGACGCTGGTGCGTCTGGCCCACGAACCTAAAGTCATTGCCACCGGCGAGACCGGTCTCGACTACTACCGGACCGAAGGCGATCCGGCGCAAGTCTGCGGCTGGCAGCGTGACCGGTTTCGCGCCCATATCCGCGCGGCGCGCATCAGTCGCAGGCCGCTGATCATTCATACCCGGTCGGCAGCGGTTGATACGCTGGCCATCATGCGCGAGGAAGGCGCTGACGACATCGGCGGCGTGATGCACTGTTTCACCGAATCCTGGGAGGTCGCACGGGCGGCACTCGACCTCGGCTTTCACATCTCGCTGTCTGGCATTGTCACCTTCAAAAGCGCCGAGTCACTGCGCGAGGTGGCTCGCAAGATGCCGCTTGATCGTCTGCTGATCGAAACCGACGCCCCCTATCTCGCGCCGGTTCCGCATCGGGGCAAGCTCAATGAGCCTGGTTTTGTCAGGCATGTCGGTGAGTTTCTGGCCACGCTTCGGGGCCTGTCTCCCGAGTTGATTGCCGAAGCAACTACCGAAAATTTTTTCAGGTGTTTCAATATCTTGGAGAATGAGGTTGCTGTATGACTTTAAGTTTAAAGCAGGTGTTCGATCCCTCCGAAGCGCGCTCTTGCGGCTCTTTCTGGGGGTACTGGTGCTGACAGGCGGCCCGGTTCAGGCGCAGACGACAGCGCGTGCCGAATTGCTGGGTTCGATCCAGCGCGACGATGTCCAGGCGGTCAGACTCGCGCTGCTGCGAGGTGTCGACGTCAACCTGCGTGACGAGGCCGGCACACCGCTGATCGTGCTGGCCGCGCACGACCAATCCTGGCGTGTGCTCCTCGCCCTGACCGACATGCGATCGGTCCGGCTCGATGCGACCAACGCGAAAGGCACCAACGCGATGATGTATGCCGCCTTGCACGGCGAGATGTCGATCGTGCGGCGCCTGGTCGAGCGCGATGCCCAGGTCAACAAGACCGGATGGACGCCCTTGCACTTTGCGGCCTCAAACGGTCACAACGAGGTGGTCCGTTACCTGCTCGAGCACCATGCCTATATCGACGCGGAGTCACCGAATCGCAGCACGCCGCTGATGATGGCTGCCCGCATGAAGCATCCCACGACCGTGCGCCTGCTGCTGCAGGAAGGGGCTGATCCGACGCCCCTCAATCAGTCGGGGATGAGCGCTGCCGACTATGCGCGAAAGGGCGGTGATGTGGCCTTGAGCGCCTCGCTCGCCGAAGCCGCCGAGGCCTTCCGGCTCAAATACAAGCTTCCGGCCAAGCCCTGACCGCGAATTGGCGCCGCGATGCGCCCGCATCAACCCTGATGCGCGCTTGCCGCCAAGGGCAGGGCGCGCGCACCGGCTCAGCTGCGGAAATCGCTACCGCCCTTGCTTTCAACCAGGCGGACCAGTGCATTCCAGTCATGCAGTCCATAGCGATGATCGGCTCGCGCTTTTTTCATGACCGCGCCCATCTGGCTGACGACGGCCTCATCGATCATGACCGGCGGCTCGCCGAGCGTGCGTGAGATCAGCTCGAGTTCGCAGGCCCGCTCGAGCATGTAAAGACTGTGCAGCGCGCCGTGAACCGTGGGCGCGAAGGTCAGCAGTCCGTGGTTGAGCAGCACCACGCAGCTGCCTTTCTGACAGCTCACGCCGAGTGCATCGCACTCCTCCTGCGTGGCCGGCATGCCGTACTCGTGATAGGCCAGTTCGTCGTAGACCTGCATCGCGTCCTGGCTGATCGGACGCAGCCCGCTCTTGAGCATGGCGGCACCGGCACCCGCGCGGGTATGGGTATGCATGGCGCAATTGGCATCCGCGCGAGCCTTGTAGATCGCACTGTGGATCGTGAAGCCCGCTTTGTTGAAACGCCCCTGACGGCCGATCACATTGCCGTCAAGATCCATCTTGATCAGGCTCGAGGCGGTAATTTCATGGAACATTTCCTCGTAGTGATTGATCAGGAAATGATTCGGCTCGCCCGGTACCCGCATCGACATATGAGTTGCCAGGATATCGGTCCAGCCGAAGTGGTCGCAGATGCGATAAAGCGCGGCGAGATCGCAGCGCGCCTGCCATTCGGCGCTCGACATTTCGGTTTCGACTTTCAGGTTTGCAGACATTCGGGTCTCCTCTTTGAATGTTTTGATGATGGGGATTGGCCTGGCCGATCAGTCGGGAATCGCCAACGCCGGCCCGACCGCCATGCGGTTCCAGGTTGGTGTGATCACCAGCTCATTGATGCAGACATGGGCCGGCATGCGGGCGAGAAAGGCGATGGTCTCGCCAAGATCCTCGGGCTGAAGCATGCGGGCCCGATCTTCGGTCGAGACCGGTACCGGCCGCTTGTCGAGGATCGGCGTTGCGACTTCACCCGGACACACCGCAGTCGCCCGAATGCCATGGATGCACTCTTCGGCATTGAGGCTGTCGGTCATGGCGTTCAGGCCGAATTTCGCTGCGCTGTAGGCCGGGCCGGTCATTGGGCTGACCCGTTTGCCGGCGATCGATGAAATGTTCACGATCAGCCCGCCCTTTTGCTTGCGCATCATCGGCAGGACTGCATGACAGCAATAGAAAGCACCATCCAGGTCGATGCGGATCACCTGATCCCAGTCAGCACGTGACAGATGTTTCCAGTTGCGCCGGGTGACGTTCAGGCCGGCACTGTTGACCACGACATCGATGCGTCCTTCGTGCTCGGCGATGCCTTTGACGACCGCTTCGACCGCATCGGCGTTAGTGACATCCAGGGGTTCGATCCGTGCATGACCGCCCTTTGAGATGATCTGAGCGGCGACTCTGGCAAGTTCTTTTTCGCGTCGCCCCGACAGCACCAGCCTCATGCCTGCAGCGGCCAGCGCCAGCGCCGATCCTTCACCGATTCCCGTTCCCGCCCCGGTCACCCAGGCAACCTGTCCTGTCAGATCACGCATCTCGCTCCCCCTTCTGTTGGTCTGCACGGCCGCATCAGCCGCCTGGGCTGTTCGGCACTCAAAGGGTGATCCTACATCGTCGGCGTCAAGCGGACAGACTCCATCGATGCGTCAACGCCTTACCGACCGAGCCGGATTTCGGCAATCCTCGACTGATACTGGTCGGCCCAGCTGGTCCTTGAATTGAGTCGGCGCAGATTGTCTTCACCCGGGGCGCGGGCAACGAGCGTCATGCCGAAGGGCGGCGCGGTGAGCATGATGTGATGTGCGGCAGCCGAGGGCTTCGACCTCGACCTTGCCATGACGGGACTGCCTGCGTCGGTCGCGCCGGCGTCGATCTCTGCCATCGCAGCGTTGAGCTGACGCGTCATCTGGGCTCTGAATTCGGCACCCGAACAGGGGCCGTTTGCCTGACCTGTCCGAATCACGAGCGTGCCACCTTGAGTGCGAAGACAGGGATCGCTTGACTGTGCTGTTTCAGCGTGCTCAGTTTTGTGCCGAGTCGGATGCGACGCACCGAGTTTGACGTGCGAATGAGCATGAGCCCTGGATTCAGCCTTAGGTTCAATCTTGGGTTCAATCTTGGGTTCAGCCATGGCCAAGAGGCCGGCGAATCGAAATCTCAGTCGCAGATCGTTCTTGTCGTCGGTGCGCGAGAGATAGAGGCCGGGCGTTGGGGCGGACTCCGCAATCCTCGGCACTTTGATTGGCGACCGCGGGAGGGTGGGCTTGATTTCACGCGATGGCGCGGCGGCTTTGACGTCAGCGGCGTCACCTGCCGGGGCGGCGGCTTGCGCATCCGACTTGCTCGCAGGGTCAAGCGGTGCAGGCAATGCCTTGCCCTGCACCGGCGTCGCCGGCGTGATCAGCGGCGCGGCGTGGGACAGCAGCGGCATCATCATCAGCAGGATCGAGACCAGGCGCTGACGGCGAGGAAAGTCGGCAGCAGTCCGGCGGTGGGCGTGATCGACGCCTCGATCGTGACATCGAATCATCATTGGGCTGTGTCTGAATACGGCAAATTGAGCGGCGTCCCCAGCCGACCCGATGCGTCAGGATTGCGGCATGAGTGGCTGTGAACAAGCTTGGCAAAACGCCACACGGATGATGACAGCGAGCGCATCCTCCGCGTTTGCCACATAACGATTAATTTCGATGCTTTGCGCAGAAAATCACGGTCGGCATGCGCGGACAAAGCCTCCGCTGATGGGGCGGTTTTTCGCTTAAAAACCCCTCAAAAAGCGAGATGCCGTTCATCGCTGCCGGCTGTCCGTTCGTCTAATGTCATTAGGCGAACCGACAGCAGCGCAAGCCTTTCGCTTTCGACAGCAGATCAGTAACCGATGGCCGCGCCATCGCTACGCGGATCCGAACCCCCAAGCCGCATGCCGCTTTTCGGGTCGATCACGATGCCGTGCGCATGTCCTGCCAGTTCGTTCCAGTTATCCCAGCGATCGACCAGATGGCCGCGCTGCTCAAGCGTGTCGATGGTGGCTTTGGGAAAGCGCGCTTCAATGTGCAAGGTGTCGCGCGGCTCGCCCAGACCGAAACGTCCCGACAGCCAGCGCGGCGACTCGAGCGCCTGCTGAATATCGAGCCCGAAGTCGATGAGGTTGATGTAGGTCTGCAGATGGATCTGCGGCTGACCGTCGGCGCCCATGCAGCCGACAACGCTCCAGAGCCGATCGTTGCGAAAGCCGATCGACGCGATCAGGGTGTGCAAGGGTGTTTTGCCGGGCTCAAGCCGATTCGGATGCGCCCGATCGAGCGTGAAATAGGCGCCCCGGTTTTGCAGGACCACGCCGGTACTACCGGCCACGACCGCCGATCCGAAGACGCCGTAGAGGCTGTGGATCAGCGAGACTGCATTGCCTTGCGCATCGACCGTGGCGATGAACACGGTATCGCCGGTGAGGCTGCCGTAGGAGGGCACTTTGTCCCAGGGCAGGGCACGGACCGGATCGATGATCGGGCGGCGCTCGTCGGCATAGGCCTTGGAGATCAGCCGATCCATC
The DNA here is from genome assembly GCA_903903975.1 of uncultured Burkholderiales bacterium. Classification (GTDB taxonomy): domain Bacteria; phylum Pseudomonadota; class Gammaproteobacteria; order Burkholderiales; family Burkholderiaceae_E; genus UBA4615. Next base: position 21,910 of record CAIVAS010000239.1, read on the forward strand.
GGCACGCTGACAAAGGCCGGATCACCCAGGTAATTGTCGCGATCGTGATAGGCCACCTGCTTGGCCTGCACCATCAGATGGACCATATCCGGCCCCTGGAATTCGCGCTTATGCAGCTCGAAGGGCTCAAGCAGATTGAGCATTTCGAGCACCGAGAATCCCTGTGTCGGGGCAGGGGTCTCATAGAGCACCAGGTCGCGGTACTGGCCCTTGAGCGGTTCGCCCCAGCGAGCGGTCTGCGCGCCAAGATCGGTCTCGGTAAAGAACCCACCTTTCTCGGCTGAAAACCGGGCGAGTTCACGAGCGACGGCACCGCGATAAAACCCGTCGACACCATCGCTCGCCATCGCACGAAGGGTGTTCGCAAGATCCGGATTGACGAGCTTTGAGCCAGGTGCGGGCACTTTGCCGTCAGGCATGAAGATCGCCATGGTTTCGGGATGGGGCTGCAGGTCGGCGACGACCTGCTCGATCCAGCCGGCAAGCCTTGCGGTCACTGGAAAGCCGTTCTGGGCATAACCGATGGCGCTCTCGAGATTGCGCCCGAGCGGCAGACGACCGTAGGCACGATGCGCCTCACCCCAACTCGAGACTGCGCCGGGCGTGGTCACGGTTGCCGGCAGAATGCCGCGAAACGGGATCTCGGTCAGCCCGCGCTGCGCAAAGGCATCGATGCTGGCACTGGCCGCCGCACGCCCCCCGCCGTCGAGATAACGCACTGCGCCGGTCTTTGCATCATGGATCAGCCAGAAGGCATCACCGCCGAGCCCGGTCATATGCGGATAGACCACCGACAGCACCGAACTGACCGCGATGGCGGCGTCGACCGCCGATCCGCCTGCGCGAAGGACATCGACGCCTGCCTGCGATGCCAGGGAGTGGGGCGACGTGACCATGCCATTGGGGCCCATGGTCACGGGCCTGCCGGTATTGATTTTCATGAGGAAACTTCCTGCGGGAAAGGGTCAGACTCGAGAACCGTCTCAGGCGGCCGGATTGCCGTGCTCCCTGACGGATGATTCGAGCGCTTCTAGGCGGCGGTCCTGGATGCCCAGCGCCTTCAGATGAGCCACTGTTTCGAAGAGATAGTCGCAGCAGCGCCCCAATGGCCCTGTGCCAGTCGCCAGATAACGAGCGATGGTGTCATGGTCAAGGCCCGGCGCATAGCGCTCGTGTTCACGGTTGGCGCTGAAGACGATGACATGGGCAGGGCCGTCAGGCGTTCTGGCAAGCGTCCAGACCGGTCGATAGGCCATGGTCGCCATTTCGCGTCGCCACAAGACGTCAAGCTCGGTCGTTTCGGTGCCGGGCGCGAGCCGGTAGGCAACGCCGGTACAACTGCCGCCGGCCTCGAGCGAGAGCATCAGCCCGGGGGACTCAGGGCTGCCGCGTCCGGCCCGTGCCCAGAGGCAGAACTTGCGATGGAAACCGTGAATGCGGGCGACTCGGCGTTCGGCGAAATGAAAAGCCGGGTTCCAGATCAGCGAACCGAAGCCGAATACCCAGACGCTGTCGGGGCGCGGCGCCTGCGCCAACATATCTTTGATCTGGGTTTCACGCTCCTCGGCGGTCATCAGTCTGACGTCCGGACCGAGCAGGGCCCTGACCGAGGCATGCAGCGAGCCGTCAAGAATACTTTCGCGGGTCAGTTTGGGTGCACTCATCGTGCAACCATTTTGTCACGAGCTGACCCGCCATCCGGTAAAAAAAATCAGGGCTGATTGACGACGATATAGGTGACGTTGCTGCCTTGATACTGCGGTTGATAATAAGTGCCGCCGCAATTCTGGTATGCAAAGCCGTTGACATAGACCGTGCTGCACGACGGGGGCAGGCTTCTGACGACAGTACCAACCACCGCGGCGGTGACCACAGTGGCCGCCACCACACCGGCAACACTCGGACCGCTGTGGTAGCTCGGACCATAGTAACCACCGCTGACATTGACGTTGCGGTTGACGTTGACGTTGGTGTTCTGGTTAACGTTGACGTTGCGATTGACGTTGGTGTTCTGGTTGACGTTGACGTTGCGATTGACGTTGGTGTTCTGGTTGACGTTCGCGTTGCGGTTGACGTTGGTGTTCTGATTGACGTTGGCGTTGCGGTTGATGTTGGCGGCCAGAACCGGCTCAGCCGCGAGGGACAAGACCGCCATGCCGAGCAAGGGCAGGGCAATTCGCCGGATTGAATCAACGAAGGCTGTTTGAGTCGTCATTTTGATTCCTTTGTGCCAGTGGTTGCCTTCGATTGCCGGATCGCCTTCTTTTCGGCTATCACAATCCGGTTTGCGCCCTCAGGTGGCACGAAGGTGAACATCGCCGGATCGATTTTCGGCGACAGGTCCCAGGTGAGAGTCTCGCTGTGCTGAGGTTGGCTGACATTTGAAAGGGTCGTGATCAGCACCTTTCGGGGCAGGGGGCGCTCGCCCTTTTCGATCCAGATCTGCCAGTCGACGCCGTCCTGATGAAAGCCGAGATGGTCGCAGTCAACTCCTGCAACCCGTCCAGTGCCAATCATGACGCCGGCCTTGACATCCTTGAGCAGGTCGCCGCGAGCGGCCATCAGGAGCACACCGCCCAGAGGGAAGCTGACGTCGTACTTGTCCCTGACGAGCTCCAGGGTCGAGCCGAGGGTGGCCGGTGCGACGATCCCCGCATAGGCCTTCTTGGCCTCGACCCACACCGTCAGCAGCTTGCCGTTGTAGAAATAGCGGCTGTCGTCGCGATCGTCGCGGCGCGAGACGATATGAACGCCATCCGGGTCACGGAAGGTCAGGTCGATCGAGCCGCCGAATTGCAGTTTCGGTCCGCTCGGCAGTACCTCATCGGTGGTGGTGTCGGCATGGATCGAAAACGCCTTCAGGGTTCGGAGGTAGTCGCCCATTCGATTGATCGCGGTGACTGCGGCCGGATCGATGGGCGCAGCCCTGGTGACTGCCGTCGCGGGCATGGGCTTTGCGGTTTGCTGGGCCATCGAAGGCGATGCCGAGAGCATCAGTGCGATGCCTAGCGCGCCGACGGCAAAAGCCGGTTTGAGGTTTGGAATCACGTTTGCTCCAGTGGCGCAGTGGGATTGCGGCGCACCTTAGCATCACGGATAGGCCAAGGCGATGTCGGATGTCGGATTTCTATTTGTCGTCTAATCTATATTATGTCAAATTAAGAATACGCGAAGCACCCAGCCGACGAGGGTCCTCGATGTCCACGTCGGTCATACCCGGGTAGCTGAATGCCCCGTCTACCCACTCTTTCCCGATCAAACTCGGCCCCTCCGCAATGAGTCGGCGTCAATTGCACTTCTTATATTTTATTTTTTTTGCATCGATAATGTAGCCGTCAAACACCAGCAACGGATTGAACTGTTTTTCACCAAGAATTGCGAACTTGAATCCCTGAGGGGGAACTCGGTTTGAGCCGAACCAAGAATAGGCCGTCATAAAGCGTGCTGTCTTGCCATTAACGGTTAAGTCGACATCAGAAGCCGTTCCGTCTTTTTCGGGATTTACCAACTGGTACTCAACCACGGTTTTGCCCTTGCAATACACGAGGCCTTCTGGCTTTTCCATGGCATTGATGGGCAAAGAAAGGACTGCAACCAAGGCTGCCAGGGTTTTAATCATGTAAGACATCATTATTTACTGATCCGGGTTAATTAGATAATGATCAATCGATTTTAAGGGAGTCGTCAGGGTCAACGCTGTCAAAACCTCCCTTACATCCCGATCACGACTTTCGCAATCACGTCGCGCTGAACCTCCGAGGTTCCACCGAAGATCGTGTAGGCGCGGGTGTTCAGATACTCGGCACTCACCGACAGCGCATCCTCGGCAAGCAGTGACGGCTCATCGAGTGCATAGAGCGGCCGACGCGGCTCCCAGATCAAGGCGTCATCGCCCAGGATGTCGATCGCAAGCCGCGACAACGCCTGCTTCAATTCGCTGTTGCGAAGCTTGGCCATTGATGAAGCCACCGAGCCCGGGTTCTGGCCGGTCTGCAGGCTCGACATGATCCGCAGCTCGCTCATTTCGAGTGCATCAATATCGATCTCGAGTTCGGACAGGCGCATCGAAATCGCGGGTGACTCAAGCAACGAGCGGTCGCCATCGCGATAGGTCGAGGCGAGCTTTTCGATCTTCCTGAGTTTGGAGCGCAGACGACCCGAGGCCATTGCACCACCACGCTCAAACTCAAGCAGATATTTTCCGTAAGACCAGCCCTGCCCTTCAGCCCCCACCAGATTCGAAATCGGTATACGTACATCGTCAAAGAACACCTGGTTGACCTCGTGATCACCGCCGATGGTCAGGATCGGACGCACCGAAATGCCGGGCGCGTCCATATCGATCAGGATGAAGCTGATCCCGTCCTGCTTTTTCGGCGATTCGGCCGTGCGAACCAGGGCAAACATGCGATTGGCAAACTGCGCGTGCGAGGTCCAGATCTTGGAGCCGTTGATGATGTAGTCGTCGCCATCGCGCACCGCACGGGTCTTGAGTGACGCGAGGTCCGAGCCGGATCCGGGCTCGGAATAACCCTGGCACCAGTAATCCTCGCCGGTCAGGATCCTGGGCAGATAAAAATCTTTTTGCGCCTGGGTGCCAAATTTCATGATGACCGGCCCGACCATGCGCAAGCCTTGCGGCAAGAGTGGCGGCCCGCCGGCAATCGCATTTTCGACTTCGTAGATGTATTGCTGCGCCGTGCTCCAACCCGTGCCGCCAAATTCAACCGGCCATGACGACGCGGCCCAGCCGCGCTCGAACAGGATCCGCTGCCAGCGCCTGAAGATATCGGGGTCTGAAAACACACTCGGTGTCAGCGCATTGGCACGACGCAGGTCCGGGGTCAGTTTTTCTGCGAAAAAGGCTCGCACTTCCTGCTGAAAGGCGAGTTCCGAGGGCGTGAAATCAAGGTTCATGTCCGGCTCCTAGGCATTGGCCATGCTGCGTGCTGAATGGGCAGCGTGACGGCGAAGATGATGCTCGGCGCCGCCCACCGTAGCTTCAAGTGCCAGCACCCGCTTGAGAAAGAGTCCGACCTTCAATTCATCGGTAACGCCCATGCCGCCATGCATCTGAATTGCCTCCTCAGTCACCGACCGGGCAGCCCGGATGACCCTGGCCCATGCGCCAGACACGGCCCTCGCCCGTTCAGACGCATCGGCATGATCGACATACAGCGCAGCACGCAAGGCCATTGATCGCGCGACCTCGCAATGGACCGACATGTCGGCCATGCGATGGCGCAGGACCTGATTGGCGGCCAGCGGCTTGCCGAACTGCACCCTGACCTTGGTGTAGTCGATGGTTGCCGCGGTCGCCGACTCCATCAGGCCAAGCAGTTCGGCGCACCAGGCGGCAATCGCTGCATCAAAGGCGTGCTCCAGCGCCGCGAAGGCATCGTCGCTTGCACCGAGTCGCGCGGACTCGGGCAGATGCACATCGGTCAGGGTGAGCCTGGCTGCGGTTGCGCCGTCAACCGTCTCGTAGCAATCCATTCGCAGTCCTGCCTGCCCAGGCTCGAGCACGAAGACGGCAATGCCTTTGGCATCGCGGCTGGCACCTGACAGGCGCGCCGACACCAGGATGCGGTCGGCCTGATCAGCGCCAATGGCCGCCATTTTCTCGCCGGATAGGCGCCAACCGCTGCCATCAACGCTGGCTGAGAGCGTCACATGCGGCAGCGTGTGACGGGCGCCGCGTTCGGTGTGCGCCAGCGCCAGTTTCAGACTGCCGTTGGCAAGTCCCGGCAGCAGCGCGGCTTGTTGCGTATCGCTGCCAAGCGAGGCAATGAGTCGCGAGCAAAGCACAAGTGCCGGAACATAGGGCGTCACCACAAGATGCCGTCCGAAACGCTCGGCCAGGATGCCGACATAGGCCGCTCCCTGGCCAAAACCGCCATAGGCTTCGGGTATCGGCAATGCAAGCCAACCCAACTCGGCCATCTCGGACCACAGAGATTGATTGTCGCTTTTCAGCGCGCGTTTGGTCAGTACCTCATTCGCGCTGTCGGCGAACATGCGCTGCTCATCGGAATAAGCAAGGTCCATGGATGTCGT
>CAIVAS010000240.1 GCA_903903975.1 uncultured Burkholderiales bacterium
AGTGTCGCAAGTGTCGCAAGTGTCGCAAGTGTCGCAAGTGCCGCTAGTGCCGCAAGTGCCGCAAGTGCCGCAAGTGCCGCAAGTGCCGCCAGTGCCGCCAGTGCCGCCGGTGCCGCCGGTGCCGCCGGTGCCGCCGGTGCCGCCGGTGCCGCCGGTGCCGCCGGTGCCGCCACCGGCTTGCATTGCCGCCTCGAACACCTCGATCGCATCGATAGTTTCGAGGCCTTCGATGCCTGGCTGCAGGCACCCGATGTCTGGGTTGCAGCCTTTGATTTTCCCTTCGGATTGCCGCGTGCCTTTGTTGAAGGGCTGGGCTGGCCGACTTCGGGTGTTGCAGTCTGGCCGACCCTGACCGAGCGCCTGCAGGCGCTGGCTCGCCCCGAGCTGGTGGCCCATTGCCGGGCCTGGTGCGATGCGCGCCCGGCGGGTCACAAGTTTGCGCACCGCGCCACCGATGCAAGCGCCGGCAGCAGTCCGTCGATGAAATGGGTGAATCCGCCGGTGGTGTTGATGCTGCATGCCGGCGCGCCGCGTCTGCTTGCAGCCGGTGTGAGCCTGCCCGGCCTGCATGAGCAGGGCACCGACCCCGAGCGCATCGCTTTCGAGGGCTATCCCGGACTGCTTGCCCGCTCGGTGCTGGGCCGCGAGTCCTACAAGAGCGACGACCCCGCCAGGCGCCTGGATGCGCCGCGACGCGCCGCCCGCGAGCGGCTGGTCTGCGCGCTCGAGACCGGCGCCCATCACTTCGAGACGCGCATCGATTTCGCGCAGTGGCGCACCGACTGCATCGAGGACGCCGGCGCCGATCTGCTCGATGCGGTGTCATGCGCGGCGCAGGCCGCCTGGGCCTGGCGCAGACGCGATCAGCGCTGGGGTCTGCCGCAGGCAGTCGACCCGGTCGAAGGCTGGATCATCGGGTCCTGATCACGCACCAGGCTGACCTGCCAGATGCCATGTCAAAGCGGCGTGGTGTGCATCGCTGGCGTTCGGGATCAGTCGCGCTCAAACCCTGATTCGCGCTGGCTGCGCAAGGCCAGAACGAAAACGGTATCAATCCCGGAAACATAGCGATACAAGGCCACATAACCGTGCGATCGGCGGCCGATCACCAGTTCCCGTTTGCCTTTGTCTGCGGGTCGTCCGATCAGCGGATTGGTTTCGAGCACGCCGATGGCCTCGATGATTTCCCGTATCCGGTCACCGGGGTTTTCGGCTTGATAGCGGTCAAGGTGGTCGAGAATCCGCTCAAAATCTTCACCCACCTCGGGCGCTAATTCAATGCGCGCCATGCTATTTCGTCAGCTTGCGCGCCACCGGGCGTTTGACGGTCTTGCCGGCAACCCGCCCCTCCAGGTAGCCGCGCATTTCACTCCAGGGAATGGTTTTGCCAGATTCAACGATTCGCGCGTAACGCGAATCGGCTTGCGCATTGAATTCGGCAGCACGTTCGGTCTGCTCGGTCTTCTCGGCGATCGCCTCGAGAATGAAGCTGTGCGAGCTTGTCCCTGCGCGCTCTGCCGCCTTGGCAACGCGAGCCTTGAGCGCTTCCGGCAAACGGATGGTCGTCGTGGTCATGAAATGCGCCTGGCAAAGTCAGGATAAAGGTTCAGTGTAGTACATTTGTGACACAAGAGGCATCATTGCTCGTTGCCTGGACCGACGACCGGGCAGGGCGGCGACTTGACCGATGCTGTCTTCCGGCTCATGGTCACCCCACGTCGGCGCTCGACCGACCTTGATCAGGAGACCCACGATGATCCGATGGATGCGGTATGTGTTGGCGGCATGTCTTGCCGTGCTGTCAGTCAACGCCATCGCGCAGGCCTGGCCGTCTCGCCCGATCACCTGGATCGTGCCGTATCCCGCAGGCGGCGTGACCGATGCCACCTCGCGTGCGGTGGCCAAACGGGTCTCCGAAATTCTGGGCACGCCGATCAGCGTCGAGAACAAGGCCGGTGCCGCCGGTATGATCGGCACAGAGCAGGGCGTGCGTTCGGCGCCCGACGGCTACACCGTGATGTACATCTCGCCAGGCCCGGTCGTCACCAATCCGCATCTCTACAAGACGATGCGCTATGACCCGCTCAAGGACATGACCTTCGTCCACGGCATGTTCGCGTCGCCCGCGGTGCTGGTCGTCCCGGCCTCATCGCCCTTCAAGACGCTGGCCGAACTGGTCGACTATGCCAAACGCAACCCTGACAAGCTCAACTTCGGTTCGTCGGGCTCGGGGACCGCGCCCCATATCGGCATGGAGATCTTCCGGCTCAATGCCGGCATTCAGATGACCCATGTGCCTTACAAGGGCAGCGCCCCGGCGCTCACCGACCTGATCGGCGGGCGGCTCGATCGCGTGCTCGATTACCCGACCTCGGTCATGCCGCACATTCAGTCGGGGCGACTGCGTGCACTGGCCGTGATGTCCGACAAACGCTTCGGTTTTTTGCCGGACGTGCCCAGCATTGCCGAGGCGGGTTATCCCAACGCCGCCGCGATTGCCTGGACCGGCGTGGCGGTACCCGCCGGCACGCCGGCACCGATCGTCTCGAAACTGTCAGCCGCCATCCGCGACGCGCTCGCTGACCCGGCCGTTGTGGGGCCCTTCGAGAAGCTCGGTGCGATCGTGCTGACCGGCATGTCGGAGGACAAATTCCGCGCGTTCATCCTCGAGGATTACGCGCGCCAGGGCGATGCGGTGCGGCGGGCCGGAATCACGCTCGACTGAAAGACGTCGGGTCGCAAGCCCCGACCCACCGACGGGCATGACGCGAGGCACGCCTCAGGTCGCGCCCCGGCCCATCGATTACTTCGCGGTCTCGAACAGCTTGGGTGCGCGATAAATCGTGTTTTTCGGCGTTTCGAACACCCGCCGCACCATCGGCTCGAACTCGCTGATCGGCAGGGTCTCGCCCTTGGGATTGAAGGCCGGGCCGTCGTAGAGGGCGCAGAACTCCTCGGTGCGGTTGTAGTGCTCATGGCCCTTGAACTGGTCGCGCATATTGCGATCGAGGCCGAGATGGTGAAAGAAGAAATAGCCCTGAAAAATGCCGTGCTGCTGCACCATCCAGAGGTTAGCCTCGCTCACGAAGGGCTTGACGATCGCGGCCGCGACATCGAAATGATTGCTGCAACCCAGCGTGTCGCCGATGTCGTGCAGCAGGGCGCAAACCACATACTCTTCATCGCGACCATCCTTGAGCGCCAGCGTGGCGGTCTGCAGCGAGTGGGTATAGCGGTCGACCGCGAAGCCGCCGTGATCGCCATCGAGCAGCTTGAGATGCGCCAGGATGCGGTCGGGCAGGGACTTGAAGAAGGCCGGTGATTCGGCGCGAATGGCCGCCCAGTCCTGGGCAGTGCTCGATTCCATGGTGGTGAAGGTTGCGCGGGCGTTCATGGTGTCTTCCGTCGGTTGAGTTTGGGTTGAGGGTCGCTTGGGAGAATCGTCGGTAGCTCAGCTGCGGGTGTCGAAGTAGGGCCGAAGCGCCTTCTTCAGAATCTTGCCATTGGCATTGCGTGGCAGGGTGTCGTCGAGCATCACGATGCGCACCGGCACCTTGAAGGCGGCCAGGCGCGAGCGCACGAAGGCTCGCAGTTCTTCCTCACTCGCCTGCATGCCGGCCTTGAGCGTGACCACTGCGGCCGGCTCCTCGCCGAGCTGCTTGTGCGGCAGGCCGATCACCCCGGCGTCCATCACCGCCGGATGCTCATACAGCGCGCTCTCGACCTCGACACAGTAGATGTTCTCGCCGCCGCGAATCAGCATGTCCTTCTTGCGATCGACGATGTAGAGGAAGCCCTCGTCATCCATGGTGGCCAGATCGCCGGTGCGCACCCAGCCATCGACGAAGGTCTCGGCGGTGGCCTGAGGTTTGCCCCAGTAGCCCTTGACCACGTTCGGTCCATACGCCCACAGCTCGCCGACTTCTCCGCGTGGCAGCTCGACGCCGTCGTCGCCCGCGATTTTCATCTTGCCTACCGGCAGTGCCGGGCCGCTGCTGTCGGGGCGACGACGATAGTCTTCGCCGCTGTGCCCTGAGAAGGTCGCTGATGTTTCGGTCATGCCCCAGCCGATGCCGGGGGAGGCCTTTGGCATGACCTCGTCGATGCGACGCACCAGTTCGGCGGCCGCCGGCGCGCCGCCATAGGCCATCGACTCCAGGCTCGAGAGGTCGTATTGCGTGCGTGCCGGATGCTCGAGAATCTGCCAGGCCAGCGTCGGCACGCCACCGGTGTGCGTGCAGCGCTCGCGCTCGATCAGGGCCATGGCGCGCTCGGTCTCCCATCGGTGCATCGCCACCAGTTTGCCGCCGCCCAGCAGCGCCGGGCAGACGATGCACAGGCAGCCGGTCACATGAAAGAAGGGGATACCCACCAGGAAACTCACCTGCACCGTGCGGTCTTCCGGCTTGGGAATCGGCTGGCCGGCGCGCACGAAATTGCGGTGCGTTGAAAAGGCGGTGGTCGCCACAGTGGTCACCGCATTGCGGTGGGTGCCCAGCGCCCCCTTGGGATTGCCGTTGGTGCCTGAGGTATAGAGGATCGAGGCATCGTCTTCCGGTTCGAGCACGACTGCCGGCACCGGCCTGTCGGCAAGACCGCCCCAGGTGTCGGTGGTTCCGATCACCGACTCGAGCGACATCAGCTGCGGGCCGTCGAGCGGCTGCCTGCTGCGCGAGACATAGACCCGCTTGAGCGCCGGGCACTGCGGCAGGACCGGCGCGATCCGCTCGAGGCGTTCGGCATCGATGATGGCCACGGTGGCGCCGCAGTCGCGCAGGGCATATTCGAGTTCGGGGCCGGTCCACCAGGCATTGAGCGGCACCGCGATCGCACCCAGCAGCCAGGCGGCAAAGAGGCCCACCGGCCACTCGGGCAGGTTGCGCATCGCGATCACCACGCGATCGCCCTTGGTCACGCCGTCGGCCTGCAGGGCATGCGCCATGGTGAGGGTGGCGCGGGCAAACTGATCGAAGCTGACCCGCTCGTCTTCATAGACAAGAAAGATTTTTTCTCCGTGCACGCGGCTGGCCAGGAAGATTTCGCGCATGGTGGGCGGCGCGTTTTTCCAGATGGTCTGCTGACGACCCGCGATGGTGATCTCGGTGGTCTCATAGGGCGAGCCCGGTGCGGTCATGGCCGCATGCGCCTGCTCGATGCTCATCGCCGGCCAGCTCATCTCAGTAGCCCCTCATGCTTGCGAGCCGATCGGCCTGAAAGCCCGAGTCGCCCAGGTATTCCTGCAGCACGCGTGCGCGCTTCATGAAAAAGCCGATATCGAATTCATCGGTCATGCCCATGCCGCCGTGCATCTGCACGCCTTCCTGCACCGCCAGCGTGGCGCTGGTGCCGGCACGCGCCTTGGCCACCGCCACCGCCTCGCCTGCGCTGGTCGGGTCGGCGTCGATGGCCTGCAGCGCCTTGAGCACCGCAGCGCGCGCCATTTCGATGTCGAAGTAGAGCTCGGCGGCCCGATGTTGCAGGGCCTGGAATTCGCCGATCAGGCGGCCGAACTGTTTGCGCTGACGCAGATAGGTGGTGGTGCGCTCGAAGACTTCGTCGGCAATCCCCAGCAATTCGGCCGACGCCGCGGCGCGCCCGGCGTCGAGCGAGAGCGCGAGCGGTGCGGCACCACCGTCGACCTCGCCCAGCACCGCGTCATGGCCGAGCGTGACGCCAGTGAAGCTGATGCGCGCCGCATTGTGCGAGTCGACCATGGCAACCCGTTCGGTGGTCACACCCGGGGTTGATCGCGGCACCATGAAGAGCGTGATGCCCTTGCCTGAGGTGCTTGCCGCCACCAGCAGCAGGTCGGCGACATGGCCGTCGATCACGAAAGTCTTGTGCCCGTCGAGCGTGAAGCCGGCGGCGGTTTTGGTCGCTTTGCAGGCGATGCGATCGGGCTGGTGCTTGCGGCCTTCATCGATCGCCAGCGTGGCGATGGTGGCGCCGCTTGCGAGCTTGGGCAGCCAGTGGTCGCGTTGCGCGGCGGTGCCGGCCTGCCTGATCAGGCTGACGGCCACGACGCTCGATGCCAGGAAAGGCGAGGCGGTGAGTTGATGGCCGATCTGCTCCATCACCACGCCGGCTTCGACCATGCCCAGGCCCAGGCCTCCCTGAGCCTCGGGTACCAACACACCGGTGAATCCCATGTCGGCGAATTTGGTCCAGACCGGCTTTGAATAGCCGTCGGCATCGCTGGTGTCGCGCAGCTTTCGCAGTTGGGTGATCGGTGCGTTGTCGGCCATGAAGGCGCGCGCGCTGTCGCGCAGCATGGTTTGTTCTTCAGTCAGGATCAGTGCCATGTCAGTCGATTCCGTGTGTCGTGGGTTCAGGCGCCGGGAAGACCCAGGATGCGTTTGGCGATCACGCCGAGCTGGACTTCGGTCGTGCCGCCTTCGATCGAATTGGCCTTGGTGCGCAGCCAGGTGCGGGCGGCTGCGCCATGGTCCGACCGATCGCTCTCCCACTCGAGCGCGTCGCTGCCGCCTGCGCTCATCAGCAGCTCATGGCGACGCTTGTTGAGCTCGGAGCCGTAGTACTTCATCGCCGAGGCAAAGGCCGGGTCAGCCTGTCCGGCGCGTGTCTGATCGCCAAAGCGCGCGAGCGTGCTGGCGAAGGCGGCCTCGTCCACCTCGAACTCGGCCACCCTTGAACGCAGGATCGGGTCGGCAAGTTTGCCCTGCGCATCGGTGCCGACCATCTCGGCGATCACTTGCCCAAGCGGTCGGCTGACCACCCGGCCACCGAGCCCGCTGATCATTTCGCGCTCATGCGCAAGCAGCACCTTTGCGACTTCCCAGCCGCCGCCGGGCGTGCCGACCAGGTTGTGCTTTTCGACCCGCACGTTGTCGAAGAAGGTTTCGCAAAACGGCGAGGCGCCCGAGATCAGCCTGATCGGCTTGGTGCTGACACCGGGGCTGGCCATGTCGAACAGCACGAAGCTGATGCCGGTGTGTTTTTTGGCCTCGAAATCGGTGCGCACCAGACAGAAGATCCAGTCGGCCTTGTTAGCGTACGAGGTCCAGATTTTCTGGCCGTTGACCCGATAGAAGTCGCCTTGGTCTTCGGCACGCGTTTGCAGCGAGGCCAGGTCGGAGCCGGCATTCGGTTCGGAGTAACCCTGACACCAGCGGATCTCGCCGCGCGTGATCTTCGGCAGATGCTCGCGCTTTTGCGCCTCATTGCCGAATTTCAGCAGCGCCGGCCCGAGCATCCAGATGCCGAAGCTGTTGAGCGGCGAGCGGCAGCCCATGGCGCGCATTTCTTCGGCCAGCACCTTGGCCTGTGCGCCGCTCAGCCCGCCGCCACCATATTCGCGCGGCCAGGTCGGCGCGGTCCAGCCGCGTTCGCCCATGCGCTCGAGCCAAAGCCGCTGCGCCTCGGAGGTGAATTTGGCGTTGCGTCCGCCCCAGCAGATGTCGTCTTCGCTGGCCATCGGCGTGCGCATCTCGGGCGGGCAATTGGCCTCGAGCCAGGCGCGGGTCTGCGTGCGAAAGTCAGTATTCACTAGGGTTTCGGTCATGATGTCGTCTCCTGCAATCGTGGCGAAACCTTACCCGAAATTGCCTGAGGCGATCGAGCCCTAATGCCGCACTGCGTCATAAGATTGTTCGACGGACCCGGCATAAGGTGGTGTAGATTCGCCGACTGCGCCGCGACGGACGGCGACTCATCCAGGCAGGAGACCCATGATTCGGTCGGTTTTTTTTGATCGTTCTCGACAGCGTTCGTCATTCCGCGACGGCGGCGTGACCCCATGAAGTCGTATGTGCTTCGTCGCTTGTTGGCGCTGGTGCCGACACTGATTCTGGCCAGCATCATCGTGTTCGTGACCGTGCGCCTGATTCCTGGCGACATCATCGAGCTCATGCTGAGCCAGAACGACCTGTCGGCTGATTCCAAGTCCCGCGAGCAGGTGGTCGCAGCGCTTGGCCTCGACAAGCCGATGTGGGAGCAGTACCTCACCTGGATTTCCGGCATCGTGCTGCATGGTGACCTCGGAAAGTCGCTTTGGCAGGGCACGCCGGTGACCGAGCAACTGCTCGCGCGCATGCCGGTCACCTTCGAGCTCGGTGCCATCGCGCTGCTGGTGGGCCTGATCATCGCGCTGCCGATCGGCATCTATTCGGCGATTCGCCAGGATACCGCCGGCGATTACATCGCCCGATCGTTCTCGATCCTGCTGCTGGCTGTGCCAAGTTTCTGGCTCGGCACGATGGTGGTGGTGTTTCCGTCGATCTGGTGGGGCTGGTCGCCGTCGGTCGACTTCATCCCGTTTACCAAAGACCCGGTCGAAAACATCAAGAACCTGCTGCTGCCCGGTGTGGTGCTCGGTGCGGCGCTCTCAGCCATCACGATGCGCATGACCCGCACCATGATGCTCGAGGTGCTGCGCCAGGACTACATTCGCACCGCCTGGGCCAAGGGCCTGACCGAAAAGCTGGTGATCGTGCGTCACGCGCTTCGCAATGCGCTGATCCCGGTGGTGACCCTGGTTGGTCTGCAGGCGCCGCTGCTGATTGGTGGCGCGGTCATCATCGAACAGATCTTCATCATTCCCGGCATGGGGCTGCTGCTGCTCGAGGCGGTGCAAAAACGTGACTATCCGATCGTCACCGGCGTGTTTCTGGCGGTCGGTGTGGCCGTCATGCTGATCAATCTGCTGGTTGACCTGACCTATGGTCTGCTCGATCCGAAGGTGAGGATGTCTTCATGAGCGCGGTCAATGCCGATACTGCCAACGCCGCGGTCGCGGTGCCGCCGGCAAGACGACGGCCGGGGTTTCTTTCACGCTTGTGGCGCGAAAAGCGGCTTGGCGCCATCGGCGGTCTGCTGCTCCTTTTCTTCTTGCTGTGCGGCATCTTTGCCGACGTGATCAGTCCTTACGACTACAACGAGATCATGCCGCTCGACCGCCTGCAGGGGCCGAGTGCGGAGCACTGGTTCGGCACTGACAATCTCGGTCGCGATGTACTGTCGCGCTGCCTCTACGGAGCGCGCCTGTCGGTGATCATCGGCTGCTCGGCAGCGCTCTTGGCCACGCTGATCTCTGCGCTCATCGGTATCGTCAGCGGTTATTTCGGCGGCAAGGTCGATCTGTTCATGCAGCGTCTGGTCGATGCCTGGATGAGCTTTCCCGAACTGGTGGTGCTGATCGTCGTGGTGTCGGTGCTCGGGCCGGGCATGCCGCAAATCATCGGGACGCTCGGGCTGGGGCTGGGCATCGCGGGTTCGCGCATCGTGCGCTCTGCCGTGGTGTCGGTTCGCGAGCATATGTACGTGCACGCAGCGCAGTCGATCGGCGCATCGTCCGCGCGGATCCTGTGGCGTCATGTGTTGCCCAATGTCATGCCGCCCCTGATTGTGCTGCTCACCACCCGCGTGGGCAGTGCGATTCTGGCCGAGTCAGGGCTGTCCTTTCTCGGGCTCGGTGTGCCGCCGCCGGCGCCGACCTGGGGGTCGATGCTCTCGGGCAGCGGTCGCACTTACATGTTTCAGGGCCCCTGGCTGGCCCTGGCGCCCGGCCTGTGCCTGACTGCGGTGGTCTATGCGACCAATGTGTTCGGTGATGCCCTGCGCGACCTGCTTGATCCGCGCATGCGCGGATCTCGCTGAGAGCCTCGGACCTCAGGCACGCAGACACCATCTTTTCGTTCAGTTCGGTTTCAGTTCATTCAGTTCAGTTCGACACAAAACCACCCCGGCGCAGGCCGGGCAACAGAAGGAGACGCTGATGACATTCCCGACTTTCAAGGGCACCGGTGCACGAGCGATGCTCGGCGGGCTGGCGCTGGCCGCAGCGGCGGTCGCATTTGCCCCGGCCATCGCCCAGGCCCAGGCCCCTGCGGCCAAACCGCAATACGGCGGCAGCCTGAGCATCGGCAACGTCTACTACACCGTGTCGCCGCTGTCGTTCGATCCGGCCGACTGGACCTGGAAGATCAATCAGGACACCGGTCTGACCTACGAGACCCTGTTCGTGGCCGATCTGTCCAAGAGCATCAGCCGTGGCGGCAAGTACCCCTTCATCTCCGACGCCTTCCTGCCCTCGGATGCGATCAAGGGTGAGCTCGCTGAAAGCTGGAAGATGCTGCAGAACCCCTTGCGCGTTGAAGTACAGCTTCGCAGAGGCGTGATGTTCCCTGAAAAGAAGGGCGTCATGGCACAACGCGAACTGGTTGCCGATGACGTGGTGTTCAGTTACGAGCGCTACAACAAGAGCCCGAAGAAGCTTGCCGGCTATTTCGACTTCATGGACCGTGTCGAGGCCAAGGACAAGTACACCGTCGTCCTGTACATGAAGAGCTATAACGCCGAGTGGGACTACCGCTTCGGCTGGGGCTACTACTCGGTGATCATCCCGAAGGAAGTGGTCACGGCAGGCCCCACCGACTGGAAGAACGTCAACGGCACCGGCCCCTTCACCCTCGACAACTATGTCCAGGGCAATTCGCTGAGCTTCAAGAAAAACCCGATTTACTGGGACAAGGAGACCATTGGCGGCCAGTCCTACAAGCTGCCCTTCGTCGATACCATCACCTATCGCACGGTGAAAGACGAAGCGACCATGAACGCGGCACTGCGGACCGGCAAGATCGATATTCTCGAAGCGGTTCGCTGGAGCGAAGTGGCCCAGCTCAAAAAGACCGCGCCCAAGATGCAGTTCAATCGCGTCCTTGGCAACAACGGCCATCTGATCGCGATGCGCATGGACACCAAGCCCTTCGATGATGTGCGGGTGCGGCGTGCGCTGAACATGGCGGTCAACAAGACCGAGATCATCAAGACCTACTGGGGTGGCAATGCCGAGCTGCTGGCCTTCCCGATGCATCAGACCTGGACCGGCTACTACGAGCCGCTCGATGCGATGCCCGATTCGGTCAAGGAGGTCTTCACCTACAACCCGACCAAGGCCAAGCAGTTGCTGGCTGAAGCTGGCTATCCGAACGGCTTCACCTTCAAGACCCAGGTGAGCGCAGCCAGCACCGATCAGGATCTGGTCGCGATGGTGGCGGCCTATCTGGCCAAGGTCGGCGTGAAGATGGAGATTCAGGTGATGGAGTATCCGGCGCACCTGTCGGCGCAGGGCACGAAGACCCATGCCGCGGGTTTCCATTTCAATACCGGTCACAGCAATCCGACCACCGGCATGCGCAAGAACTTCCAGACCGGCCAGTACTGGAATCCTGCGATGTACAAGGATCCGGAGTTCGACAAAAAGATTGCCGACATGCTGGCTGAGCCCGACGAGCGTCTGCGTCAGGTCAAGATCCGACTGATGACCCGTGAGGTCCTCGATTCGGCACCCTACATTTACCTGCCGACGCCGTATGTATACACCGCATGGTGGCCCTGGGTGAAGAACTACGGCGGCGAGCTGCGTGCCGGTGCCGAGCGTCCTGCCCCGATCCATGCGCGAGTCTGGGTCGATCAGGACATGAAGAAGTCGATGGGTTTCTGAACATGCCCTTGCTCGATGTCCGCGGTCTGACGACGCGATTCAGAACCGAGCGCGGCGAACTCACCGCGGTCGACGATGTGTCCTTCTCGCTCGAGGCTGGCCAGACACTGGCCATCGTCGGCGAGTCGGGCTCGGGCAAGAGCGTGACCGCGATGTCGCTGATGCGGCTGATTCCCAATCCGCCCGGCCGCATCGTGGCCGGCGAGATCATGTTTGAAGGGCAGGACCTGCTCAAGCTGTCTGATGCGCAGATGCGCGAGATTCGCGGCAATCGCATTGCGATGATCTTTCAGGAGCCGATGAGTTCGCTCAACCCGGCACTCACCGTCGGCATGCAGATCGCCGAGCCGGTCAATGTGCATCGCAAGGAGCCCTGGGCGCGTGCCTTCGAGGTGGCGCGCGGGCTGCTCGAGAAGGTTCGCATTCCGGATGCGGCGAGCCGTCTGCAGACCTATCCGCACCAATATTCAGGTGGCATGCGTCAGCGCACCATGATTGCGATGGCGCTGGCCTGCCAGCCCAAGCTGATCGTGGCCGATGAGCCGACCACCGCGCTCGATGTCACGGTCCAGGCGCAGATCCTGGATCTGCTCAAGGAGCTCACCCGCGAGACCGGTGCGGCGCTCATCCTCATCACCCATGACCTCGGTGTCGTGGCCCGCTATGCCGATACGGTGGCGGTGATGTACGGCGGGCGCATCGTGGAGCAGGCCAAGGCCGAAACGCTCTATGCCAAGCCGCGCCATCCCTATACCCAGGGGCTGCTGGCGGCGATTCCCAGGCTCGATGGGCCGGCCGGACATCGTCTGGTGCCGATCGCCGGTCAGCCGCCTGATCTGGCAAGGCTGCCGCCCGGCTGCGCCTTTGCGCCGCGCTGCACGAAAGCCGACGCGCGTTGTGCGGCCGAACGGCCGGTGCTTCGCGAAGCCACCCCCCTTCACTTCACTGCCTGCCATCACGATGCCGACTGAATCGGTGCAGGGCGCAAGCGAGTTGTTGCGCGTCGAAGACCTGCGAGTGCATTTCCCGTTGCGCGGCACCGGCCTGCTGGGGCGCTCGCCGGGCGTGGTCAAGGCAGTCGATGGCGTGTCCTTTTCGCTGGCGGCAGGTCAGACCCTCGGGCTGGTTGGCGAGTCGGGCTGTGGCAAGAGCACGACCGGCCTTGCGGTGCTGCGCATGCAGCCGGTGACCAGCGGCAAGGTGATTTTCGAAGGCGACGACATCACGCGCCAGCAGGCCCGCACCGGCACTTTCCGGCGGCGCATGCAGATGGTCTATCAGGATCCCTATGGGTCGCTCAATCCGCGCATGCGGGTGAGCGATCTGATCGGCGAGCCGCTGCAGGTGCACGGTATGGCCGGCAATCGCGGCGAATACGATGACCGCATCGCCGGTCTGCTCAAAACCGTCGGGCTGCTGCCCGACATGGCCGATCGCTATGCGCACGAGTTTTCGGGCGGCCAGCGCCAGCGCATCGGTATTGCCCGGGCGCTGGCACTCGAGCCCAGCCTGATCATCTGCGACGAGCCGGTCTCGGCGCTTGATGTGTCGATCCAGGCGCAGGTGGTCAATGTGCTGATGGATCTGCAGCAGCGCCTTGGCCTGGCCTATCTTTTCATCGCACACGATCTGGCGGTGGTGCGCCATCTCAGCCATCGGGTGGCGGTGATGTACCTCGGTCGCATTGTCGAGATCGCGCCGCGCGACGACCTCTATCGCGAGCCGCTGCATCCCTATACCCAGGCCCTGCTGTCGGCGGTGCCGGTGGCCGACCCATCGGTCGAGGCGCAGCGCCAGCGTGTCGTGGTGCAGGGCGAGGTGCCAAGCGCGGTCAAGCCGCCGTCGGGCTGTCGCTTTCATACCCGTTGTTCGCATGCGCTCGATCGCTGCAAGGTGGATGATCCGCCTTTGCAGGATCTGGGCGGCGGCCGCTCGGTGGCCTGCCATCTCTACGATGGGGAGTCGACCTCATCAACAGGGGTGCGGTCGATTCCGATTGCCAGGGCGGCTTGATTCGGGGTGATAATATAAACTAGACTAAGTTAGTTTAGTTTAAATCGGTCGCCCGCATGCGGACAGTCAACATCCACGAAGCAAAGACCCACCTGTCCCGACTGATCGAGCTGGCGGTCGCGGGTGAGCCATTCATCATCGCCAAGGCCGGCAAGCCGCTTGTCAGGGTCGCGGCGCTTGGGGCGCCGCTTGCGCCGAGGATGCAAAGGCTGGGCTTCCTGCGCGACCAGATCACTGTGCCCGACGATTTCGATGAGATGGGCGCGGCACAGATCGAGGCGCTTTTTGGTGTCGAGAAGCAAGGGTGAAGCTGCTGCTCGACACGCATCTGCTGCTGTGGGCTGCTGCACATCCTGAGCGCCTGTCGGCGCAGGCACGCGAGCTGATCGAGGCGCCCGACAACGAACTGGTTTTCAGCGCAGCGAGCCTCTGGGAGATCGCGATCAAGCGCGGGCTCGGGCGCAGCGATTTTCAGCTCGAGCCGCGCGTCCTGCGCCGAGCCCTGATCGACAACGGCTATGTCGAACTGCCAATCACCGGCGAGCATGCGCTGGTGATCGATGAACTGGCGCCGCTGCACAAGGATCCCTTCGACAGGATGCTGATTGCGCAGGCCTTGAGCGAAGGCATCACGCTGCTGACAGCCGACGCGGCGGTGGCGCAGTATCCCGGGCCGATTCGCAGGGTCTGAGACCGCGCGCGCCCGTCAACACTTCAAAGGCCAAACCATGACGACCGCTGACACGCCCCCAGCTGGCTATGTGCCGCACGACCGCCACAGTCCGATGACCGCCCCCTGGGAGCCGATCTACGCACGGCGCACCGACGCTGCCCTGCAGCTTGCGGTGCAGATCCGCGAGCCGCACTGCAATGCGCGGGGCCTGGCCCACGGCGGGCTGATCACTGCGCTGGCCGACAATGCCATGGGGCTGTCGGCCCGCATCGTCGCGCAGGCGGCGCGTCCAGCCGATGGCGAGCGTCATGCCGGTGCGCTCACCGTGTCCCTGTCGATCGATTTCGTGGACATCGCCCGACCGGGCGACTGGCTCGAAGTGCTGCCCACGGTAGTGCGCGCAGGAAAGACCCTGTCGTTTGTCGAGTCACGCATCGTGGTCGGCGACCGGACGATCGCTCGGGCCAACGCGACCTTCCGGATGGCCTGATCGAGTCGGGGCTAGGATGGCGAGATGCCGTCCTTCCCCAAGCCCCGTCCCTTGCCGCGCCGCACTGCGCCGGCAGGCGATTCAGTGACGACCAGCCGCCAGAGCGGCCGCGCTCGGCGATCAGCCTCAACCGCCCCCGCGCCGAGCAGCACCGGACAGACCGCCCTCGCGCCGACCGACATTGCCGGCTGGTTCGAGCGCCGTGGCTGGCAATCCTTCCCCTTCCAGCACGAGGTCTGGGACGCGGTCGCAGCGGGCGAGTCGGGCCTGCTCCATGCCACCACCGGATCGGGCAAGACCTATGCGGTGTGGTTTGCCGCGCTGGCTCGGGTGCTGGCACAGGCCCCGGCCACATCCCCCGCCAAATGGCCGACCACATCGCTCGACTCATCCTCCACCGCATCGCCCGCCTTAATCTGGCGCACCCCCGGCCTGAAGCTGCTCTGGATCACACCGATGCGAGCACTGGCTTCCGACACGACCCGCTCCCTGACTGAGCCGCTTGCCGAGCTGGGCATTCACTGGCGGGTCGGTCTGCGCACCGGCGATACCCCTTCCGCCGAGCGCACCCGCCAGGACAAGCGCCTGCCCGAGGCACTGGTGACCACCCCCGAGAGCCTGTCGCTGATGCTGTCGAAGGCCGATGCGCCGGGGCGGCTGTCGGGCGTCGCCATGGTCGTGATCGACGAATGGCATGAGCTGATCGCCAACAAGCGCGGCGTGCAGGTCCAGCTCGCGCTGGCCCGGCTGCGGGCCTTCAACCCGGGGCTGATCGTCTGGGGACTGTCGGCCACGCTCGGCAATCTCGAACAGGCGATGGACGTGCTGCTGGCCCATGGCGGTGGCCGGCTGGTGCAGGGCCGCCAGCCCAAGACCCTGCAAGTCGATACCCTGCTGCCCGAGTCGACCGAACGCTTCCCGTGGGGTGGCCATCTGGGCACCCGAATGCTCGCGCCGGTGGTGGCCGAGATCGAGTCGAGCGCGAGTTCGCTAGTCTTTACCAACACCCGGTCGCAGGCCGAGCTCTGGTATCAGGCGCTGCTCGAAGCCCGACCCGACTGGGCTGGCCTGATCGCCCTGCATCACGGCTCGCTCGATGCCTCGGTGCGCGCCTGGGTCGAGGCCGGACTGAAGGACGGTCGCCTGAAGGCGGTGGTCTGCACGTCCAGCCTCGATCTCGGTGTGGATTTCTCGCCGGTCGAGCGGGTGCTGCAGATCGGCAGCGCCAAGGGCGTCGCCAGGCTGCTGCAGCGGGCCGGCCGCTCCGGGCATTCGCCGGGGCGGGCCTCGCGGGTCACGCTGGTGCCGACCCATGCGCTCGAGTTGGTCGAGGGCGCGGCCGCGCGCGATGCAGTGGCCGCTCGCCGGATCGAGCCGCGCGACTCGCCGCGCAAACCACTCGACGTGCTGGTCCAGCATCTGGTGACGATTGCTGCCGGCACCGGCTTTGTGCCCGAGGCTTTGCTGGCAGAAGTGCGCAGCTGCTACGCCTATCGCGAGCTCACCGATACCGAATGGGCCTGGTCGCTCGATTTCGTAACCCGCGGTGGGCAGTCGCTGATTGCTTATCCCGAATACCGTCGGGTGGTGCCTGATGAGATGGGCGTGTTGAGAGTGCCTGATCGCAGCATTGCCCGTCGTCACCGGATGTCGATCGGCACGATCGTGGCCGACGCCTCGATGATCGTGAAGATGATGAGTGGCAGCACGGTCGGCACGGTCGAGGAGAGCTTCATTGCCCGTCTGAAACGCGGCGACTGTTTTCTCTTTGCCGGGCGACTGCTCGAGCTGGTGCGCATCAACGACATGACCGCCTATGTGAAGCGCGCCACTGGCCGGCGCGCCGCCGTGCCGCGCTGGAACGGCGGCAAGATGCCGCTGTCGACCGAGATGGCCGATGCGGTGCTGGCGCGTCTTGAGCAGGCGGGCGCGGGGGTGTTCGAGGGTCCCGAGATGCGGATGGCCGAGCCGCTGTTGCGCCTGCAGCAGGCCTGGTCTCGCCTGCCCGATACCGGCACGCTGCTGGTCGAGCACCTGCATTCGCGCGAGGGCCACCATCTCTTTGTCTATCCCTTTGCCGGGCGCAATGTGCATCTCGGTCTGGCGGCGCTGCTGGCCTGGCGCGTGTCGCACAAGGCCGCGGCGAGCTTCTCAGTAGCGGTGAACGATTACGGCCTGGAGTTGCTCGCCCCCGATCCGATCGACTGGCGCGGGCTGCGCGACGGCACGCTCTTTACCGAAGGCGACCTGCTGGCCGATGTGCTGGAAAGCCTCAATTCGGGCGAGCTTGCGCTGCGCCGCTTTCGCGAGATCGCGCGGGTCTCGGGGCTGATCTTTCAGGGGTTTCCGGGGGCGCCGAAACGATCGCGCCAGTTGCAGGCCTCGGCGGGGCTCTTCTATCAGGTGTTTCGCGATTACGACCCGGGCAGCCTGCTGCTTTCACAGGCCGCCACCGAAGTGCTGGAGCAGGAACTCGAGATCAACCGGCTGCGCGACACGCTTGCCCGCCTGCGCGCCCGAACGCTGGTTGAGGTCGAACTTGAGCGGCCCGGGCCGTTTGCGTTTCCATTGCTGATCGAGCGGCTGCGTGAGCAGGTCACTACCGAAAAGCTGGCCGACCGGGTCGCGCGCATGGTGCGTGAACTCGAAGCTGCGGCCGGCGGGCCCTTGTATGAGCGCTGATAGACTCGGCGCGACCACGACACAGGAGACTTCGAACATGCGGATCGGCGACAGCCTCAAGGGCAAACGGGTGCTGATCACCCAGTGCGAAGATTTCATGGGGCCGGTGCTCACCACTGCCTTCGAGGAGCATGGTGCGGTGGTTATCGGCGCGCACGGCCCGCTGGCCGATCCGGCATCGGCCGAAGCGGCGGTCAGGGACGCCGGCCATATCGACATCCTGATCGCCAATCTGGCGGTGCCCTCGCCCTATTCGCCGGTGACCGCGGTCACTGACGAGGAGTGGCAGCATGTATTTACGCACATGGTCGATCCATTACCCCGTCTTGCGCGCGCGGCGCTGCCGGCCATGATCGCGCGGCGATCCGGCAAGTTCATCGTCATGGGCAGCGCGGTGGCCATGCGCGGCCAGAAGCGGGTCTCGACCTATTCGGCAGCTCGGGGCGCCCAGCTCAGCTGGGTGCGCTCGGTCGGCGTCGAGCTTGCGCCCCATAACGTGCATGTCAATCTGATTGCGCAGAACTTCGTCGAGAACCCGACCTACTACGGCCCGGATGTGCAGGCCCTGCCGGCCTTCCAGGAACGCCTGAAACGCGAGGTGCCCCTCGGGCGTCTGGCGCGCCCCGAAGAAGACGCGCTCTTTGCGGTGTTTCTGGCCAGCAACGAGGTGGAGTTTTTTGCCGGTCAGGGCATCGCTTTTGCCGGCGGCTGGGTCTGACCTTAGCCGATCACGTTCGATTCGATGATTCGTCGACCCTCGGCCAGCCGTGCCACCGAGAGCACTGACAGATCAAGCGACCGGTAGGCGCCATGCACGATGAGTTCGGCAATGCCGCGCCCGACGGCTGGCGCCTGCTGCATCCCGTGGCCTGAAAAGCCGGTCGCAAACAGCAGGTTGTCGACGGCGGGATGGGCGCCCAGCAGGGCGTTGTGATCGAAGAGATTCATCTCGTAGTAGCCGGCCCAGGCGTTTTCGATGCGCAGGGCCTCGAAGGCCGGCACCCGGTGCGCCAGCCCGGTCCAGAAGGCTTCGTTGAATTCGGCCAGATTGGGTTCGAGCGGCAGATTATCGGCGTCGTCGTCGGGCGTGCGCCCACCGATGAATTGCCTGCCCTCGGGGCGGAACCAGAAGCCGCTCGGGTCGATCACCAGCGGGCAATCGGCCAGCGTTGTGGGGCAGGAAAAGACAAACACCGTGCGACGCCGGGCGTGCACCGGCAGGTCGATGCCGGCAGCCTTCGCCAGCGGACGTGCCCAGGCGCCGGCGGCATTGACCGCCGTGCCGCAGGCCAGGCGAGTGCCGTCGGCCAATTGCAGCGCGGCGATTTTGCCGGACGCGTCGCCGGCCCCCGCCATCTCGAAGCCCACCACCTCGCCCCTGATGAGCCTTGCGCCCTGCGCCCTTGCCGCGCGCAGCATCGCCTGATGCAGAGCCGGGCCATCGAACCAGCCCTCAGCGCCTGCGCCAAGCGTTCCGAGTACCAGATCGCCGGTTCGCAGCCAGGCAAACCGGTTCGCCAGGGCGTCGCGCTCGAGCAGCTCGATTGGCGCGCCGTGCTGGCGCTGCAGCGCATGCTGGGCGCGCAGGCTGTCGGCGCCCTCAGGGTGTGCCAGATAGAGGTAGCCGGGATCGGTCAGCCCGATCGCAGGCGCCTCGCCATCGACCGCGAGCAGGCTCGGTGCCTCGCGCAGAAACTGCAGTCCGAACTGCGAGAGCTGAATGTTGATCGGATGCGAGAACTGCTGTCGGATCGAGCTCGCCGAGCGTTGCGACGATGCCTGCGAAAAGCCGGTGTCGCGTTCGATCAGCGCCACCTGCAGCGAGGGGTCGAGGCGCATGAGCCACCAGGCGATCGAGGCACCCTGGATGCCGGCGCCGATGATTGCGACATCGACCTTGCGATCGGAGGTGCCCTGCGATCCTTTGTCCACGACCGCGGCCATGGCGCGCTGATTGTCGGTGTTGTCCTTGTCTTCCATATCGCTCTTGCTTGCCTGGGCCGCTTTCGGGCGTGTGCGTTTGCTGCCGGTCGTCATGCGGCACCTCGTGCAAAGGACGTGTCGCCCTGTCTGTTGCCGGTGATCGCGCGCTCGGCCAGCGCTGCGTCATAGACCAGGCGCGCGGCAGCCGCATCCTCGACCGCCTGCCCGAGTGCCTTGAAGACCCAGGTCTCGCCGGGCGCCGGCGGCGGTTTCGTGCCGGCCAGGATCTCGCCGATCTCGGCGCTCACCCTGGCGCCCGATCCGATCACGTCGCCCGACTCAAGCTCGGCAGCGTGACGGCTGTCGGCGATCAGGGTGTGGCGCATCACCTCGTCGTCGAGCTCGCGCCAGCCCGGCCGTGCTGCGCCGATCGCCGCGACCATCGCGCCCGGTTTGAGCCAGGCGCCGCGCAGGACCGGCTCGGTGGCATTGGTGACGGTGCACACGATGTCGGCGCCGCGCACCGCCTCTTGCGCGCTTGCGCAGGCAATCCCGCCAATGTCGGCGGCGCAGCGCTGCACATTACCGGCATCGCGGCTCCAGATGCGAATCTCGCTGATCGGTCTGACCGCGCGCAGGGCCAGCGCATGCGTGCGGGCGAGCGCGCCGCTGCCCAGCAGGGCGAGCACTTTGGGCCCGGGCGAGGTCAGCGCATCGCAGGCCACCGCGGTGACCGC
The DNA here is from genome assembly GCA_903903975.1 of uncultured Burkholderiales bacterium. Taxonomy (GTDB): domain Bacteria; phylum Pseudomonadota; class Gammaproteobacteria; order Burkholderiales; family Burkholderiaceae_E; genus UBA4615. Next base: position 19,980 of record CAIVAS010000240.1, read on the forward strand.
GGCGGTGCGCAGTTCGGTTATCCAGGTGCCATCCATGATCGCCAGGGTGCGTCCGGTGCGCGGATCCATCAGAACGATCGTGGCCAGCAAGGTCGACAGGCCGAGCTGCGCATTGCCGGGAAACTGCGTGATCAGTTTGGTGACCAGCGCCTTGTCGCTCAGCACCGGCTTGAGGAACAGCAGACCGCCGGCGTCAGCAATCTCCATCACCATGCGCTGCGGCTGGACCACGCGATGGGCCGACAGGTCGATGAGGGCATCGCGCACGGCAGGCAGCAGGGCGGGCAGGCTGAGCAGTCGGCGCACTGCCTCATCGTCGAGGTGCAGGGGCGGCGCAAAAGTCGGGTCGATCAGCAAGGGCGAAAACTTGCGAAGTGCCAAGGAGGGCGTCGGCTGGAGGGTAACGCAACTCGGCCATTTTATGGCCATGAGTGGCTACCTGAAAGTCACACGTCGTGCGCCGATACAATCGGTCCGATGAGCCCGATAGACCTTGCGACCGATCCGCTGGCGCCGATCGACCCGATCGACCCGATCGACCCGATCGACCCGATCGACCCGATCGAGCCAATAGCCCCAATAGCCCCAATAGCCCCAATAGCCCCAATAGCCACGCTTGCCGTGAATGCCGCGCGTGCCGCGACCGACCCCGCCGCCGGTCTTGCGGTCGTCGTGGCAGGCGTCGCGCTGCATCTGCTCGCCGATCGCGCGGTGTGGTGGCCCGAGGCGAGCACGCTGTTCGTGGCCGACGTCCATCTCGGCAAGTCCGAGTCCTTCAGTGCGCTCGGCGTGCCGGTGCCGCGAGGGCCGACCGCAGCCACCCTGGATCGACTCGCGGCGCTGATCGATATCTGCGCCGCAACACGGCTGGTGGTGCTTGGCGACCTGCTGCACGCCCGTCAGGCGCAGGCGCCGGCCACGATCGGGTTGCTGCGGCGATGGCGCGAGCGGCACGCTCGGCTGCACTGCCTGCTGGTGCGAGGCAATCATGATGACCATGCCGGCGATCCGCCTGCGGATCTCGGCATCGAGATGGTCACCGAGGGTGAGCGGCTGGGTCCGTTCTCACTCTGTCATCTGCCCTTTGAGAGCGATGTCCTGCTGTCGGCCGCCGCGGCTGCCGCGCCGGGTGAGGCTCAATCATCGGCTCAGTTATCGAGCCAATCATCGAGCCAATCATCGAGCCAATCATCGAGCCAATCATCGAGCCAATCATCGAGCCATGGGCAAATCACGCCTGGCGGCTATCGACTGGCCGGCCATCTTCATCCGGCGGTGCGCCTGTCGGGTCGGGCTGGTGCATCAGTGCGGCTGCCGTGCTTTCGGATCGGCGAGTCGCAGATGGTGCTGCCGGCGTTTGGCGACTTCACCGGTGGCGCGACCATCGTGCGCGCCGAGGGCGAGCGCATCTTCGCTATTGCTGCGCCCCGGGTGATCGAGCTGCCGGCGCAACGATCACGACCGAGTAACTCACTGGCTCGAAAGTTCGGCCCCAAGCCGATTTACTGACGGTCAGATCGTAGGGCTTGCCGCCAAGCGACTTGCCGCCTGCGATGCAGCCTGAATCTGCGCCAGGGCAGACGATGGCTCCTCCGTCGCGCTTGATGCTGTCTGCATCGACCCATGGTGTGCGACGTTCAGGCTGGTACGAGCTGATATAGCCGGGTCTGGATGCGGCATAGAAGGACACGCTCGCCGCCAGTTGCATCGGGCCCGACACCCAGGGCAGTTGAGTACCGACTTTTTCGGTCCATAGCTCGTCGACCGCTCGAGCGAGTTCGAGCCTCGGTTCAGTCAGCATGGGATCGCCTCGGTCAGCGCTGGCATGCCAGTAGACCGGTGCGGCAATCACCGTGATGATCCAGGTCACGGCCAGCAGCAGACCGGCCGGGCGCAGGCGCGGCTTTGTGGAATCGGCGGCATGGAGTCGGGAGCCGACCAGCAGGACCAGTCCCATCCCCATCGGCAAGCCCCACAGTGTCGAGATTCGCGCAGCGGTAATGGCCGTCATCAGTGCGCTGAGCACGATCGGCGCAATTGCCAGTACCCAAATCGGATCAGGACTCGGGTGAAGACACTTGTAAAGCACGGTGGTGAATCGACCGAGCCGGATCTGCGGTCTGACCGTCAGCCACAGCAGCAGCAGGCCCAGCGCCGGAAACAGCAGCATTCGCCCTGCGAACTGCAGGCCTCGAATCGAGGCCGAGTCGTTGCTGAATCCGGTCGCCTCGCGGGCATAGCGGATCGGCTCGAACTGGTGGCTCACCAGCCACCACCCATGCGGGATCAGACTGATGGCGAAGACCGCCGCGATGCAAAAGCCTGTGCGCGAAAACAGCCGTGCTCGCCAGGGCGCGTTCAACAGCGCGCTCAGCAGCAGCGCGCCCAGCATCATGGCCGAGAAGTACTTGCCCAGCATCGCCAGGCCGCACAGCAGGCCGGCGGCGATCGCATCGCGAGTCAGTCCGCGATTCATTGCCCGAACGAAAAAGGCCATCGCCAGAGGCCAGACACTGACCAGCACGGCATTGGCGTTGAATCGCAGCGCCATCGCGGTCAGGCCCGGGGTCAGCGCGGCTGCAGCGACACAGGCCAGGGTCCAGCGCCGATCGAGGAATTCGCGGCACAGCAGCGCAAATCCTGCCAATCCGACCGCGGTATTGACGCTGGCCAGCCAGGCATAGGACAGATCGGTGCGCGGAAAAATCGCAAACCATGCGCCGGTGTACCAGGCCGACAGCGGCGGATGCTTGAAGTAGCCGGCCTGCCATGCCTGTCCCCAGGCATAGGTCTCGACCATGTCGCCACCATAGTCGAAGTTTGAACGCGAGGCCGCGCCGAACCAGGCCCAGACGGCTGCATGGAGTACGAGCAGTGTGACCAGCAGAAACGGGAAGGCTGTTTCAGGCCTTGCCAACCAGCGGTACTGCGCCGACTGACCGGGAAAAAGGCTTGCGCCGTCAGTAAAGGATGCCATCCCTGCGACCCCTCAGCCTCCGGCCCTCAGTCGTTAGCCGTTAGCCCGCATCCGCGCAATCGTCGCGTCGATCAGCGCACGGGCGATCGACAGGCGCGGCGGCATCTGCGGCAGGGCGTCGAGGTCGAACCACTGCGCATCGGCCAGTTCGGCCGGATCGTGGCGCATCTCGCCGCCGGCGTACTCGGCGGTGAAGGCGATCATCAGCGAGTTGGGAAAGGGCCAGCTCTGGCTGGCGAAATAGCGCGGATTTTTGATCTCGATATTGGTCTCTTCGCGGACCTCGCGGGCGACGCACTCCTCGATCGTCTCGCCGGCTTCGACAAATCCGGCCAGCGCGCTGTAGCGACCCGGCGGAAAATTCACACCGCGCCCGAGCAGGAGCTGATTGCCCTTGGTGACCAGCGCCATCATCGCCGGCGAGATGCGGGGATAGACCGTCAGGCGGCAGCGCGGGCAGCGCTTGGCGCGCTCGCCGCTGGCCTGCTCGGTCGGGATGCCGCAGGCGCCGCAGAACTGGTGGGTGCGATCCCACTCAAGGATCTGCACCGCACGCATCGCAATCGACAGGGTCTCGTCATCGAGCGACCCAAACCAGGTGCGCAGGTTGGCGGCCTTCCAGCCGTCGGGCATCAGGTCGGCCGGATGATCGTCGGGCAGCGCGACCGCGATATGGTCGACACCCTGATGGCGGCCGATCGGATGCACCCGCGCCGGCGTAAAGCCCATGGCGCGCCAGGTCCGCCAGGGCAGGGCGCGCGGTTCATCGAGGCTCTGGACCAGCGAATCGCGAACAAAGAGGTGGACCACCGCATCGGGATGAAGCTCGAGGTCGAGGGCGGGCTGAAAGTCGATGGGGGTGCGTAGCATCGTCGGGATCGCCAGGATGAGAGGAACGTTGGCGATTGTCCCATGCCCGCGGGCTGCTATCGTCCGACCAATTCACACCCGAAAAACACAAGGAGACCGGAGATGACTTTCGACCAGCTGCTCGAGCGCTTTGCGAGCGCGGTTGGCGCGCGCGACACTGCAGGACTGGCCGCGCTCTTTACCGCCGACGGCATTTATGACGACTATTTCTTCGGCCCGCATCAGGGGCGCGAGTCGATCGCGGCCATGCTCGACCGTTTCTATGACGGCGGCGAGGCCTTCTCCTGGGAGTTCGTCGAGCCGGCCTCCTCTGCCGACACCGGCTATGCGCGCTACTGCTTCAGCTATCGCTCGCGTGAACCCGACAGCTTGGGTGAACTGGTGATCTTCGAGGGGATCAGCCGCTTGCGTTTGCGCGACGGCCTGATCGCCCATTACGGCGAGGTCTTCGATCGCGGTGTTGCCTTTACCCAGCTCGGCTATGCGCCGGCGCGCATCGTGAAACTGCTGGCCCGCTATGCCACCGGTTTTCGCAACGGCGACTCGGCGCAGCGTCATCTGGCTTATCGCGCCCGTGGCATCGACGCGCCGGCCTGAGATGGCGCTGCATGCGCAGCGCCGGCCGCAGCCCGGCGCTGCGCGCGGACAATCCTGGGCCGGGTTCTAGGCCGGCGGGCTGTGCGACCCGGCGCCCAGGGTGGTGTCGCTGCGGTGTGATCGGCGCAGCGGATAGACGAACTGCGTGAGCCACGATTCCGGCCCATGCTTGCGGTCGTCTTCCAGTCCATAGGCCGGCGGATAACGGCGAGTGATCCGCGCGGTGCCAAAGAGCATGTCCCAGATGAAAAGCAGATTGCCGTAGTTGCCGGCGTAGTGGCC
>CAIVAS010000241.1 GCA_903903975.1 uncultured Burkholderiales bacterium
CGTGCGGATTGTGCTGGGCATGGGCTGCGGCGGCGACCTTGATCCAGGCGAGCTGCTCCGAGGTCGTGCCGAACTGATGCATGTGGCGCGCGGCGACCAGTGCATACATGTTGACCGTGACCGGGTTATAGAGCGACTCCCAGGGCGCGTCGGGCACATTCGGGACCACCGCGCGCGGTGCGACGCCACTCGATCCTTCGCTGCGCGGGCGGCCCGCCAGGGTAATGAGCGCGACATTGCATTTGCCGGCGGCAATCGCGGCGGCGGCATGCGCGACATGCAGCAGATAGGACGAGCCGCCGGTTTCGGTCGAGTCGACATAGCGCACGTTGATCAGCCCGAGGTAATCGAGCATGTTGACCGCACCCATGCCGGGTGCATCGCCGGCGCAGAAATAGCCGTCGACATCGGCCATGGTGAGGCCGGCATCGGCAAGCGCGCCGCGGGCGCACTCGGCATGCAGTTGTGCAACGGTCTTGTCCGGTGCCTTGCGGGTCGGGTGTTCGTAGGCGCCTGCAATGCAGGCCTTTCGACGCAGGGTCATGTCGTCTCCTGGTGGGCGGTTGTTTGAGCGTCAGTGTGACATGGTCAGGTTGTGACCTTACCGTCGGTTCGGGATGCCGCCAAACCGATGCGGTTCGAATTCGGGAAGGCGAGCCTGCGTCACTGTGAATCGCGTCGTGTCGCTGCGCCGTGTTGCGACATCGGGTTGCCATGTCAGATCGGCGCATGAGATCGCCACGTTAGAATCGGCTCAGCCGTCATCGGCGCATTTGCCGATCGTCAGGTTTTCAGCGGTATCTACAGCACTCACCACAGCATTCACAAGGCAGGAGACAAAGCGATGAAAGTTGATGCATCAACCCCCGCAGTCGTGACCGGAGGCGCGTCCGGTCTGGGCAGAGCCACGGCCGAGGCGCTGGCCGCCGCCGGTGTCAAGGTGGCGATCTTTGATGTGAACGAAGCCAAGGGCGCAGAAGTTGCGCAAGCCATCGGTGGCCTGTTTTGCCGGGTCGACATCAACAGCGAAGAAAGCGTGGTCGAAGGCTTTGCGAAGGCCCGTGCCGCGCATGGCCAGGAACGCATCCTCGTGCATTGCGCGATGACCTCCCGGCGCGGCAAGACCCTGGCCTTCGACAAGGCGTCCGGCAGTCTCAAGCGATTGTCCACCGCCGATTACGAGGCCGGCGTGCAGGGCGTGCTGGTCGCGAGCTATCGACTGGCATCGCTGTCGGCCGAAGGCATGGCCACACTGGCGCCGCTTGAAGACGGCGAGCGCGGCAGCATCACGCTCACCGCCTCGGTGGCCGCGCAGGACGGTCAGATTGGTCAGGTGATCTATGCCTCGGCCAAAGCCGGTGTCAATGGCCTGGTGCTGCCGATGGCCCGTGATTTCTCCGACATCGGCATCCGTGTCAATTCGATCATGCCGGGTATCTTCGCCACGCCACTGATGATGGGTGCCACCCCCCAGGTCCTCAACAGCCTGAGCGCATCCGTGCCTTTCCCCAAGCGCCTGGGCAAGCCCGAGGAGTTTGCGAGTCTGGCGATGGAGCTGGCGCGCAACTCCTATTTCAATGGCCAGTGCATCCGGCTGGACGGCGCCATTCGCATGGCACCGCGTTAAGGCGTATTCAGGTTGGGCGGCGTGCACCCCGAAAGCAGCGAGAGCAACGCAATTGCCCGCCGCGTCATCGAGTGCACGCTTCCCAAGGCCGAATGGACGCATGAGGCGCATCTGCGGGTCGGGCTGTGGCATGTGCTGCAGCTTGGCCCCGACGAGGCGCTCACGCAGTTGCGACGGCGCATCAGTGCCTACAACGAGTCAGTCGGCACCGCCAACACCGAGACCTCCGGCTACCACGAGACGATCACGCGTTTTTACGTCGCGTTCATCGCGCAGTTCGTCGCGTCTGTCGATGCGACCCGCCCGGTCGACGATCTGGCCGCTGAGTTCATTCGCCGATTCGGTGATCGCAAGCTGGCCTTGCGGTTTTTCGATGAAGATCGGCTGATGACGCCGCTTGCGCGGGCTCGCTGGATCGAGCCGGATCGGCCTGTCCGGCTTTAGGGCTTTGCTGCAATCGCTTGGCGCAACCCGATGTCGCCCTCGATCGACTCAGCCCTTGGGCACACCGGCGCGTTTGGGCCACAGACCTGCGATCAGGATGACTGCTGCCGCGAGCGCAAAGCCAATCGACAGTTTGCTGTGAAGAAAGATCATCGGGTCGCCATCGGAGATCGACAGGGCCTGGCGTACCGAGCGTTCAAAAATCGGCCCCAGCACATAAGCCAGGATGACGATGCCCAGGTCAAAACCGTGTCGGCGCAGGTAATAGCCCACGAACCCGAAGATCACGGCCACCACCACGTCGGCCGGGTTGCCACTGTTTGAAAACACGCCAATGAGACACACCAGCAGGATCATCGGCGTCAGATAGACCCTTGGAATGTCGAGGATCTTCACGAACAGGCCGATCAGTGGCAGGTTCAGCACCAGCAGCATGATGTTGCCGATATACATGCTGGCCACGACGCCCCAGAACACCTCGGGTGAGCGCTCCAGGATCTGGGGGCCTGGCGCCACACCGTGAATCATGAAGGCGCCGAGCAACAACGCGGTGATGGCATTGGCCGGAATGCCCATGCACAGCAGCGGCACGAAGGCGCCGGTGGTCCCAGCGTTATTGGCGGCTTCGGGTCCGGCCAGTCCTTCGACCGCACCCTTGCCGAATTCCTCCGGGTTGCGCGACAACTTGCGCTCCACCGCATACGACAGAAAAGACGCAATCACCGCGCCGCCACCTGGCAGCAGCCCGACCAGAAATCCCAGGACCGTGCCTCGGGCCACTGGGGCAACGGATCGGCGAGCCTCCTCGGCGGTCGGCAAAAAAGCCGCCATACCTTTGGGCGGCATCAGGATTTTCAGTTCGCTCTCATCCCGACGTGCCATGAAAAGCACCTCGGACAGCCCGAACAGGCCGATGGCAAGCGGCACCAGATTGACCCCATCGGCCAACGTGAGAATGTCGAAGGTCAGACGCGGCGTCATGTTCATCGGGTCCAGCCCGATAGTGCCCAGCAGCAGGCCGAATGCAGCCATCAGCAATGCCCTCGGCAGTGAGCCGCCCGACATGTAGGTGACCATTGAGAGGCCCGCCAGCATCATCATGGCGTATTCGGAAGGCCCGAAGGCCAGCACCATTCTGGCCAGCGGGGGCGACAGAAAACTGATGGCGATAACGCCCAGTGTGCCGGCCACGAATGAGCCCACGGCAGCGATAAACAGCGCCGACCCGGCTCTGCCCTTACGGGCCATCTCGTAGCCATCGAGGCAGGTGACCACCGAGGACGCCTCACCAGGAATGCGCATCAGGACCGATGTGACCGTCCCGCCGTAGGCCACGCCGTAATAGATGCCCGAGAGCATGATGATTGCGGAGGTCACATCCATCTTGAATGTGATCGGCAGCAGGATGGCAATGGTGGTGAGCGGCCCAAGCCCGGGGAGAATCCCGACAACCGTGCCCAGGAATGCCCCGATGAAGCAATACATCAGGTTCTCGCCGGTCAGGACAATCGAAAAGCCGTTGAGCAGCGCGTCCATGCGAACAGTCGCTCAGCGCACGAGCGAAAGGAAAGCGCGTTCGATGGGGCCGGTGGGCAGATCGACACGCAACAGCCAGGCGAAACACACCAGTCCGATGAGGGCGGCACCCACGCCATAAAGCAGCGCTGCGCCCCACGATCGTCCCTCGGCAAAGCGCACCAGCAGGATCGAGACCGCCAGGGAGGTCAGCACGAATCCGCCGTAAGCCGCACCCCCGGCCAGCACGATCAGCGCGAGGCAATACAGGTTGAAGGTGGATCGCGTGCGCGTCAGTTCGCGCGTGTCGATCGCGTCGGTATCGCCTTCTTCTGTTGCGCCGGCAGGGCCAGGCCAGATCAGCACGACCACTGCCAGAGCCACGCACACGGTGGCAACAATCATCGGCCACAGGCCGGCGCCCGGGCCATCGATGGCCCAGCGCTCCAGCCCCCAGGCCTGCCACAGCCCGACCAGCGCCGTGGCGAGCAAGGCGAGCGTTGCCAGTCGAGTCCCCTGACCGGCTCGGGTCGTGCGGGGCGCGGCCACGGCAGCACGCTGATCTGCGTTCTGAACCATCAGCGCTTCTTGGCCATGCCGGTTTCTAGAAGGATCGGCATCAGGTCGGTCTCGATGCTCTTGAGATAAGCCTTGTAGTCGGGGCCGCTGCGCCAGATCGGCTCGATGCCGAGCTTGGCGATCTGGTCGGTCACCGATGCGTCTTTCATGCAGTCGGCCAGTGCAGCATCCACGCGGCTCTTGATTGCTGGATCGACGCCGACCGGATAGGCGTAGCCGAAGGGGCCGCGGGTCATGGCGTTGTAGCCCATTTCCTTGAGGTTCTTCACGTTGGGATAGTCGGGCCAGCGTGCCGGGCCGGCCGCGGCCAGAAAACGCAGCTTGCCGGCATCGATCTGCGGGCGCATCTCGGCCACGGTCTGAATCACCGCGTCTACGTGCCCGCCCACGCACTGGCTCACTGCCTCGAGTCCACCACTGAAGACAACCCAGCGGAAACGGGCACCGGTGAGCTTGGCCAGTTGAAACATCGCGACGACGTTGGTGATGTTGTTCGAGCCGTAGGTCACCAGGCGTTTCTTGCCTTCGGCGACCAGGTCTTCAATCGACTTGATCGATGAGCCTTCGCCGACGCCAATCCCGTAACGTAGCTCTGCCACTTGGCCGATGATGTCAAAGCCATCCCAGGGGTTGTATTTGACGTCCATCCCGGCAGGCACGGTGATATGGCTCGAGATGGCGGCCATGCCCATGGTGTAGCCGTCGGGCGCTGCGCTGGCCAGTGTGCTGGCGCCTAAAGCACCGGCCCCGCCGACAACGTTCTTGACGATCACTGTGCCCTGCAGGCGTTTCTCAAGAGCCTGCGCGATGATTCGGGCAGTGAGGTCAGTGGAGGCCCCGGCTGCATTGGGGTTGATGAGCGTGATTTCACGTGCGGGCCACTTGCTCTGGGCATTGGCTGCCGGCAGGCTCGCGGCGGCCGCAGCAGCGGCAATCGCGCGAAGCGCGGTTCTGCGTTGCATCTGGAAGTCTCCTTGTCTCGACACGGTGTGCGTGTCCGAACCCCGATCGATCGGGTGTGACGCGAGTGTACTGGATCAGCTCCGCCGGTCATCCGATCGGCTGCGCGTGGCCCATACTTGCGTTGCTGAATCTGCCTGTCGCTGACATCGGTGACCTCGACTTCATCGGCCATGACGCCTACCGCTTCCGACTCCGGTCAACCCGAATCTCCCGCATCAGGTAGGTCTCGCGCGGCTCGCCCGGCAATCGCTGCGGCATCGCAGCGCGTTCAGGTGCAGGCCTGTGGCGACGCGTGGGTGATGGTCGACTGGGGTACTCATGTCAAGGCGAACACCGCGGCCCGGGCGCTGGCCGCGCGCTTGCGCGAATCGCCCGAACCCTTCGCGATCGAGGTGGTTGCCGGTGTGCGCACGCTCGCCCTTCGGCTGGCCACGGGTGCGGCGTTTGAGCATCGCGCGAAACACCGTGCCGAGGCGCTGGGCTGGCTGCAGCAGATTGCACCGCAGGCCCTCGGCTGGGAGGCGCCCGCTGGTCGTGAGGTGGTGTTTCCAGCCTGCTACGACCCATCCCTGGCGCCCGATCTGGACGAGGTGGCAGCCGCCACAGGCCTGACGACCGTCGAGGTCGTGCGGCTGCACAGTGCCGCTCCTTACACCGCAGAAGTGGTTGGTTTCATGCCCGGCTTTGCCTATCTCGGCGGTCTGGATCCGCGACTCAAACTTGATCGCAGAACGGTGCCCCGGCCGCGTGTGCCTGAAGGCGGCATCGCCATCGCAGGGCTGCAGTCGGCGATCTATCCCAGCCCCACGGCAGGTGGCTGGCACCTGATCGGCCGCTGCCCCTTGCGTCTGTTCGATCCCGATCGGTCGCCGCCCGCGCTCATGACCGAGGGCGATACGATCAGGTTCGAGCCCATCGATAAGGCCGAATTTGATCGGCTCTGGGCCCGGCGATGAGTCGCGAGCAAGCAGTGGCCTCGCTCATCGAGGTGATCAAACCCGGGCTGCTGGACAGCGCGCAGGATTTGGGGCGGCCCGGCCAGGCGGTGATGGCACTGTCCCGTGGCGGGGCGATGGATCGCGATGCCATGGCCTTGGCCAATGCCCTGGTCGGCAATGCGATTGATGAGGCCGTGCTGGAGATGACCGGGCCCGGCCCTGAGCTGCGGTTTCACTGCGATGCCTGGATCGCTTGCGTGGGCGCGCATCACCGCATCATCCGGCGTGACAGCAAGGCCAGCGCGAAGGCCAACGCCAATGCGAACGCCAGCGATCGGGGCGTGACAGTGCCCACCCACCGGCCAGTTTTTGTCGCAGCAGGAAGCGTGCTGCGATGGCAGGCCCCGGAGTTGGGTTGGCGCAGCTGGCTCGCGGTGGCAGGTGGCCTCTCGCTGCCGCAGGTGCTGGGCAGTCGCAGCGCGCATCTGGCCGCAAACCTGGGACCTGGTCGCCTGGTGGCAGGAGACCGACTTGCGCTGGTCGATGATGCCGAGTCACTGGCGCGGCGACGCGCCGAAAAGGTTTTTGGCACGACGCCAGCTCTGTCTCGGCGCGCATGGCCAGCTTGGCTGATTGCCGACACCCTGCCTCGGGGGTGGCCGATCATCGAGCTGCCGGTGCTTGCCGGCCGCCATTTCAGTGCCTTGTCGACCCTGGCGCGCGACGCTTTGCTGGGCCAGACCTGGACCGTCGGTCCTCAGAGCAACCGACAGGGGCTGCGTCTGCATGGTCAGCCGCTAGACACCCGCGAAATGCCACAACTGGCCAGCGAGCCGGTGAGCGTCGGGACGGTGCAGTTGCCACCTGCCGGTGAGCCGGTGATCCTGCTGGCAGAGCACCAGACCACCGGCGGCTATCCGCGGGTGCTCGAAGTGGCGAGCGCGGCAGCGCCGCTGCTGGCGCAGGCTGGCGCGGGCTGTCGGGTCCGCCTGCATCTCATCGGGCTGGAGGAAGCCGACCGCCTGGCGCAGCAGCAGGTCCGTGAGTTCAATCTGCGCCTGCGCGCAGTTCGGCAAGCCTGCGGCGACCCGTCCGACCCTGTGCAAGTGAATCACCCCCCCGAACAAGGAAGGCCGCAATGACCGTTCACTCGATTGATCTCAACGCCGACATGGGCGAAAGCTTTGGCGCCTGGCAGATGGGCAGCGACGAGGCCCTGATGCCATGGATCACGTCAGCCAACATCGCATGCGGGTTTCATGCCGGCGACCCGGGCACGATCGCCACCACCGTCGGCCTGGCCCTGCAGCATGGTGTGGCCATTGGCGCCCACCCCAGCCTGCCCGATCTTCAGGGCTTCGGCCGGCGCAGCATGCAGGTCACCGAAGAGGAGGTCTATCAGATGACGCTGTATCAGGCCGGCGCCGTGCGGGCCTTTGCCGATGCAGCGGGCGGGCGACTGCACCACCTCAAGGCGCATGGCGCGCTCTACAACATGGCGGCCAAGGACGCAGCCCTGTCACGCGGGCTGGTTCGGGCAGTCAAGGCGCTGGGCGATGACGTGCAGATGTATGTGCTCGCCGGCAGCATCATGGAAACGCTGGCACGCGAGGCGGGTCTCACCGTGCGCTGTGAAGTGTTTGCCGACCGCCGCTACATGCCCGATGGCACTTTGGCGCCGCGCAACCGGCCGGATGCACTCATCACCGATGAGTCCGAATCGGTGGCGCAAGTTCTGCGCATGGTGGGCCACGGCACGCTGGTCGCGGTTGATGGGACCACGGTCAAGGTGCAGGCAGACACGGTGTGCATCCACGGCGACAAGCCGACGGCCGTGCCTTTCGTACAAGCCCTGCGGCAGGCGCTGTCCAAAGCGTCGGTGCAGATCAAGCCGGCCTGATGCCTGCTGATTCACGGCCCTTGCGCCGCTTGCACGAGGACGACCGCGTGCTCGTCATCGACAAGCCCGCAGGGCTGCTGGTTCATCGCAGCGCGCTCGATGCGCATGAGTCGGATACCGTGCATGCGCGCTTGCTGCACGAAACCGGCCTGCGCCTGTTTCCGGTCCATCGGCTCGATAAAGGCACCTCGGGCGCGCTGGTCATGGCGCGAGACGCCCAGGCGGCTCGCGTGCTGGGCGCCGCGTTCGAGGCAGGCGCGGTCACCAAACATTATCTGGCGCTGGTGCGTGGCTGGCCGCCGGCAAACGGCCTGATCGAGCATCCTCTGGCACGCGACCCGGAGCGTCCGTCTGCCGGTCAGCCCATACGGGCCGCGCGAACCCGCTGGAGTCTGCGCACCTGTTTTGAATGGCCATTCAGCGTCGACACTCGCCATGCGAGTGCTCGCTATGCCCTGGTCGAGATGACACCCGAGACCGGGCGCCGCCATCAGATCCGTCGTCACTTCAAGCACATCGGCCACCCGCTGGTCGGCGACAGCACCTACGGTAAGGGCGCACACAATCGCGCCGTGGCAGCCTGGCTGGGGATGACACGCTTATGGCTGCATGCGGCCACACTGACCGTGCCGCATCCCGACGGCGGCACATCGCTGACGGTTCAGGCACCCTTGGGCCCCGAGTGGGAGCCACTGGCGCCCGGCGCACTGTCCTGAGAAAGCGTGATGTGTTCGGTCGCAGGCATCGCGACCTTGCTCACGCAAGACGCATTGACGGAACTAATTGGAACGCGTGCTCTGCGCAATCTGGGTATCGTTCAAACAGCATTTTCGTCTTACCCGTCAGCGCTGCCTGAAAATTGCAGCGAAAAGGGCCACCGCGGAGCAGATGTGATCTCAAACTGCACGAAACCAGCAATCAGTCAGACTCGACGTCGAAGCCTGATCGCATCGAGCGCAGCTGCGGCAGCGTTGATTTTGCCAACACACGCGCGAGCCGATTGGAAGCCGACACGACCCATCACCTGGACACTGGGCGTCTCACCAGGCGGCTCAGTCGACCTGTATGCCCGAACGATCGCGCGCACTCTGGAGACAATGGGACTGCTCAACGGGCAGACGATCATCGTGGAAAACAAGCCGGGCGCAGCCGGTCTGCTGGCCCTGCAGACCCTCATGCGCAACCGTGGCGACGCACACTGGCTGACCACATTTCACACCAGCAGTATTGCCGCTGCTGCAGGCGGCGCGCTTAAAACGGACGTGCGGGATTTCCCGCCGGTCGCGACGCTCGTGGAAGAAAGTACCTTTGTCGTCGTCAACGCTTCGTCCCGATATCGTCGTGTGCAGGATCTGGTCGATGTGCTCAAACAGGACCCGGGCCTGCTGCGCATCGGGGTCGCGTCAGCGCCCGGATCGAGCACCCATCTGGCGATCGCCAAGCCGCTTCGCACGGCGGGCGTCGATGTCAAGGGACTGACAATCGTGCCGTTTCGCTCGTCGGCCGACTCGATGGCTGCACTGGTCGGTGAGCACATCGACGTCGTCTCAGCGACCGCCCCGGCCATTCAGCCGCATCGCGAGAAAATCCGCGCACTGGCAGTCGTCAGTCCCGAGAGGGCGTCAGGGGGCTGGCTTTCCGCGGTGCCGACCTGGCGCGAACAAGGGGTGGCAGCAGACTATGTTTCCTACAACGGTGTCTGCCTGCCGCAGGGCGTGACGGTCGACCAGATTCGCTTCTGGGAGGCGGCGCTGCGAAAGGTGTCGGACTCGGCGGGATGGCAGGAACTGGTCGTGAAATCCGGCAACCGCGCAGCGTTTCGCGGCTATGTTGATGCCAAGCGATATCTGGATCGCGAATGGACCGATACCCTTGCCTTGCTGGGCGAACTGGGCCTGCCGCGGGTATCCTCGAACTGAACCCCCATAACGGAGACAAGCATGCTGGCGAACAGTCTTGAATTACGAAAGAAGGGCCCGCGCATTCGCCATCTGGTTGAGGCGGGAGAGCCTTACATGACGATCGCGGTCGAGCCGCTCACGCCGGTGATCGGGGCCGAGATCAGTGGCGTGGATCTGGCTGCGCCCACGCCCCTTCAGCTTGAGGAAATCGAACGTGCGCTGGTCACACACTGCGTGGTCTTTTTTCGCGACCAGCGCATGACGCCTGCACAGCACCTGAGTTTTGGCCGCCACTTCGGCCCGCTGCATTTGCATCCAGCTGCGCCTCACGAGCCAGGCTTGCCCGAACTCATGATCATCACGGCTGATAAGGACAGCCCTCGCGCCAACGGCGAAGGCTGGCATTCGGACGTCTCATGCGACGACGAGCCCCCTCTGGGGAGCATCCTCTACATCAAGGAATGCCCCGCGCAGGGCGGCGACACGCTGTTTGCCAACATGTTCGCGGCGTACGAGGCGCTGTCAGATCGCATGAAAACCTATCTGGATGGTCTGGTCGCCGTGCATGACGGTGAGCTCAACTATCGCGGCACCTATGCCAATTTCGGTGTGCAGGACAAGCCGGCCTACCCTCGGGCAGCTCATCCGGTCATCCGGACTCATCCGGTGAGCGGAAAAAAATCGCTTTTCGTGAATCGGGGTTTTACCCGCGGCATTCAGGGCATTCCGGTCGATGAGAGTGACGCGATCCTCGCCTACCTCTTCGAGCATGCGGCCAACCCGCTTTTTCAATGCCGCTTTCGCTGGCAGCCCAACAGCGTGGCCTTCTGGGATAACCGAAGTGCACAGCATCGCGCCATGTGGGACTACTGGCCGCAGCGGCGCTATGGCAACCGGGTGACGGTCAAGGGTGACCGGCCGCGCTGACGTCGCGCAATCAGACAGGAAGTGCACAAAGCACAACGGCCTGCTGTAAGTGAACAAATGCAAGCCGTTGAGAAGTAGGGTGGTGGGTTTGCTACTGCGGTGGACAAACGGCGCAGGTTTGCAGCATGCGCTGTGCTACGGCAGGAAATCTCCCAAGCGTTGCCCGCATCGCAAGCCGTCTATCTGGGAAAAGTGAGCGTCGCGAGTCAACAGCGCAGCGCCGTGCTCCAGTGCACTGGCAGCAATCCATAAATCGTTGGTCGGGATCGGTTGGCCCCTGCGGCGCAAGCCAGCGTAGATCAGCGCGTAGCTATCGGCGGTTTCGCCCGTTATGGGAAGGATTTCGACCCGCGGAGAATCCAGAAAGCGAGACAGCTCGGCCCGGTTCTTCGCTTCACGTGTTCCTGCGGCGAAACCGCCAAGCAACTCACCGAGCACGATGCTGTTGAGATACAAGCTGGCAGCGTGCGCGACGACATCGACCACCTCTGCTTCACCAAGCATGAAGGATGTATAGGCGTTTGTGTCGAGTAGAACCGCGCGCATGCGCTAATCCCAGAGCTTGGGGTCAAGCTTGTCGAACGGCGCTGTGGCACGTTCGAAAGCAACCGCTTCGGCCTTGGTCCACTTCCCGGCCAGCACGTCGAGGTCGTCATGACGGCGAAGAGCTGGCTTGACCCGTTGATGGCCCAGTCCTTGCGCGATGAGACGCAACACCAGCGTGTTGACGCTCGCGTCTTCCTTTGCGGCACGTGCCTTCAACTCAGCGAGCGCTTTTGCATCAAGACCACGGATGCTGAGGTTTGCCATGTTTTATTTTATGCTAGCAAGGTGAATGCAGATGATGCTAGCACATGTCTTTTATCTCTTTCGTCCTCCGCAGGCGCATCAACCGCAGAGTCTTGAAGCCGATGCCGTC
>CAIVAS010000242.1 GCA_903903975.1 uncultured Burkholderiales bacterium
CAGCACAACGTTGTTGCGCTTGCGATCGAGCTTGATGACCTTGAAGTCCATGGTCTTGCCCTCGAAGGGCGTGGTGTCTTTCACCGGACGCATGTCGATCAGCGAACCCGGCAGGAAGGCGCGGATGCCGTTGGTCATGACTGTGAGACCACCTTTGACCTTGCCGGTGATGGTGCCGCTCACCAGCTCGCCATCGTCGAGCGCGCGCTCGAGATTGACCCAGGCGGCGAGGCGCTTGGCGCGGTCGCGCGACAGGCGGGTTTCGCCGTAGCCGTTTTCAAGCGAATCAATCGCCACCGAGACGAAGTCGCCGATGTTGACATCGAGCTGACCGCGGTCATCGTGGAATTCTTCAATCGGGATGAAGCTTTCTGATTTCAGGCTGGCATTGACGACCACGAAGTTGTGATCGATGCGCACGACTTCGGCGGTAATGACCTCGCCCTGGCGCATTTCCTGTTTGGACAGCGACTCCTCGAAAAGGGCCGCAAAACTTTCGGTTTCAGGGATGGCAACTGTGTTCAAAATTGACTTCCAGTGTGGATCTCGCCAGGTCACAAGGATCGCTGCAAAACACGCAGCAGGCCCCGGAAACTGGCGGTGTTGATGACAATGCGAGCGGGCGAAAACCGGGCTGGCGCCCGGGCGACACGACGATCGCTACCTGCGCGCCGCCCAGCGATTCAGGACCTGTTCGACCGTCTGGTCGACATCGAGGCCGGTTGAATCGAGCACGTACGCGCCCTGCGCAGGCTTGAGCGGCGCAACCGCGCGCGACTGGTCGCGCGCATCACGCTGCTGCAGATCCTGCAAAAGGGCCATGAGGTTAGCAGAAATACCCTTTTCGATCAACTGCTTATACCGGCGATCTGCCCGGGACTCGGGTGTGGCGGTCAGAAAGACCTTCAGCGCCGCCTGCGGGAACACGACCGTGCCCATGTCGCGGCCATCGGCGACCAGGCCCGGTACATGCTGAAAGCCCCTTTGCAGCGCCAGCAGCGCGTCGCGCAAGGCCGGGTGAACCGCCACCCGCGAGGCAGCCTGCCCGGCCTGCTCGGTGCGGATCGCATCGCTGACATCGTCGCCGGCCAGCAGGACGCGCCCATCTGGCTCGAAGCGAACCGGCAGGTGTGCGCCGATGGCGGCAATCGCGGGGGCGTCGTCGAGGTTGACGCCGGCGCGAGTCGCTGCCAGCGCGGTCACGCGGTAAAGCGCTCCACTGTCGAGATAGTAAAAGCCGAGAGCCTGCGCCACCCGCTGGGCAATCGTGCCCTTGCCCGAGGCGGTCGGGCCGTCGATGGTCAGGACCAGGGCTTGGCGGACATCGAGCGCCGCCAGCGACGCAGGGTCTTTGCCCTGCTCGGACGGCATCTCGTCAGTCGCGTTTTTCAAGATCAATACCGACCGTTGTCGCAAGTTCAACGAAGTTAGGGAAGGATGTCCCCACGTTAACAGTATCTCTGATCGTGATCGGACCGGCGGCACGCAGCGAGGCGACGGCAAACGCCATCGCCGGACGATGATCGCCGTGCGAATCGACCTCGCCTGCCGAAAACACCGCCGGCTGCGAGCCGCGCCCCTCGATGATGATGCCGTCCGGCGTGGGGGTGGCCTCGATGCCCAGCCGAGCCAGGCCTTCGGCCATCACCGCGATCCGGTCGGACTCCTTGACCCGCAACTCTTCGGCGCCGGTGACCACGGTGCGCCCGCGGGCACAGGCTGCCGCCACGAAAAGCACCGGAAATTCGTCGATCGCCAGCGGCACCAGCTCGGGCGGCACATCGATGCCACGCAACTCGGAAGAGCGAATGCGCAGGTCGGCCACCGGTTCGCCGCCGACGATGCGCGAGTTTTCGAGCGTCAGATCGGCGCCCATCAGCCTCAGGATGTCGATGACACCTGTGCGGGTCGGATTGATGCCGACATGGCGGATCAGCAGATCGGCATCGGTGGCAATCGCACCTGCCACCAGAAAGAAGGCCGCCGACGAAATGTCGGCCGGCACATCGATATGGGTTGCAGTGAGGCGCTGGCCTCCCTGCAGGCTGATGACCGGCCCGTTGACGTCGACCTTCACGCCGAAGGCGGTGAGCATGCGCTCGGTGTGGTCACGGGTGGGCGCCGGCTCGGTCACGCGGGTGGTGCCCTCGGCATAGAGCCCGGCGAGCATCAGCGAGGACTTCACCTGGGCACTGGCAATCGGCATGACATAGTCAATCGCCTTCAAGGGCTTACCAGCAGCGCTGATCCGCAAGGGAGGACGGCCATCTTGCGAGCGAATGCTCGCGCCCATGGCGGCGAGCGGATCGGTGACCCGCTTCATCGGGCGCCTGGACAGACTCTCGTCGCCAATCAGACAGGAGTCGAAGGCCTGACCGGCAAGAAGACCGGAGAGCAGGCGCATTGAGGTGCCGGAGTTGCCGCAGTCGAGGTCAGAAGTGGCCTGCTTCAATCCATGCAGACCGACACCGGTCACCGAAACCTGACCATCGAGCGGCCCCTCGATCGCGACCCCCAGCGCGCGGAATACATTCATGGTCGAAATCGCATCCGCCCCCTCGAGGAATCCTTCGATCCTGGTGGTGCCGTCGGCAATCGCTCCCAGCATGATCGATCGGTGGGAGATCGATTTGTCGCCAGGCACCCTGATCGAGCCCCTCAGAACGGCAGCGGGTCGGGCGATGAAGTGATCGGTCATGTGACAGGATTCCTGGGCGTTAGAAGCAAAATTGGGCACGAATGCTGAGGCCTCGGATTGTATCCCCGGCGCAGAACGGTCAGCAGGGCAGGCAAGGGCAGTACGGATGGGTTTCAATCTTTTCAGACGATGGACATCAGAGTCGGGCGCCGGCAAAGCCGATCGCGAGTCGCGCATCGGGGCGCCAGAAAACAAGGTTCATTACCCGAAACCCAATGCAGAGCTCGATGCGCGCTGGACCGCACTGCGAAAACCTGGATCAGGACGCAAAGGCCCGTCTCCTGAAGCTCAGGCGCTACTCGATCAGTTGCCGGCCGGATTGCTTGAACAGACCACTGCTAACTTTCCTCACCTGATCGAGAAATTTGCCGCGAACTGGCCAAATCCGAAGGCAATGCGCAATGTCTTCGAGGAACTGACCTTCGAGAGCCGGGTAACTCGCCAGGGTTTTCCATTGGCGGTGCTCAATGAATTGACTGAATTGCGCGAGCGCTACGAGAGCGCGCAGCAGCGTTAGCCGGATTGGAGCCCTGAGCGATTGGAGGGCTCGCCAGGCGATTGGGCGAAGCAGAGGCGTGATATCGTGCCCGCGCCAACCACAGGAGCCCCAGAAAATGGCCTACACCACCACCCCGTCGGGTCTGCAGATTGAAGATGTCGTCGTCGGCGACGGCCCGCAAGCCACTGCCGGCTGTTTTGCGCAGGTCCACTACACCGGCTGGCTGTATGTCGATGGCGCAGCCGGCCGCAAGTTCGATTCGAGCAAGGACCGCGGATCGCCGTTTGAATTCGGCCTCGGCGCGCGACAGGTCATCAGCGGCTGGGACGAAGGCGTGCAGGGCATGCGAGTGGGCGGCACGCGTCGCCTGATCATCCCTGCCGATCTTGGCTATGGCGCGCGCGGCGCTGGCGGCGTGATTCCGCCGAATGCGACGCTGTTGTTTGAAGTGGACCTGCTCGGGGTTTGAGCGAGTCGGGCGCTTCGGGATTCGAAGCGCAGTTCAGACGAAAAAAAGCCCGCCTGAGCGGGCTTTTCTTTGGAGGCATGCTCAAAGGCAGCCGAAAATCAGACTGCGCGGCGGCGGCTGAACAGACCCAGACCAACCAGACCCAGACTGACCAGGCCCAGCGCAGCGGGAGCCGGAACACGAGCTGAGAACTGGCCCGAATAGGTGATCGCGGTAGGCGAAGTCGACGTGAACTGGAAAGCGTAATAGCCGCTGGTGATTGCGCCGTAGCTGAGCGCCACATTGCCATTGCTGTTCGCACCGAAAGAAGCTAGTTGGGTACCAAGGACGCCGGTGGAGTCGGACATGAAGAACTTGCCGGCCAGGCTGAAATCAATCGGATCAGAATTGTAGGAAGCCGACAACGAGCCCGGGTTCCCAGTCAGGTTGAAGAAATAAACCTGTGACAGACCTTGAGCCGTCACGCTCGAAAGTTGGTTACCGAGGCTAGGCACCGCGACGGAACCGACATTGATCGGCGCGGCGACTGCGGCGCCGGCCAGAGCGGAGAATGCAAACGCGATTGCACTTTTACGAAAAACTTGGGTCGAGATAGACATTTCAGATCCTTCAGGGCGTGAGTTGAAATTGACGACTGCACTCGGCGACTTTTACCAATAACTGTGCCAAGCGTGATAAAAGTCACCAAAACGAGAGCAAATTAAGTGCCAACCGTGTCATACATCACAAAATCAATCACTTACCAAACTTGATTGACTAAAGTCAGCCGACGTGTGTAAAGCTATCCGACACTTCTCAGGCGAAGCGGATACGAACGGCCAAAGAAAAAGCCCGCCGAAGCGGGCTTTTTCTTTACCAAGGCTGATTGAATCAGGCTTTGGCCTTGACTGCTTTTCTGCCGAGACCAAGCGCAAGCAAACCAATGCCAACCAAGCCAAGCGCTGCCGGCGCAGGAATCGCTGACGCCTGACCCGAGATGAGCGTGGTGGTACCCGGACCTGCAGTACCTTTCAAAGACACCGTGTAGTAACCAGACATGATCCCGGTATAACTCAGAACGAGGTTGGTGCCCGATGTCGCAGTAAAGGTGCCAAGAGTCGGATTAACACCTTGGT
The DNA here is from genome assembly GCA_903903975.1 of uncultured Burkholderiales bacterium. GTDB lineage: Bacteria > Pseudomonadota > Gammaproteobacteria > Burkholderiales > Burkholderiaceae_E > UBA4615. The sequence continues at coordinate 4,782 of CAIVAS010000242.1, forward strand.
TACCGGCGCTGTCGGACTTGAAGAGTGTTGCAGTCGCCGTCGTGGATGCCGGCGACCAGTTGATGTTTGAATACACACCGCCAATCGCCGTCGGCACGTTAAAAATGTACTCGTAGGCGAAGGAAGCGCTAGGATTGACCGATTGCTGGCCGAATCCAACAGACGTCGTGTCGGTCAGATTGAACGGCGAAGCATTGATGGCGGTCGCGGACGCCGCCGAAGCAGCCACCAGCAATGAAACGGCAACTGCCGCATTGCGCAAAGAGGACGAAGCGTTCATGAAAGATCCTTTCAAAATGTTTGGACTACTAGCCGGCGACCTGCCAAGCCGGGCCGAAGTGTGACAAAACTCACGGATTATTAGCAATCCCAGTGCCAGCCGTGACTTAATTCACAAAATCAGCCACTTAGAAAAATCGCCCCCCGGCCAAGCCTCGCCCCGTGTAAAGCCAGTCGACACTTCGCCCGCGCTTTGGGGTCTCAAGCGACGCTGGCACCGACACCGTTACAATTCAGGCATGGGCGAACGGCTCGACCTTCAGCCTTCAGAGCGGCCGGATGCCCACCCGTTTGCACCCCCAATCACCCCACGCAACGCCTCTCCCCGTGTCCACATCGCAAAAAGCATCCTCAAAAGACTCGTCTGGCGCCGCATCCGACGCCGACAGTGCTGCGCGCACCAGCAACTTCATCCGACAGGCGATCGACAGCGATCTGGCTGTCGGCACCTATGCCCACCGCCGCTGGGCCGGCCACCCCACGACCGCCGATGAGCACGCTGCCGGCGCGATCGATCCGGCAAAAATCCGCACCCGGTTTCCGCCCGAACCCAACGGCTATCTGCATATCGGGCATGCCAAGTCGATCTGCCTGAACTTCGGGCTGGCGATCGACTACGCCGGGCGCTGCCACATGCGCTTTGACGACACCAACCCGGTCAAGGAAGACCAGGAATATGTCGACTCGATCCTTGAGACCGTGAAATGGCTGGGTTTCGGCTGGGACACGGATGGAACAGGGACCGCGGGCGAGGCGCAATCAGCCGAGACCAATCTCTATCACGCAAGCGACTACTTCGAGCACTTCTATCGCTTCGCCGAATACCTGGTGCAGGCGGGTCATGCCTATGTCGACTCGCAGACTGCCGATCAGATTCGCGAGCGCCGCGGGACGCTCACCGAAGCGGGTACCAACTCGCCCTTTCGCGATCGGCCCACCGCCGAGAGCCTCGCGCTGCTGCGAGAGATGCGCGCCGGCAGCCAGCCCGAGGGCTCACATGTCCTGCGGGCCAAGATCGATATGGGCTCGCCCAATATGAATATGCGTGACCCGATCCTGTATCGGATTCGCCATGCCCCTCACCATCGAACAGGCGACGCCTGGCCGATCTATCCGATGTACGACTATGCGCACCCGCTGTCGGATGCGCTCGAGAACATCACCCATTCGCTGTGCACGCTCGAATTCGAGGACCATCGGCCGTTTTACGACTGGATCCTCGAGCGGGTGGCCGAAGGTGGATTTTTTCAGCGGCCGCTTCCCCGGCAGATCGAGTTTGCGCGTCTGAACATGACCTACACCGTCACCAGTAAGCGCAAGCTGCAGGAGCTGGTGCAGTCGAAGTCGGTCGACGGCTGGGACGATCCGCGCATGCCAACGCTCGTGGGATTGCGCCGGCGAGGCTACACCCCGGCGTCGATTCGCCTCTTTTGCGAGCGCATCGGTGTGTCGAAAGCCAGCCAATGGGTCGAGCCGGCGGTGCTCGAGCAGGCGCTGCGCGACGACCTGGATGCAAGTGCAGCGCGTGCCGCCGCGGTGCTCGACCCGATCAGGCTCGAACTCGTGAATTTTCCGGAGATGCTGGAAGAAGCCTGCAGCGCGCCGGTTCATCCGCACCAGCCCGAGCGCGGTCTGCGGCATTTCCCGCTGACCCGCGAACTGTGGATCGAACGCGAGGACTTCATGGCGCAGCCGGCCAAGGGCTTTTTCAGGCTCTTTCCGGGCAACCGGGTGCGACTGCGCTATGGCTTCGTGATCGAGTGCACCGGCTTCGAGGCGGATGCCGACGGCCGGGTGACCAAAGTGCTGGCCAACTATTTCCCGGATTCAAAATCGGGCACACCCGGGGCCGACCTCTACAAGGTCAAGGGCAATATCCACTGGGTCTCGGTGCGCCACGGGCTGCCGGCGCAAGTGCGGATCTACGACCGGCTGTTCACCGAATCCAACCCTGATTCAGGGGGGCGCAATCCGCTCGATTGCCTGAATCCGCTGGCCTTGCAGGTGGTTCATGCCTATCTGGAGCCCTCGCTTGCGCAGGCGGAGCCGGAGGACCGGTTTCAGTTCGAGCGGCATGGGTATTTCGTGGCGGATCGGATTGAGCATCGGGCGGATAGGCCGGTGTTCAATCGGGCGGTGACGCTGAAGGATTCTTGGGGGGCGGGGAAGTAGGTCCGCTGGACTGACAAGAATGGCGCCCGCGGGCGCCGTTTTTCCTCAACAAGCAGCCCCAGTCAGGACTTTTTGCGTCGGGCCAGACCGAGTCCTGTCAGCCCCACACCAAGCAGGGCGACCGTACCGGGCAGGGGAACGGTTGATGATGAGGCCGCCCACGAAAACGAATCGCCGGCAGAAGCGTTCGCGGTGTAAGTGAATTTGCCAGCGGTATCGTCAAAGCCCGCCGCCTTCATCGTGCCGTAGCCCGTGACGTTCAGAAAGTTGGAGTTCTGGGACGTGATGCCAAAGGTCGTGGCAGCGAAGGAGTAAGCGCCCATCGTCCAGAGCGGATTAATGGGGGTCGATGGGACGAAGGTGAAGTTATTCAGCGTCCCGGTGGTGGAATAGCCCGTGAGCCCGGCAATGTTGCCGGTGAACGTGGTGACCTTGATATTGCCGACATTATTCGCCCATGTGACACCGGTTGCGACCGCGGTGTTGTAACCGTTCTGGCCTGCGCCGCCGGTCAAGAGTGCGGTACCGTTTTCCACGAAATTGATCGTTCCGTTGATGGGCACCGCGTGCGCAGCATTACTGCCAGCCGCCAGGAGCATCGCCGTCACCGCTGCTGCCATTGCGGCCCTGCGATGGTTGAGTGTCGAAAAAGTCATGCTGAACATCCTTTTATAGCGGCACGCCGAAATTGGCGCCCCAGGTCGCGAAGGCAAGTCGTGTCAAAAGACACCCAAGCCGGGCCTTTCCAGCCGACATTCATCGGTTTTGATTGGTGACTTTGGCGGAAAGGCCGGCAGTTCGAACTTACGCACGCAAAAGCACGGCTGGGCTGCAATCAGCTTCGCGGCAAGGTCGACCGACAGGACAGCGCTCAGGTTTCCTACAGGCCACGCCAATCCGAAGAAGTCGAATCGCAGGGCCAGAGGATCGATGCGTCAAGGAGTCAGGGGTTCGTGACGCTGATTCAGTCGCACGGCATGGGGTCGATTTCCTGAAACCATGGGCCAGGAGGGTGTTTCATGCCTATCTGGGGCTGGCGCTGGCAACACCGGAGGATCGGCTTGGTTTAGAGCGGCGCAGCTATTTCGTGGCGGATCGGGTTGAGCAACGGACGGACCGGCTTTTGCTCAACTCAGCGTTGACACGGAAGGATTCGTGGGAGGCGAAGAAGCAGGAATCCGCGGGCGAATAAAAAAC
>CAIVAS010000243.1 GCA_903903975.1 uncultured Burkholderiales bacterium
AGCGAAACCGCACTGGTTGTGATCGCCGAAGAGGCGGCCGTCACCGTCGTCATGGTCGAGCTGGCGGTCATGTCGGTGGTGGTCACCGTGAGCTGATCGCTGGTCGCGTTGTTGGCGCCCACCTGAAAGGTCTGACTGCCCGCGCCGCTGCCGATGATGGCGGTACCGTTGAACTTGGTTGCCGACATCGTGCGGGTGATCTCCGCGGTGAGCTGCTGGAACTCGTTGTCCAGGCTGGTGCGATCGACGGTGGTGTTGCTGGCGTTGGACGACTGGACGGCGAGTTCCCGCATGCGCTGGAGCATGTCGCTGACCTTGCCAAGGGCGCCTTCTGCGGTTTGCGCCAGTGAGATGCCGTCGTTGGCATTGCGCACGGCGACATCCATGCCGCGTGCCTGGGCGTCCATTCGAACGCCGATGCCCAGGCCTGCGGCGTCGTCTTTGGCCGAATTGATGCGCAGGCCGCTGGAAAGTCGCTCGATCGATGTTCGCAGCGCGCCCTGCGAGGCATTGGCGTTGCGCTGAGCGGTCAGTGAAAGCACGTTGGTATTGATGACTGCAGCCATGATGTTTGCTCCAGCGGCGGGTTGAACGGGTTGGACGGTTGAGCAACCTGCTTGTGTCTAAATTGTTTCGCCGATGTATTTCTTATCGGGACGAGCCCTCGCTCACTTGAGCGCAATTTGCAAATAAAGCGGTCGATGGGTGTCCGGCGTCCCGTCCGGCGTGCTCGCGACCGGAGGTCAGTTGAAAGTCGGATGAGCAAGGCGGATGAGCAAGTTGGGGTGGCTTGCAGGCGGGCGGCATGCAAGCGTGGGCATGGAATCTGCCTCGCTTGGCAATGCATCCCACCCATCCATCTTTCTCACGAAGGAAACATCGCCATGAAACAGATCGGCGCAGCAATGACACTCCTGATGTTGGCCGCCTGCGGCGGCGGCGGTACTGATGGCGGCTCGGGCAGTACCAGCGCACTGCCCGGTGCGTCGTCATCGCAAAATTCGGGCACCACTTCGGCACCTGGCGGGTCGAAGGCCGGTGGCGCGACCTCGACGACAGATGCCGGTGCGTCGCAGGCCTCTGGCGCCGCCTCCGCCGCCTCCGCCGCTTCTGGCACTGGCACTGGCACTGGCACTGGCACTGGCACCGCCTCCGCCGCCTCCACCGTCTCCGCAGCCGTGCCAAGCGGCAAGATCAGCCTGACGACGCGGGTGATCGACGGACCGATTCAGGGTGCGGTTGTCTGTACCGACAAAAATCTGAATGGAGTCTGCGAGGCGGGCGAGCCGCAGGCGATCACCGATGCCAATGGCATCGCCAGCTTTCTGATCGACGCAGCCGACTCCTGCAAATATCCCCTGCTTGCCGTGATCGGCCTGAATGCGGTCGACGCCGTCAATGGTCAGGTCCGGACCGCCTACACATTGTCGGCGCCTGCCGACGAGTCCGACTTCATCACACCGCTCAGCACGCTGGTGGCTCAGCACGCGATCACCACCGGGTTACCGACCTCGGTCGCGATCGAGGCGATCCAGAATATTGCCGGCGTGATCAAGCCGCTTGGCGATCCGGCGGCCTTCACGGCCAGGGACGCGGCCTTGGCGCGACTGATCGTGGTGACCAGCCAATCGCTTGCGACGACGCTGGCGCCGTCGATCGGCAAGCTTGCCCTCGACGGTTCGGTCATCAGTGCCGCCGGGGTCGGCCAGGTCGTCCAGGCACAGCTGCTGCAGCTGCTGCCAGCGCTCGCAACTGCGGCGCAGGAGTTGCCCGCCAGCACCGAGATCGATGCGGCTGCAGCGCGCGTTGTGGCAGGCAGCGG
>CAIVAS010000244.1 GCA_903903975.1 uncultured Burkholderiales bacterium
AGGCACATTGGCAGCCGACGCCTCAGCAGCGCCCAGCACCGTTCCGGCGACAACCGCCGCCACCTACCCGTCGTTCCTAATGAACCAGGGCTACACCCTGGTCTGGTCTGCCTGGGACATGGAGCCGATGTCGAGCACCTCGACCAAATTGCTGATCGCAAGCTTGCCGGTGGCGAAAAAGCCAGATGGCTCCTCAATCACGGGCCCGATGTACGAGTACCTGGTGAATGACAACACGACAACAGCGTGTGCGGTCACCTACTACAGCCCGGTCTCAACCGACACAACGCAGGCGACGCTCACCGTGCGTCAGTCCATGACCGACACGCCTGTGCCGGTTCCGTCTGCAAACTGGAAGTGGAATGGCCCGGGAACCTGCAGCTCTACGTCGTCTCTGTCCAACTCGATCTCGCTGACCAGCGGAAACTTCCAGAAGAGCGCGATTTACGAGCTGACTTATACCGCGAAGGATCCTTATGTCGCCGCGGTCGGGCTGGCGGCGATTCGTGATGTGGTGTCCTTCCTGCGTAACGAAAAGGCCGACAGCGTCGGGACTGCCAACCCGCTTGCAGGCGACATTCAGTATGTAAGCGGCTGGGGCCTTTCACAGCCGGCGCGACTCTGGAACGACTACATCTGGCTGGGCTTCAATCAGGACGTCAATGGCAAGAAGGTCTTCGATGGCATCTTCAGTTGGATCGGAGGCGGTAACGGCTTAGGGATCAACTACCGGTTCGCACAAGTCGGACGCACTGAGCGTAACCGTCAAAACCACATTGCTCAGCTTGAAGGCGTATTCCCGTTTTCCTTCACGACGACGACCGATCCTTTGACCGGAAAAACCGACGGGCGCAATGTCAGGTGCTCAGCGACGAATACCTGTCCGAAGGTCATGAACATCTACTCAGCCAATGAGTTGTGGGTGAAGACCGGTTCGTTGCTCACGACTGACCCTGGCACCGGGCTGCCCGTTATCGAACCATCGAATGTTCGCAACTACTTTGTCGCCAGTTCGCAGCATGGCAACGGGTCGCCGGCGACAACAGCCCCTTCGACCTGCTCACAATTTCCGACCACGGTCGATCCCAATCCATTACTGCGTGGCCTTTGGGTGGCGCTGGACAACTGGGTGACCAGCGGCACATTGCCGCCGGCCAGTGTCAATCCGAGTGTGACCGCCGGGACCGCTGCCTTCATCCCGACCGACGGTGCCTACACCGCTCTTGGGATTGGTTCGGTACCGATTTCGAACCTCGGCTACCCGAGTTTGCCAAACGGTTTAAATCAGTATTCCGGCTTGGTCACCGTGCGCAACGCCTGGGACTTCGGGCCAAACTACAGCCAGGGCATCCTGGACATCTTGCCCGGCAAACCAACGGGGAAGTTCTATAAGGCCTCCGTGCCCAAAACCGACGCCTATGGCAACGACCTCGGAGGCATCGCGTTGCCCGAGTTGGTCGCACCGCTCGGCTCCAACAGCGGTTGGGCGTTGCGGTCGGCCTCCTCCGGCGGGAAGTCCGATGGATTGGATGGTTGCGAAGCGGCAGGCCAATTCATACCGTTCGCGCTGGATGACGCGTCCAAGTTGGCGGGCGATCCCCGACCGTCGCTGACGGCGCTGTACGGCAGCAAGGCCAACTGGGTCACCGCGCGAGTCGCGGCAGCCACGACGCTTGGCAGCCTGGGGCTGCTGCTGCCCAACGACGTTGCCAACTACAGGACGAGCGGAAACAACCCCCTGTACATCAACAGGACATCGGGCAGTGCAACGCCTCTGAATACCAATTACCCGACGTCCTATTCCTACATGTGGCAATAAGCGGATAGTCGGGGGCGGCCGCAGGTCCTTGCAGGGGACTGCGGCTGCAGCACTTCGAGCCGGGAAGTCCTGCGGCGTTTCGACTCTGCATCAGGTCTGGGCGGCCCAATGAGGTGGTGGCACTACTGCATCGGCATTGCAGCGATCCTGGGGACGATCTACTGCGCCACGCGCCTGCTCGGCGACGAGTATTTGTGCAGTGTTGAAGGCGCGGAATTCCGGTATGGCGATGGCGTCAAGCTCGCCGAGCGGAGCCGACAGGACGGGGCGATCGGTTTTGAATTGACCTTATGGCCTTACGTCGATCGATTTCACCTGGACGCCGGCGGTCGTTTTCCCGAACTCCTCAATCCGGGCATCCAGTACGATCGCCGCAAGAGTGATCCTGTGACTGCCTATTTTGTTGACGATCAAACTGATCCGGTGAGCCGGTTCAGGACGGTGAGTTCGCTGGTCTTGAACAAGACCAGCGGCGATATCAACCTGTTCCATCACAGGTGGATACCGCCCAGCGGATGGGAAACGTCAGATCTCTACGAATTCAATGGGCACTGCCAGCGCAAGTGAGTGGCGCAGGATGCGTCGGGCTGAGCGAGCTCGCGTCGGCCACTCCGAGTTCGAAGGTGCAGGGCGACGACATCGCTACAGGCGGCACCTCGGTGCGCAAGGCGTGCGCGGCTGAGCAACGCCGGGATCAATCGGTCTGGCCACCCGGCACATGCAACTCCTCGATGCCCTGCACCAGGGCATCCACCATCAAGGCCAGCCCGCGCACCTGCTCGGTCAGCGCCAGCGGCGTGCTGCCGGGATGGGTGGCGGCTTGCGCGGGCAGTGGCGGCAGGTGGATGAAGCCGGCCAGTACCTGCGGCTGGCGCCGCAACGCATGCAGCAGGCCGTAGAACACCTGGTTGCAAACAAAGCTGCCGGCGCTCAGCGACAACTCGGCCGGCAGCCCGGCCTGCAGCAACCGCTGCAACAGCGCCTTCACTGGCAGCCGGGTGAAGCAGGCCACCGGGCCGCTGGCCACTACCGGCGTGCCGGCCGGCAGAGCACCGGCGTTGTCGGCGATGCGCGCATCGCACAGGTTCACCGCCACCCGCTCCAGGCTGATGGCCGAACGGCTGCCGGCCAGGCCCAGGGACAGCACCAGCTGTGGCCGGTGGCGGCGGATGGCCTGCCGCAGCGCCGGCAGGGACTGCGCGAAGACGCACGGCAGTTGCACCGCCGTGATCTGCGCGCCGCCACGCGACTGGCCGTGCAGCGCCCGCGCCACCTCCCACGAAGGATTGACGGCCTCGCCGCCGAAGGGCTCGAAACCGGTTACCAGGATGCGTTCAATGGCCACAGGCTGCTCCAAGGGGTTGCGCCAGCGCGCAGGGCGCGGATGGCTATCGTCGCGCGTTTTCAGCCCGCGCGCGGCAGCAAGGCCTCGATGTCGGCACGCAGCCGCGCAAAATCGGGTCGCCCGAGCCAGCGCTGGCGGATTCGCCCGTCGCGCCCGGCCAGCCAGGTGAGCGGCGTGGCCTCGACACCGCCCCAGGCCGCCACCGTCAGACCCATCGGGTCGAGTGCCACCGGAAACGGCAGACGACGGCTGGCCGCAAAGTGCAGGACATGGTCGGGGCGGTCGTAGGGCATGGCCACCGCGAGCACCTCGAAACCTCTTGGCTGATAGTCGTTATGCAGACGAACCAGTTCGGGCATTTCGGCGACGCACACCGCACAACTGGTGGCCCAGAAATTGACCAGCACGACTCGATCGCGAAGCTCCGCCGCGCCGATCCGACGACCATCGATCAGGGTGTAAGTGAACTCTGGAAGCCGCGACGGTCCGCCCGACAAGCGACCGGACGGGCCACCCGAGAGCCGGTGCCAGGCCCAGGCCGCCGAACCGGTCGCCGCCAGCCCGAGGGCGGTCCAGGCCAGACGACGGCGCGGCGACTCAGGCATCGGGGGGTGTTTGACGGAAGGACTCGACATGCCGGCCGCAGGAATTATCGGCCCCCAGTCTAACCCCGCTGACCGATCGACGAAGCGATCGGCGAGGCAACCTGCGAGGCAACCGCGAACCCGCCGGAAGGCACTGAACCGCGCGGTGAGGCGGGACGCTCGCGCTGGGACGCCGAGATGCCGGACGAAGGCAGGCCGGACGAGGACGGGCCGCACGCCGATGGCTCCGGCTCGGGCGACTGTCGCTCGGGCAACTGCGGCGGCGGGCAATCGATGGCCACGCACAGCACGCGCAGGAAATCGCGCGGCTCGACTCCGGCATCGCAAGGCAACATCTCGACAAGGTGGCGAACCAGCAGCGGCTTGGCCAGCGGCGGCAGCATCGAGACCTGTGCGACCGCTCGCTCAAGTGCATCCAGCGTCAGGACGCCGGGCGAGCCGCCAATCGATGCCAGTCCGAGCGCCCTGATCGATGCATTGGCGGCCCGATCGGCACGCGCTTCATTCAGATCGACGCTGACAGCCAGCAGCCCGAAGAGCACACGGACGCTGCGGGCGGCGATCGGCTCGACCATTACCGAGCGGCCCATCTGTTTGGGTCGCGGCATTAGCCGCACGCGCAGCAACGTGAAATAGATCCACTCGCGCAGCGTGACACGCCCGTCGGCGAGCACGACCGCGCGAGCGGTCTGGAGCAGGCTCTGGCGGGCCGAGGGCGACATCATGCGCAACCTCGCCACCGCCAGTTCCAGCAGCGGCCACTGCAGCGGCCGCAGGGCCGACATCGGCAACTCGTCCAGCGCCTGACGCAGCTGATCGTGGCGTGCCCCCGCACTCGCCCATCCCTCACCCCAATGCGGCTCGATGCCTTCCTGCCCGGGCGCCTGCAGCATCGCGATGACCAGCGCGGCCGCACTGGTCGGCTCGCGGGTGGCCTGCACCAGCCGCATGGTGGCGGTCGGCGGCGGCTGATCGAATGGCTCACCGATATCGGCATGCCCGGCGATCCAGGCCATCCCGGTGGATTCGAAGTCGAGCACCGGCAGGGCCGGCTCGCGACGGTCAAGCTCGGGCAACACCACCGGTGCAATCGCATCCCGATGGCGCCCGTAGATGCGGCGTATCCGCTCGCGAAGCGGCGGATGGGTGGCAAACCAGACGCTCGAGCGCGCGGTGCCGACCAGCATCAGATGGCTCAGACTGCGCAGATAAGGATGTCGACGCAGGGCATCGCGTCGGATCACTCCCCGGGCGAGCACCGGCGAGGCGCTCTCATCAACCGGGCTCAGAAGTTCGTCTTCGGGATCCGCAGGCAAACCCCGACCGAAACCGGCAATCTTGCGCAGTGCCCCGCCCAGCCCATCACGGCTGCGGGTGAATTCGATCGCCTGCGCATCGGCAAAGAACTCGCGTTGACGGCCCACGCCCGCCTCGATTGCCCGGGCCGCCAGAACACCCAGGGCGCCCACGCCGGCCAGCACGCCTCCCACCAGCGCCATCGGCACGGCAAACACCATGAGCTGCGCTTCAGGGCCGGTGGTCGTTGCGCTACGGCCCGCCCGCGCGAGCAGTGAATGGCCCATCAGCGCCACCAGGTTCAGCCCATGATTGAGGCCGACCAGCCGGGTATTGAGACGGACATCGCCGTTGACGATGTGCGAGACCTCATGGGCCATGACGCCCTGAAGCTCTTCGCGGGTCAGTCGCTCGAGCGCGCCACGGCTGGCGACCACCACCGCGCGATTGCGATCGAGTCCGGCGGTCAGGGCATTGATCGACGGTTCGTCTTCGAGCACGAAAGCACGCGGCACGCCGATGCGAGCCGCAATCGCGAGCTCTTCGAGCAGATTCTGCAGCCGCCGATGCAGCGGATCATTGACGCTATCGACCGGCACGGCACCCAGACGACGGGCAATCAGCGCGCCGTCGTCGCGCAGCCGTGCGGTTTCGATCCAGGCGCCACCCACAATCAGACCGGTCACGACCAGGGTGTTGGTGAGAAAAAATCCTTTCGGATAGGGCGCCGGCCCAAAGAGCAGTTGCCAGACCAGCGCCGCCACCGCGTTCACGCCGAAGACCACAGCCAGACTCGCCAGCGCATGCAGCCAGATCAGCCGATGCGCCGTGCGATCAGCCTGCGCCTGATGTCGTGCGAAGTTCATGCGCCGGCGACCCTTTTCGAGTCAGCTGATCGAACACACCCCGACTGCCCCGGACGGATTCGCACTAGAGCGTGACCGCCACCGGCTGACGCTCGGCATGACTGCGGGTGGCCTGCAGCAGACGCGCAGGACGAAAACCGAAAGCAATCGAGACCATGTTCACCGGAAACCGTTCGATCGCGGTGTTGTAGTCGGTCACCGCGTCATTGAACGACTGGCGTGCAAAGCCGATGCGATTTTCGGTGGAGGTCAGTTCTTCGGTCAGATGGGCCAGCGTGGCGTCAGCCTTCAGATCGGGATGCGCCTCGACCACACCGAACATCCGTGTGACAGCGCTGGTGAGCGTCTGCTCGGCGACATCCAGACGACCCATGGCGTGCGCGTCCGAGGGCTGCATCGCAGCCAGCGCGCGAGCGGCGGTAGCGCCCTGCCTGGCGGCCACCACCGATTCGAGGGTCTCTCGTTCGTGCTTCAGATAGGCACGGGCCACCTCGACCAGGCCTGGCACCAGATCGTGACGACGCTTCAGTTGAACGTCGATCTGCGAGAAAGCATTGCGAAACGCATTGCGCATGCCGACCAGATGGTTATAGGCCAACATCGCCGCGATGAAGGGCAATGCACAGATGAGAAGAAAGACCAGCAGACCGGCCGACATGGGGGGCTCCGTGGGCGCCTGAATGCGCACCGCGAATGAAGCCTAGCGACTGCCGAGCACCGCGCCGTGATTGGCCGATTGACGGTCGCCGATATCCGAAGCGAGGCGCCCGGCAGCGTGGCGCCCTGCCAAATCGATCACATTTTTCGCGTGCCGGCGACAAGCCACAGACGTCACTCCCCCGGCCGGCAATCCAATTTTCTCAGGGATGCGTCGGCACGGTCTTGGGATTGTTGTTCGCCTTGATCGCCGCCAGCTCGTCGTCGCTGATGAATTCAAAGAGGGTCACCACACGTCGCACGCCCGAGACCTTGCTGGCGGCGGTCGCAAAAGCAGGCGCCTCCCGTGCGGTCACCAGACCCATCAGATAAACCACCCCGTTGCTGGTCGTGACTTTCACCGCCGACGAGTCGAGCGCCTTTTGCTCGATGAAGGCGGCCTTGACGCGGGTCGTCAGCGCGGCATCGTTGGCGGTGGTCGAGACCTCGACTCGCGGCGCAACCTGGATCTCGTTGTAAACCCCGGTCACACCCGCCACCTGGCGCATCGTCCGCTCGGCATCGGTCTTGTCGGTCTCGCTTGGCACCTGTCCGGTCAGCAGGACACGGCGATTGAAGCTGGTGACACTGACGCCGGGCGCGCCCTTGATCGCCATCGGCAGCCGATTGGCACCGCGCAGTTCGATCTCGGTGTCATCGGCCTGCGTCTTGACCGATCGCCGGTCGAGGGCGGTCAATGCGGCCACACCGACGCCCGCCGCGAAGATCGGCAGACAGCCTGTATTGACAAGCACCGAGGCCAACAGCGCCGAGGTCAGCAAAGCGCCCGATGCAAACCGACGAATAGGGGTCATGGCAACTCTCCTGAGCGAGGGCACCCGAACAGAGCGCCGCTTCGCCGCGAAGTATATCGGCGTGACCGTTTGCTCAGCCGGGCGTAAAGGCGCAACGGATCCAGTGCGGCTCGCCAGCCTCGAAGGCCAGGACATCGAAACGACAGGGCGGCCAGGCCCGCTGGCCGAATCGGCGCAAAAGATAAAGTTGCGCCGCCATCACCAGCCGTTGCTGCTTGCGCCAGCCGACGCTGGCCGCCGCGCCTCCAAAGCGCAACGAGGCCCTGGCCCGCACTTCGACGAAGACCCACTCGGCGCCCTCGCGCATGACCAGATCGATCTCGCCGCCCCGAAACCGCACATTGCGCTCGATCGGCTGCAAGCCCCGTTCGCCGAGATAGGCTTCGGCAAGTGCCTCGGCGTCGAAGCCCGCCCGCTGACGCGGGGCAACCAAGCCCGCGGCCTCAGCGCGGTCGGGCCACGACCGGCGTACCGCTGCGATAGACCGCCAGCACCGGCAGCCTTTCGACGCGCGGACTCACCGTCGGGTCATAGCTGAGTCGGCCGGTCACGCCATCGAGCTCGAACGACGCGCCACCGGCCACGATCTGTCGCCCGATGCGAAACGCATCGATCCCCAGCGCATAAAGCCTTTGCATCTCGACGGTGTAGTTGGCGGGTGCCTTGGGATAGGCCATGACCGCAGGATGATCGGGCTCGACCTGCCAGGGCATGTCGAGCAGCCGCAGTCCGTCGAGTTCGGGCAGACGCAACAGCTTGGTCTGACCGATGCTGGCCATCGAACTGCTCCACAGCCGAACCCGCGAACCAATCGAGCGGCGTGCGCTTCGGGCTTGCTCGGGGTTCAGCGCCAGAAACACCACATCAGGGTTCTCATCCTTGATTGCTTCACGAAACGTCTGCGACGAACGCTTGGGATCGAACTCGATCGGCTCGTCGATCTCGCCGCCGCGCTGCACCCACTCATCGCGGAACGCTTTCGCGCTGCGCTGGGCAAGTCGCGAGGGCGCTCCCACCGCTATCGCACGCGGAGCCCGCTTGCCGATCGCAGCATTCGCCTGCTCGAAGGCAAGGCCGGCCGCCTGCCGTGACTCTGCTTCGATCGAGATGCCGAAAAACGCGGTTTGAGATGGGGCCGGCAGATCACCTTCGGGCAGGTTGAGCGCCAGGGTCGGTACGCCGGGTGCACGATCGAGCGTCACCAGCGAGTTGACACCATCACGCGTCAGCGGTCCCAGCGCGAGGGCCACGCCGCGCTCGCGCAGATCGACAAAGATGCGGCCGAGCGTTTCGGGATCGGAATCGGCTTCGATGACCTCAACCACCACGCCGTCACCGTCGCGCGAATGCGAAGCCCGCACGCCCGCCACCACGCACTCGGCAACCCGGGCAAACGGCCCCTCGCGTCGCGGAATCAGCAACGCAACCGTCGTCGGGCCGTCGCCAAAGCGCGTGGGCAGTGCGCGAGCAGCCGGCTTTGCAGCGGCGTCAGCCCTGGCTTTGATCGACGCTTTCGTCGGGGTGTTTGCGGTCACCTGTGCGAGCGCAGACAATGAGGGCCCGAGACTGCCCAACAGGATCGCGCTGATCAACCTACGACGTGAAGCCATGGCAACTCTGGACGTTGATGTGATGCACCCTGAGAAAGGTCCTCAGTCGGATGCTCGGGAAGGGGCTCAGGAAGGTGCTGAGGACGGTGGTTTAGCGGCCGGATTATACGTAGTCGCCACGCCCATCGGTCATCTGTCCGATTTAAGCCTGCGGGCCATCGATGTCCTGCGGCGGGCCGATACCGCGGCCGCGGAAGATACACGGGTCGCTCGCGTGCTGCTCGATCACATTGGCGCGCATCCGACGCTGATCGCCAGCCATGAGCACAACGAAGCCCGCATGGCGCAAGCCATCGTCGAGCGCATCCGCGCCGGCCAGGCGGTTGCCCTGACCAGCGACGCCGGCACGCCGGGCATCAGCGACCCCGGCTCGCGTGTGGTCGCGGCAGTGCATTCGGCCGGACTGCCGGTGATCCCGGTACCGGGCGCCTGCGCCGTGATCGCGCTGCTGTCGGTTGCAGGCTTTGCCGAGCCGCGATTTCGTTTTGAAGGATTTCTGCCGGCCCGCTCGCGAGCGCGACGCGAGCGGCTCGCCACGCTGGCCCGCAGCGACGCAGTCGTGGTGATCTACGAGTCGCCGCACCGCATCGTCGAGACCGTGCGCGATCTGGCCGACACGCTCGAGCCCGATCGCATCGTCGTGCTTGGGCGTGAACTCACCAAGCGCTTCGAGCAGCTGCATCGAACCACGGCTGGCGCACTGGTGGCCTGGCTCGATGCCGATAGCGACCGTCGACGCGGTGAATTCGTGATTGCCTTCGATGCGGCACCGGCTGAGCTGGCGCAGGAGCAGCCGGTTGATGCGCTGCTTGAGGCCCTGTGCGCCGAGTTGCCGGTGCGACAGTCAGCGCGCCTGATCGCCAGCGCAACCGGCCTGCGTGCCAACGATCTCTATCGCCGGGCGGTGGCGCTTCGACTCGGCGCGTCCGCCACCGACGATGACGCCAACGCCGACACCTCGCCTGAAGACCAGCCAGATGGCCCGCCCCCGGACAGCGACACCTCACCGGCCAGCGACAGCGCCAAAGACTGATCGGCATCCGGCAGGCTCAGTGTCGCCAGCTCGCCTGCAAGGCCCATCACCGAACGACCCGGCCCGAAGGCCGGCGGGCTGCCAGCCACGATCAGCTCGACCTCGACTTCGGCAGTACCGGTGCCGACATAGCCGAGCTTGTAGGCCGCGGTATACGACAGATCGATCAGTCGCTTGTTCGAAAACGGCCCACGATCGTTGATGCGGACCACCACGTTTCGGCCATTGCGCAGATTCGTCACCCTGACATAGCTCGGTATCGGCAGCGTCGGATGAGCGCCGGTCATGGCATACATGTCGTAGCGCTCACCGCTCGAGGTGGGCTGGCCATGAAACTTTTTGCCGTACCAGGACGCCATGCCGCGCTCGCGATAGGTCCGCACACCCGGCGTGGGCACGTACTGCTGACCGAGGACGGTGTAAGGCCGGTTGGCATAGGGATGCAGCGACTCCGACCTCGGCACGGCATCCGGCACGCGTTCGAGGTTGGGCGGCGGATCAGCGCCCGGACCATCGGTCGAGCCGCCGCCCGACAGAAAACTGCAGCCGGCCGCACTCGACAACAGCAGCAGCATGATCGCAGCACGCTTCATCGGCGCGTGTTCCCGGAATCGATGTTCGCGGCATCGATCGCGAGGTCAATCGATTCGCGCAGCCGCACCAGCGCATCGAGCCCGTCGATCGCACGCGGCCCATACCAGGAGCTGATCTCGCCATCGATGGTCAGACAGCGCCAGGCCGGCAGGCCATGCTCGGCGGCAAATTCGCGGGCATCGCGATCCCTGAATCGGTAGGGCTCGCTTGAGAACAGCACGACATCGGCGCGCGACGGCGGAAAATCCTGCCAGTCGATCTCGGGATAGCGGCGAGTCGACTCGGGCGCAATGGTCTTCAGGCCGACCTGCGCCAGCATGTCCGAGATATAGGTTTCGTTTGACACCGTCATCCAGGGCGCTTTCCAGATCAGATAGAGCGCATCAAGCGGCGTCCATTGTCGGACTCTCGCGCGGTCGATGGCCGCCTGCATGCGCTGCGCCAGCCGGGCGGCCTGCGCCACGCGATCGAAGGTCTGTCCAAACTGCGCATAGAGCGCCAGATTGTCCTGCGCAGTCAGGGGATGCGTGACCACGATGTGCTCGATGTCGCGGGCCAGCCGGTCGACCGTCGGCTTTTCGTTCTCGTCGACATTGACCACCAGATGCGTGGGCGCAAGCGCCAGCACCGCCTCGATATCGACATCCTTGGTGCCGCCGACCTTGGGCACCGCACGCACCGCCTCGCGGGGGTGAATGCAAAAGCCGGTCCGACCCACCAGCTGCTCACCCAGATCGAGCTCGAACAGCAGCTCGGTGAGGCTGGGCACCAGACTGACGATGCGCGGCGCGCGGCTCACCGGTCGCTTGCCCGCGGCTTGTGCGGGGCGCGCGAAAACAAGGCTTCAAAAAGCGGATCGGGCATCACCCGCAGCACGCGGGCCACCCATCCCATCTGCCAGGGAATGACCGCAAAGGAGCGACGCTTTTCAATCGCAGTGACGGCATGCCTTGCAAAGACATCGGCATCCATCAGAAAAGGCATCGGATAGGGGTTGGGCGCGGTCATCGGCGTGCGGATATAGCCCGGTGCAATCGTGACCACACCGACGCCGCTGGCGCGCAACTCCAGGCGCAGGCTTTCAAGATAGGCAATCACCGCCGCCTTCGAGGCGCAATAGCCGCCCAGCGACGGCATGCCGCGCACACCGGCCACACTCGCGATGCCCACCAGCGCGCCGGCGCGCTGCGTGCGCATCGCCGCGACGAAGGGCGCGAAGGTATCGAAGACACCGACCACATTGGTCCGGATGACACGCTCGAATCCGGCCTCATCGCCAGCCACCCCGGTCAGGGTCGGTGCATTGATGCCGGCATTGGCGATCACGACATCGGGCGCACCGAAGCGTTCGATAAAATCGCGACTCATCGCGGCCAGGGCTGCGCGGTCGGTGACATCAAGCGGATAGGCCACCGCATTGGCACCGGGCATTTGGTCGATGACCGTCGCAAGCGCCTCGGCACGACGCGCGATCAGGCCAATGGTGAGCCCAGGGAAACGCCGGGCGTATTCGATCGCGAGCGCCTGCCCGAGACCGCTCGATGCACCGGTCAGCACCACCTTCATCGACGCAACGCTCGAGGTCGTGCGCGCCGCTGCCGGTCAGCCGCCCTTGCGAACACGATCGACCAGCGTGTCGACCATCTTGAGTGCCGCGCCGTTCGAGCCGGTCATGGACGGCGAGGTGATGTACTTGCCGGCCACCGCGAGCGTGGGCACACCGTCGATCTTGTAGGCCGCGGCGAGCTGGCTGGCCCGCTGCATCTTCGTGCGCACACCGAAGGAGTTGTAGGTATCGATGAACTGCTTGCGGTCAACGCCGCTCTTGGCCAGCAGATCGGCCATCGCCTCGGGGGTATCGAGCTTGCTGCGGTCGTTATGGATGGCAGAGAAGACCTTGTCGTTGAGTGCATCGGCCAGGCCGAGGGTCTCGAGCGTGAAGAAAAGCTGCTGATGCGCCTGAACCTGCCAGGGCACATGCACCTTGCGAAACACGACATCGGCGGGCAGCTGTTTGGCCCAGTCCTTGATCGACGGCTCGAGCGCAAAGCAATGCGGGCAGCCGTACCAGAAGAATTCGATCACCTCGATCTTGCCGGCGGGTGTATCGACCGGCGCCGCCGGCTTGACCGACTTGAACTCGAAGCCCTCACCGGTACCGCCCTGGGCAGCCGCCTTCAGGGCGAAGGGACCGATACCGAGCGCCAGCGCAAATTCGCGGCGGGAGACTGTTTTCAGGGTGATTTTCATGGCAAAGCTTCCTTATTTCTGGCGCACGACCGACGCCTCGACGCCGTTTTCGGCAAGGCGTGTGCGGGCCCGGTTCATGTCGTCGAGCTGGCCATAGGGGCCAACCCTGACCCGATAAAAGGTGACGCCATTGACCTCGGCCATCACGATGCGAGCTTCAAAGCCGACCAGTGCAAGCCGCGCCTTCATCGCCTCGGCATCCTCCTGTCCCTTGAAAGCGCCGGCCTGCAGCAGGTAGGTGGTCTTGTCGGCAGGCGTCTCGGTGGCTGCGGCCGGTGGCGCGGTGCTTGCGGCGGGGGCGGTGGGCGCAGCAGGTGCGCCAGGCGTGGTCGACGCAGCGGTGCCGGGGGCTGCAGGCGCAGTCGAGGGCGCATCGGTGCCCGGCGCAGCAGGCGGCGTGACTGCCACCGGCGGCTCGGTGGTAGCCGGTCGATTCTTCTGCATCGACCGATTGGGATCGGGCACATCAGCGGGCGTCGCTGCCTCGGGCCGGTCGCCAGGCCGCTTGATCTTGTCAACGAAGGGCACAGGCGAACGGCTCATATAGAGCGTGACCACGACCGCAATCGCCAGCCCCACCAGCAGACCGATGGCGAGGCCAACCAGCGTGCCCCCCTTCTGGTCTGCCGAAAGACGTCGACCGCCTGTGTGCCTGATTGCATTCACCCGGATTGCATCCACCATGTGCCTTGCCCGACCCTTACATGCGTTCAGGGGCCGACACGCCGATCAGCGCAAGCCCGTTTCGCAGCACCTGACCGACCGCTCGCAGCAACGCGAGGCGCGCCTCGCGCAGCGCGGCATCGTCGACCAGGAACCGCTCGGCGTTATAGTAACCGTGAAACTCAGCGGCGAAATCCTTGAGCCAGAAGGCCAGGGCATGCGGCGCCAGCGCATCGCCGGCGTCTTTGACCACCGTCGGATACTCGGCAAGGCGCGCCATGAGCGCGAATTCGCGAGCGCCGACAAGGCGCGTGAAATCGACTGCGCCGGCATCGAACACATCCGACTGCCTGGCCAACCCCTTGTCGATCGCCTGCGAGAGCACCGAGCAGATCCGGGCATGGGCATATTGCGCATAGTAGACAGGGTTCTCGTCGGAGCGCGCGAGCGCGAGGTCGACATCGAACACGAACTCGGTATCGGCCTTGCGCTGGATCAGGAAAAAACGCACCGCGTCGCGCCCGCGCCGGATCGCCTCATCGCGGCTGACGCCCTCGGGCGGCGCGCCATCGGGGCCGATGCCGCCCGACCAGTCGATCAGATCGCGCAGGGTGACGTACGACCCGGCGCGCTTGGAGATCTTGACCTCCTCGCCACCGCGCATCACGGTCACCATCTTGTGCAGCACGTAGTCGGGAAAGTCTTTCGGGATGCCGACGCCTAATGCCTGCAGACCGGCGCGCACGCGCGCGATCGTGCCGTGGTGATCAGAGCCCTGAATATTGATGGCCTTGGTGAATCCGCGCTGCCACTTGGTCACGTGATAGGCCACGTCGGGGACGAAGTAAGTAAAGCCCCCCTCGGACTTGCGCATCACGCGGTCTTTGTCATCACCGTAATCGGTCGAGCGCAACCACAGCGCGCCCTCATGCTCATAGGTATGACCGGCCTTGATCAGGCCGTCGACGGTGGCGGCCACCTTGCCGTCTTCATAGAGCGACGACTCGAGGTAATACATGTCGAAGCGCACGCCGAAGGCCTGCAGATCAAGGTCCTGCTCGTGGCGCAGATAGGCCACCGCAAACGCCCTGATCGCATCGAGATCATCCGGGTCGGCGCGACCCACAACCGGCTCGACGCGCAGCGCCGACACCGTAGCGCCCGCCAGATAATCGCGGGCAATGTCGGCGATGTAGGCGCCGCGATAGCCGCCCTCGGGAAAGCGCGCATCGTCGGGGTCGATGCCGCGCGCCCGGGCCTGTACCGAGAGCGCGAGATTGGCGATCTGGACACCCGCATCGTTGTAATAGAACTCGCGCTGAACCTGCCAGCCGCCGGCCTCGAGCAGCGCGGCGATCGCATCGCCCAGCGCTCCCTGTCGGCCATGACCGACATGCAGCGGCCCGGTGGGGTTGGCCGACACGAACTCGACCAGGACCTTGCGGCCCGCGCCAAGCTCGTGGCGCCCGAAGCGATCGCCCTGCGCGAAGACCATGCCGAGCACTTCGCGCTTGGCGCTGGCGGTCAGACGCAGATTGATGAAGCCCGGACCGGCGATCTCGGCCGATTCGATCAGCTCTCCCGCACTGGAGGCTTGCACCAGATCAATCAGCGATTGCGCAATCGCACGCGGGTTGCTCTTGAGCGGCTTGGCGATCTGCAGGGCGAGGTTGCAGGCAAGGTCGCCATGATCAGCCTGCTTGGGTCGCTCGAGCAGGGCCTGGGCACGGGACGCGATCTCGATGGCATTGGCATCGCCGCTGGCGGCGGCAAGCTGGACGGCCGCTGCCTCGAAGGCGCGGGCAAGCCGCGTAGTGTGTTCGGTTAACATGGCCCGCATTCTACGTGGGCGGAGACACACCCTATGGCGCTCGAACTCGACCACCTCGTTGTGGCAGCCACCGATCTCGACAGCGGACAAGCCTGGCTCGCCGAGCGGCTCGGTGCCACGCTTGCCCCCGGCGGCCAGCACACCGGCGTCGGCACCCACAACCGGCTGCTGCAACTGGGCAATCGGGTCTATCTCGAACTGATCGCCCCCGACCCCTCGCAGCCCGAGCCGTCGCGCCCGCGCCCCTTCCTGCTCGACGACCCCGACATGAAGGTCCGCCTGGCCATCGCCCCGCAGCTGGTGCACTGGCTGGTGCGCAGCAACGACCTGCAAGCCGATGTCGCCGCAGCGGCCTATCAGCCCGGCACCATTGTCAACATGACCCGCGGCACACTCACCTGGCGCCTCACCGTGGCCCGTGGTGGCCGCCCGGCGGGCGACGGCGTGCTGCCATCAATGATCCAGTGGGATGTGCCCGACGACCAGCATCCTGCAGCGCGGCTGCCCGATGTCGGCGTCATGCTGGCAGGGCTGTCGATCAGGGCGCCGAAGGCGGTGCTCGCCTGCCTGCCAAAGGTGAGTGCACCGGTCACGATTGATGTCGTCGAGTCCGCCACCAGCGCACTGGTCGCAACATTCAACTGCCCGAAGGGTCGCGTCAGCCTCGGCGGCTGAGCGTCTCGCCGACACGGCGCTGCGCGCCGCCTCTTTCCGAAGGAGCCCTCCATGAGCCTGCCGACCTGGCATTTCACCGACCGTACCGTGGTCGTCACCGGGGCGGCACGCGGCCTGGGTGCAGCGATGTCGATGGCCTTCGTGCGGGCCGGCGCCCGCGTGGCCGCACTCGATCGCGATGCCGACGCGCTCGAGCAGGCTGTGCTTGGCGCCGGTGAGCACGCCCCGGCAATGACCATCGCGGTCGATGTCACCGACCATGATGGCCTCGACCGGGCGCTCGATCGCGTAAGCGCCGAGTTGGGGCCGATCGACGTGATGGTGGCCAATGCCGGCATCGGCCTGCGCGGCCTGTCGGTCGATGTGTCGGTCGCCGACTTCGAGAAGGTGGTCGACGTCAACCTCAATGGCGTGTTCTTCTGCAATCGCCTGGCGGCACGCCGCATGATCGGGCGCGGCGGCGCAATCGTGAACCTGGCCTCGATCATGGGGTTTTCGGGCGGCATCTTCCCGAATGCCGCCTATCAGGCCAGCAAGGGCGCTGTGGTCAACATGACCCGCGCACTCGCGCTCGAATGGGCCGCCAACAATATTCGCGTCAATGCGGTCGCACCCACTTTCGTTCGCACGCCGCTCACCGTCCCGGTCTTCAATGATCAGAAATACTTCGATGCGGTGATGGCCCACACCCCGCTCGGACGCCTGCCCGCGCCCGACGACATCGCCCAGGCGGTCTTGTTTTTAGCCAGCGATGCCGCGCAATGCGTCACCGGCATCACGTTGCCGGTCGATTCGGGCTATCTGGCGCGCTGACGTTCTCACCGAGATCGCACGCCGCCATTCGCCGCTGACACCACACGACCCGCTCGACGCCCAGGAGATCGCCATGCCGCGCAAATTCGTCGACCTCTCGATCTATCTCGAAAACGACGTGGCATCTGATCCGCCCTCGATGGCACCGCGCATCGACTATTTTCACCACACCAATTCCTTCGAGCAGATGGCCCCTTTTTTTCCGGGGCTCAAGCAGGAAGACCTGCCCGACAGCGCGGTGTGGGCAGTCGAGAAAGTGCAGCTCAGCACGCACAACGGCACGCACCTCGATGCGCCCTATCACTTCCATCCGACCATGAACCGCGGCGAGCGCGCGATCACCATCGATGAGGTCGACCTCGACTGGTGCTTTCAGCCCGGTGTGAAGCTCGACTTTCGCCATCTCCCCGACGGCTATGTCGTGACCGCCGACGATGTCCAGGCCGAGCTCAAGCGCATCGGCCACAGCCTCGCGCCACTCGAGATCGTGGTGGTCAATACCCGCGCGGGCAGCCGCTACGGCCACGCCGACTATGTGTCGGCCGGTGCCGGCATGGGCTACGAAGCCACGATGTATCTGCTCGAGCGCGGCGTGCGCCTGACCGGTACCGATGCCTGGAGCTGGGATGCGCCCTTCGTGCACACCGCCGAGAAATATGCCGAGACTGGCGATGCCTCGCTGATCTGGGAAGGCCACAAGGCCGGCCGCGATATCGGCTACTGCCACCTCGAAAAGCTGCACAACCTCGAGGCACTTCCGGCAGACGGATTCATCGTGTCGTGTTTTCCGCACAAGATCCGCGGCGCATCGGCCGGCTGGACCCGCGCGGTCGCGATCTTCGATGAGGCGATCATGAAGGCGATGAAAGCCGGCTGATCGCTCTGCGGCGACCCCGGGCGACAAGCCAGGTCGTCGAAAGCGGCGCGCGTGTCGCCGTGAAATTCCCAGTGTGCGGCGCTGACAACGCCGCCGCCAATTCACATCACCGTCATGTTGACTACCTAGAGTCGGGCTCGCTCCCCATTCACCGCTAGGAAAAGTCATGTCATTTCAGGCTGTCAAACCCCTTCTGGTCGCGTCCTGCCTTTTCGCACTGTCTGCCTGCGGCGGCAGCGACAACAGCAACCCGACCACGCCGACGTCCGATTTCAACTCCAACCTGCAGACCTCGGTCGCAACCGCCGCCACCAGCGCAGGTCTCACATCGACAAACACCACCGACCTGACCGACACCGCCTACAAGGATTCGGGCAACACCCGGACGACCCAGGTCGCCTACCTGCAGGCCGAGGCAACCGCGATCACTGCCAATACCGACCTCTCGGGCTTCGTGGGCTACACCGTGTCGAATATTCAGATCACCAACTGCGATTCGAACAACGTCTGCACCATGACCGCCACCCTGACCAACACCGATGCGGACACCACCACCGCAGACATCACCACCAAGGTGAAGCAGGGTACCGACGGCAAATACCGACTGTACGGCGACCAGCTCAGCGCCTGACGCCCTCATCAATTCAACAGAACTCAGGATCACCTCATGAATTCGTCCCTCCGCCTTCGCCAGGCCGTCCTGGCCGCCGCTGCGGTTGCAGCCGGCACCTCCTTTAACCTGCCGCAACCCGCGGTTGCTGCTGAGAAGGCCGCCGCCAAGGCAGCCGGCACCTATGTGACCGGCGACTTCCACAATCACACCACCTGCTCCGATGGCACGCTGTCGATGCAAAAGCTGATCGACAAGTCGGTCAGCACCTGGGGTCTCGACTGGTTCGTGCAGGCCGACCACGGCGGCAGCTCGACCCGCAACTGCACGCTGGCCGAAGACCCGTTCACGCCGGTTGCCCCCGCGCTCGGCCTGACCACCAGCTCGACCGGCCCCTGGCCGCCGGCCACCTACCCGTCTGGCGGCGAGCCGGCGACAGCCTTGAAAGGCCCGAACCAGACCTGGGAATCGACCCTCCCGGGTGGACGCGCCGCCATTTTGGGCGACGGTACCGCCACACCGAAAGCGATGTGGCGCTGGCAGGAAATCCAGTCGTACCAGTATCCGGTTACCGAATCGACCGGACGCGCTGCCAAGAAACCGGTCTGGCTCGGTCTGGAGCAAAACACGCCGGGTCATGAGCATGCATCGACCAACGTGCTCGCCGGCCAGTTGCCCTGGCCGACCACGACCGGCACCGGCAACGCCAACCTGCAGGCCCAGTACGAGTACTGCTTCGACCGGTCCGACAGCGACACCAGCCGCGGCGCCACCAACCAGTGGGACTGCACCGTCACCGGCAGCAGCGGCAACACTTATATCGACGCCACGGCGAAGAAGATCACCGGCAACAACAGCGCTGCAACCCCTGGTCTGGGCCACATCAAGACCGTCGAGGGCATCAAGTGGATGGCGCAGGTCGCGCCGAATACCAGCTACTTCGTTCCGGCTCACCTTGAGCGGGCAGGCGTCTACGACCCCACCAGCAGCTCGGGCTACAACATCGAGCATCTGCGCGACTTCAACAATGCCGCCCCGAATATCGCCTTCGGTTTCGAATCGATGCCCGGTCACGGGGCAGAGTCGAACCGCGGCAGCTACACCACGAGCGCGGTCGGCGGCGGGACCTTCGGCGGAACCGGCATCTATGCCGCGGCCGTTGGCGGTGTCTGGGATGCCCTGCTCGGCGAAGGTCGCAACTGGTGGTTCTTTGCCAGCTCCGACTATCACAACCGTGGCTCGTTCGGCCCCGACCAGCTCGAGACGACGGCAGACTTCTACCCCGGCGAATACACCCGTGACCATGTCCTGGTGCGCAAAGGCACGAACAATCTGTCGGCCGAGAAGATCATCGACGGTCTGCGCAGCGGCAACAGCTTCGTGGCCAACGGGCAGCTGATCGACCGCCTGGCCTTCGTGGTGTGCGCCACTAACCCGACGCTGCCGCTGGCCGCAAACCAGACCTTCATCGAGAAGGCCGTGGCTAATGCGGTGGCCGCCAACGCCGAAGTCCGCATCAACGGCTGCGCGACCATGGGTGAAAAACTGGTGGTGCGTGCCGGCGAGAGCCTCTTCGTGACCGTCGCCCTGCGCGACCCGGAAGGCAAGAACAACGCGCCCTACTCTTTTGCCAACCCGTCGCTCAAGCAGATCAACATCACCCAGCCGCTCAATGCACCGGTGCTTGACCACGTCGACCTGATCAGCGGCAACGTGACTGGCAAAGTCGACCCGACCAGCGCTAGCTACGCCGGCCTGATCGGTTCGAGTGCAGCGACCAACACCAGCTCGAAGATCGCCAAGGTCTTCAACTCGACCAACTGGACGTCGATGACGGGTGGCGTGAAGGTGATGACGCTGAGGATTCCGGCGGTAGCTGCCTCGCAGTTTGTCCGTCTGCGCGGCACCAACCTGCCGGCCGCAACGCCGTCCGAGACCGATGCCAACGGCAATCCGATCAACGACTTCATCTCCAACCCGAGCGATCAGACCCTGGCCGGCACGATTCCTTGTTCAGACGCTGCCTGCCCGGCCCATATGCGCACGGTCAGCGGCGTGAAGTACTCGAGCTTCGACGTCGCAGCCTGGGCCGATCTCTGGTTCTACAGCAATCCGGTCTTTGTCGAAGTCAAAGGCTCGACCGCAATCGCGGCCATCAAGTAATCACGCTTGCGTGAAATTGAAGTCATCACGCTCGTGTGAAAGTGAAGTAATCACACTCGCGTGACAGCGCCTGCTGCAGCACACGCTGCAGCAGGCCCGCCAACAGACCGGCCGCCGCGGCCGGTCTTTGCATTTGACACATCGAATGAGTCTTTCTGCCGATCTGAGCACCAGCCCACACGCCGACGATATCCCGGCAGGCGCCATCGCCTGCCTTGCGCTCCTGCTGTCGGGCGCTGCTGCGCTCGGGTGGCAGGTGGTCTGGACCTCGCAATGGTCGGTCGGTCTCGGACACGAACACCTCTCGGTGCTGGCGGTGCTCGGCGCCTTCTTCGCGGGGATGTCGCTTGGCGCGGCCTGGCTGGGCGGGCGGATCGATCGCAGCTCACGACCCCTGCGCTGGTATGTCGCGCTCGAATGTCTGATGGCCGCCTGGGGCCTGGTGCTGGTGTTCGTGCTGCCTGCGGTCCAGACCTGGGCCGGCCGACTGATCGGCGCCGAGCCCTCAGTCGCCTGGCACTTCACAATCGCCCTTGGCGTGCCCTTCGTCTGCCTGCTGCCCTCGACCCTGGCGATGGGTGCCGCCTTGCCGGCGATGCACCGCATCGTGCAGGGCGCCGCTCCCTCGGTCGGCGGTCTGTACGCCGCCAATACCGCCGGCGCGGTGCTGGGCGTCCTTGGCACGGCGTTCTGGTCGATTCCGACGCTCGGGTTTCAGCGCACCGGTCTGCTGGGCTGCGCGCTGCATCTGATCTGCGCGCTGCTGGCCGGATGGAGTCTTCGCAACAGGCGCTCGCACACTGCGGTCGCTGCGGCTGACCACGCCGCGCCTCAGCAGCGCGAGCAGGCGCCCTACCGGCTGCTCACGCTCACCGGGCTGCTCGGTGTGGCCTACGAGGTCATCGCCTTTCGCGTACTGAGCCAGGTGACCGAAAATACCGTCTACAGCTATGCCTTGCTGCTGGCGGTCTACCTCACCGGTACCGCCGTGGGCAGTGCCTGGTTCGACCGACGGATCAAGGCCGCCTCCGTTAGCCGACGCACGCTTGAGCAATGGCTGCTGGTCTGCGTCTGGGCGGTGCTGGCCGGCGCCGTGGCGGCCTGGTGGGTCGAGGCCCTGACGAATGCCCCCGCGACCTGGTTTGGCCGATCGGCCTGGAGCGCCCTCGCCGGCGAGACGCTGGCCGCCCTGGCGGTGATGGGCCTGCCCACGATCGCGATGGGGGCGCTCTTTGCCTGCGCGGCGCAACTCACCGTCGCCTCGGGCGGCTCACTCGGACGCGCCCTGGCCTTCAATACCGCGGGCGGCGCGCTGGCCCCGCTGGCCGGCGCGCTGTGCCTGGCGGCGCTCGGCATGAAAGGGGCGATCCTGTTGCTGTGCCTCGGTTATCTGGCACTGGCCGCGGCCGGCAACTGGCGCCGGCCGGCCGTGGCGGTCACCGCCGGCCTGATGCTGCTGGCCTCGCTCAGCCCGACGCTGCGACTCACCAGCCTGCCGCCCGGCGGCGAGGTACTGCACCATCGCGACGGCATGATGGCGTCTGTCAGCGTGATTGCCGACGGCGATCAGGTCCGTCGCCTGCACATCAATAATCGCATCCAGGAAGGCAGCAGCGCCCACAGTCCGCTTGAGATCCGGCTGGCCCAGATCCCGATGCTGCTTCACCCTGACCCGCGTCAGGTGCTGGTACTGGGCCTGGGCACCGGATACACCGCACTCGTCGCAGCGCAGGAGCCGAGAGTGCGCGCGGTGGCGGTCGAGCTGTTGCCCGAGGTCATCGAGGCGAACAACTGGTTTGATGCGTCGGCGCCCCGCGACCGCGACCGGCTTCGCGTCGTGCAGGCCGATGCCCGCCGCTATGTGACCCTGGCACCGGTGCTCAACGATGTGATCGTCGCTGACCTCTTTCACCCGGCCCGAAGCGGCGCCGGCCCGCTCTTTACCGTCGAGCATTTTCAGGCCATCGCCGAGACGCTCGCGCCGGGCGGCATCTTCTGCCAGTGGCTGCCGGTCTATCAGATGGAACTCGACAATGTGCGCAGCGTCGCGGCCGCCTTCCTCGCGGTCTATCCGGATGCGGTGGCGGTGCTGGCCGGCAACAGCCTCGACAGCCCGGTCCTCGGACTGATCGCCCGCAAGGGCGGCACGCGCTGGGATGCGCAGCAGATCCGCCGGCGAATGACCGCCCTCTCCGGCTCCGGCAGGGCGCTTGCCCAGCAGGCTCGACTGGTCGACGAATGGGCAGTTCTGGGCAGTGCACTGGCGTCCAATCGCAGCCTGAGGCGCTGGGTCGCCGATGCGCCGGTCAATACCGACGACCATCCGGTGATCAGCTACCGCGCGCCCTGGGATACCTATGCCCCGCCATCGACGCCCCGCCAGCGGATGTCGCAACTGCTCGATACCTTCGAGCCCGATGCGCGAGGCTGGCTGCCGCGAGACGATGCCGCCATCGTGGCGCGGCTTCAGTCCTATTGGTCGATCCGCAACCGCTATCTGCAGGCCGGCCTTCAGATCGCGCCATCGCCCGATCCGGTGGTGATGCTCGATCGCCTCGAGCCGCTGATGCTGGATCTGCTGCGAGCAAGCCCTGACTTTCAGCCCGCCCGCGATCCGCTGCTGGGTCTGGCCAATGCGGTCAAACCGATCGATGCGGCCCGGTCGCAGTCGGTCCTGAACGCCCTTCAATCGATCCAGCCTGCGTCCGGCATCGGCGCCGATCAGGCACCTGCTGCCAAGGCGTCCGATCAGTAGCGTTCGACTCAACGCATCCGACCCGATTCAACCCGATCAGCTCTCACCTGCAAGCGACAACGCCTACTCATGAACATCGACCAGACCGCCTCCCCGCGAACCGACGCCCTGCCTCAGACCGCCTCACCCACCGCGTCCGACCGTCTGCGCCGACTCGCCCGCGATCCGCTGGTGCACTTCTTTCTGCTTGGCGCCGCGATTTTCGCGGTCGACCAGGCCCTGCTCAAACAGCGAGGCGATGCCCAGACCATCACTGTCAGCACCGCCGTACAGAGCGAGGCCCGAACCCGTTTCATGGAGAGCCTCAAGCGCGAACCCAGCCCCGACGATATGAAGATCCTGCTCAACCGGTGGGTCGACAATGAAGTGCTTTACCGCGAGGGTCTGGCGCTTGGCCTGGACCGGGGCGACAGTGCGATCCGCGAACGGGTGATCTTCAAATCCCTGAGCATGACGCAAAGCGGCATCACGCTGCCCCGCATCGACGAGGCCGGGCTGAAAGCGTGGTTCGATGCCAGGAAGGACAGCTACGGCGAGCCGACCCGCCTGGATTTCCTGGAAGCGGTGGTCACCAGCGATCGCTCGGACGCAGCCCTGCGCCGCTTCGTCGAGGGCCTGAACGGCAAAGGCGAGATCGATGCGCAAAGCAGCCTGCGGGTCTTCAAGGACCGGCCTCGCGACACGATCGTGCAGAGCTATGGCGCTGCCTTCGCCGACGCGCTGCAGAAAATGCCCCCTGGCCAGTGGCAACTTCTCGAGTCCTCGGACGGGCCGCGCGTGATCAGGCTTGAAGTCATCAAGCCCGGCAAGTCGGTCGAATTCGACGCGGTGAAAGAGTCGGTCTACCAGGACTGGAAAGACGAGACCATGGCCGCGCTGTCGACCAAGGCGGTGCGGGAGATGGGCAGCAAATACCGTGTGAACGTCGAAAAGGCCGGCTCATGACGCGCGCGGCAAGACTGACGCGGAGCACGCTGGCAGGCCTTTGGGTCCTGCTGATGAGCCTGTGCGCACCCGTCCTGTCGCATGAGATGACCATGATGGAACTCACGATGCGCGAGTATCAGCCCGGTCAGTTCAGCTGGGGCTGGGGGCCATCGGGCAAATCAAGGCCGGTCTCCGAAGACCTCACACCGGTGTGGCCGCAGGGCTGCCAGGCATCGGAACAGGTGGTGCAATGCGGGCCGAAAGGGCTGTACGGCCCCTTCTCGATTGAGGGCGTTGGCAAGGCCTACTCGGCTGCGGTGGTCAGGATCTTCTGGCGCGAGGGCCCGCCGCAGGTCTTCACGCTCACCGGCGGTCAGCCCAAGGTGCAGCTGTTCGGCGGCGCAAAAGACACACGCGGCGCCACCGAAGTCGGTCTGACCTATGGCCTGCTGGGCTTCGAGCACATCCTGAGCGGCTATGACCATCTGCTGTTCGTGATCAGCCTGCTGATGCTGGTCGGATTCAACCGCCGTCTGGTGCTCACGATCACCGCCTTCACCATCGCCCACAGCCTGACGCTCGCGGCCAGTGCGCTCGGATGGCTGGTCCTGCGATCGCCACCGGTCGAAGCCACGATTGCGCTGTCGATCGTGCTGGTCTGCGGCGAGGCGCTTCGCCGCGATGAGACGCTCACCCGCCGTTGGCCGGCCCTGGTCGCGTTTGCCTTCGGCCTGATTCACGGGCTGGGCTTTGCCGGTGCACTGAAGGAAATCGGCCTGCCCCAGGAGCAGATGCTGGCCGCGCTGCTGTCCTTCAATCTCGGTGTCGAAGCCGGGCAGCTCGCGGTGGTGCTGGTCGCCTGGCTGCTGTGGCTGGCCGCAAGCCGCATCGGGCTGTCGAGCCGGCTGCGCGCACCCGTCCTCTATGCGGCCGGCGCGGTCGGGGCGTTCTGGGTGATCGATCGCCTGGTCACCATGGGCCTGGGAGCCTGACCGCCATGAGCGATGTCTTCGAGCTCTTTCCCACGCCGGTGATGCGCGTTGAAAAGTTGCTGTCGAGTGAGCAGGTCGCGGCGCTCAATCAGGCGCTCGTGCCAGGGGCGGCCACTCAGAACCATCGCTCGCAGGCGCTCACCCATACCGCGATGCTCTCTGCCTCCGATCGCCCGGAGCTTGCCCAACTCCACACGCTGCTTGCACCGCATTTGCAGGCCTTCGGCAAACTGCTCTTTGGCGAGCCCCTCACTTGGCACATCAAGGAGATGTGGGTCAACGTGATGGAAACCGGCGGGCGCCAGGCGGTGCACAACCATGCCAACTGCTTTGCCTGCGGCATTCTCTATCTGAGCGATGTGCACCCCTCGTCCTGGACCCTGTTTACCCGCAGCCTGGGCGGTCGTGATTTCGTGTTTGCCAACACCAAT
>CAIVAS010000245.1 GCA_903903975.1 uncultured Burkholderiales bacterium
CGCCGCGACCCAACCGCGGTGGGGTGGTGCTTGCACGTCACACCATGAATAGTCCCCCAGACAGCCGAGCACGGTGAAGACCGTGCCGGCGTAAAGGGCCGACACCACCGGAAATCCTTGATTCGGGCCCGCCCGAAGATTGACGTCGAACCGCGCCTGCGCGGTTTGCTGGGCCTGTGCGCCCGAGGCGAGCACCGTCAGGGCAAGCAGGGCTGCGATCAGACCGGCCTTCATACTGCTGATTGGCATGGCTTCTCCTCCGACCTGAACTAGAACACGCCTTCGGCCCGACTTTGCGCAGGAGGACGCAGTTTTCGCATTTTCGAAACGGGTATCGTCTGCCGGCAGGGGGGCGCTCGAGGGCAGGAAAACCGACGCATCGGCCTCGAGCGGTCACACCACCCAGGACAGCCAGAACGGGATCGCCACCGCTGAGGCAATCGTTGTCAAGGTGATCAGCCGCGCCACATACGGGCCATCGCCGCCCATTCGCGTGGCCAGGATGTAGCAGGCCGACGCACTCGGCATCGCGCCGAACAGCACCAGGATTTTTGCGGGCAGGGTCTCGAAGCCGGCAAGGCGCGCGATCAGCACGGCGGCAAGCGGCATGGCAACGAGCTTGACCGCCACCGCGTAGATCGCAAAGCGGTCGTCGCCCCGGGCATCCGAGAGCTTGAGCCCGGCGCCGACTGCGATCAGCCCGAGGGCAAGCGCAGCACCGCCCAATCGCGTGAGATAGGCCGACAGCGGCTCGGGCAGGCTCAGCCCGACGGCATTGACCAGCAACCCCGACACCGTGGCCACCACCAGCGGATTGCGCAGCAGCGCGCCCCACAGCCCGGTGCCGCTCTGGCGCGCGAGACTCCACACTGCCGCGATATTGCCGGTCGGCACGGCCACCGCCACCACCACCGCGCAGATCGCCACGCCGGCATCGCCACCGATGCGCTGTGACAGGGCCAGGGCCACATAGGAGTTGAAGCGAAAGGCACACTGCACCGCGCTCGAAAAGCGCCGCGGCTCGACCTTCATCAGTCGTGCGCCGAGGAATCCCAGCGCGATGCCGGTGCACAGCACCGCCAGCACCGAGGCGGCAAAGGGCGCAGCCTGCGACAGATCGACCTTGTTGCGAACGATCGCGGTAAAGAGCAGCGCCGGAAAGAGCAGGTTGTAGATCAGCTTTTCGAGCGCGCTCCAGAAGCCCTCCCCCCATTGCGTCAGACGGGCCAGCAACACGCCAGTCAGGATCAGCGCAAGGTCGGGCAGGAGCAGGAGGAGAGTCGCCATGCAGGCAAGGTGGGTGGCAGGGGAGGTGACCCTGTGCTGCTCGGCTATAGTCGGGCGACGCAACGATAGCAGAGGATCCCAGGGTGCCAGCGCCCGCAGCACGATCGACCGCCCCGCGCCCTGGTGTCAGGCAAACCGCTGGCAGCAGCCGGGCCCGCCGCGCCACGGCCAGGCCGCCGGCGGCGGTGCCGCCCGACGCGCTCGACCGTGATCGGCTGCTGGCCTTTTGCGATGCGATCTGGCTTGAGGACGGCCTGTCGGGCAATACCCTTGCAGCCTATCGGCGCGACCTGTCGATGTTCGCCGTCTGGCTGGTCAGCCGTGATGCCACGCTGCAGACCGCCAGCCAGCTCGATTTGCAGGCCTATATCGCCGCGCGCCATGCCGGCTCCAAAGCCACCAGCAGCAACCGTCGCCTGACCGTGCTGCGGCGCTTCTATCGCTGGCTGGTGCGCGAACGCCATCGCAACGACGACCCGACGCTTCGCATCGTCGCGGCCCGCCAGCCGCAGCGGTTTCCGCACACCTTGTCGGAAGGGCAGGTTGAAGCCCTGCTGGGCGCACCCGACCATGACACCCCGCTCGGTCTGCGCGACCGCGCGATGCTCGAGACCCTCTATGCCACCGGCCTGCGGGTGAGCGAACTGGTCGGCCTGAACAGTGTGTCGGTCAGTCTGGTCGACGGCGTGATCCGCGTCGTCGGCAAGGGCAACAAGGAGCGACTGGTGCCGCTGGGCGAAGAGGCGCGTCACTGGATCGAGCGCTATCTGAACGAGGCGCGTCCGCAGCTGATCGGGGCCCGCGCAAGCGATGCACTGTTCGTGACCGCACGTGCCGCGCCGATGACCCGGCAGATGTTCTGGAGCCTGATCAAGCGCCATGCCAAGGTGGCCGCCATTACCGCGCCGCTGTCGCCGCACAGCCTGCGCCATGCCTTTGCGACCCACCTGCTCAACCATGGCGCCGACCTGAGGGTGGTGCAGCTGCTGCTTGGCCATGCCGACATCTCGACTACCCAGATCTATACCCATGTGGCGCGCGAGCGCCTGAAGTCGCTGCATGCGCAGCATCATCCCCGCGGCTGAGCCCGGTCTGAAAGGAAGAAGCACCAGATGAAGATCTGCATTGTCGGCCTGGGCGCCGTGGGTGGCCTGATGGCCCACCATCTCATCGAAGGCGGACGCGAGGTGAGTGCGCTGGCGCGCGGCGCCACGCTCGCAGCGGTCCGCGAACGCGGCCTGGTGCTGCGCGATGCCGCGGCCACCGACCCCCAGCGCCGGCTCGATCGCAGCGTGCCGCTGCGGGCCAGCGACCGCGCCGAGGATCTCGGTGTGCAGGATCTGATCGTGCTGGCGGTCAAGACCACCGCGCTGGCCTCGGTGCCGCAAAGCATCGCCCCGCTGATGGGTCCCGACACCCTCGTGCTGTCCGCGATGAATGGCCTGCCATGGTGGTTTTTTCACGGCTTTGCACCGCCCTGGCAGGGCACACGGCTCGATGCCTGCGATGCCGATGGCCGCCTCGCCCAGGCGATCGATCCGGCTCGGGTGATCGGCTGCGTGCTGCATATGTCGGCGTTTTCGCCTGCGCCCGGCATCGTGACCCGGACCTTCGGGGATCGCTACATCGTGGGTGAGCCGGGCGGCGCGAACACGTCGCGTCTGGCGGCGGTGGCTGATCAGTTGCGGGTGCCCGGCATCGGGCTGGAGGTGTCCTCACACATCGAGCTCGATGTCTGGCTCAAGCTCTGGGGCAACATGACCATGAACCCGGCCTCGGCCCTGACCGGCGCCACCCTCGACCTGCTGCTCGACGATCCGCTGGTTCGCGAGTTTGTTTCGCGGGCCATGATCGAGGCCGCCGAGATCGGCACGCGCATCGGGCTGCCGATCAGCATGACGCCCGAGGAGCGCCATGCGATCACCCGCAGGCTCGGTGCGGTGCGGACCTCGATGCTTCAGGACACCGAGGCCGGCCGACCCCTCGAGCTCGATGCCCTGATCGCGTCGGTGTGCGAGCTTGGCCGGCGCACCGGCGTGGCCACGCCCAGCCTCGATGCGCTGCTGGGCCTTACGCGGGTGATGGCGAAGGCGCGCGGACTGCAGCCGAACTGAGCGAGGCGGCGGCGCGGATCAGATCGACCGCGCGCTCGGCAATCATGATGGTCGGCGCATTGGTGTTGCCGCTGACCACCCGCGGCATGATCGAGGCATCGACCACCCGCAGACCCTCGATGCCCTTGACGCGCAATTCGGCATCGACCGGATCGAGCGCTCCCGGGCCCATGCGCACGCTGCCCACCGGGTGATAGACCGTGTCGGCGTGATTGCGGATGAACTGCTCGATGTCGGCATCGCTTGTGGCCTGTGCCGAGGCGGCGAGTTCCTTGCCGCCGAGCGACGAGAGCGCCGGCTGCGACAGAATCGTTCGCATCTGCCGAAAGCCGCTGACCATCTTGCGCAGATCGTCGGCATCGTCCAGAAAGTTGGGGTCGATCAGGGGCGCCGCCATCGGATCGGCGCTGGCCAGCCTCACGCTGCCGCGGCTTTTCGGCTGCAGCAGGCAGACATGGCATGAATAGCCATAGCCGAAGTTGGTCTGGCGACCATGATCGGCGAGCTTGGCAATCGTGAAATGAAACTGCAGATCGGGCACGGCTTCGCTCGGGGTGCTGCGGATGAAGCCGCCGGCCTCTGCAAAATTGGTGGTGAGCAGGCCCGAGCGTTTGTTGCGCCATTCGATGATGCCGGCGATCGCGCGCGGCACAAACGACAGGGCGAGCCCGAAGAGGCCCTTGAGCTGTGGCGCGTCGATGACCTGGATCACGTCGATATGGTCGTGCAGCTGTGCACCCACGCCGGGCGAATCGAGCACGACATCGATGCCGTGTTCACGAAGATGGTCTGCCGGCCCCACGCCCGAGAGCATCAGCAGCTGCGGTGATTGCAGGGCGCCCGCACTCAGCAGCACTTCGCGGCTGGCCTTGACCTGCTTGCGCTCGCCGCCCTGCAGATACTCGACGCCGACAGCGCGGCGGCCCTCAAAGAGGATGCGGGTGCTCATCGCTTCGGTGATGACGGTGAGGTTGGGGCGCGACAGGACGGGGGTGAGATAGCCCTTGGCCGCGCTCCAGCGCTCGCCGTTCTTGTGCGTCACCTGATACATGCCGACGCCTTCCTGCTCGGCACCGTTGAAGTCGGGGTTGGCGCGATAGCCGGCCTGCACACCGGCTTTCACGAAGACCTCCGAAATCCAGGTCGGGCTGCGCAGGTCCATGACATTGAGCGGGCCGCCGGTGCCGTGCCAGGCATCTGCCCCGCGCTCATTGTGTTCGGCGCGCTTGAAGTAGGGCAGCACATCGTCATAGCCCCAGCCCGGATTGCCCAGCGACGCCCAATGGTCGTAATCGGCGCGCTGGCCACGGATATAGACCATGGCGTTGATCGAACTCGATCCGCCGATCACCTTGCCTCGCGGCTGATAGCCGCGTCGCCCGTTGAGTCCTTTTTGCGGCACGGTGTCGAATCGCCAGGACGGCCCGTTTTTGGCCATCAGCGCAAGACCCGCCGGGCAGTGAATGGCGACCGAGTGGTCCCAGGGCCCGGCCTCGA
The DNA here is from genome assembly GCA_903903975.1 of uncultured Burkholderiales bacterium. Classification (GTDB taxonomy): domain Bacteria; phylum Pseudomonadota; class Gammaproteobacteria; order Burkholderiales; family Burkholderiaceae_E; genus UBA4615. Next base: position 4,899 of record CAIVAS010000245.1, read on the forward strand.
GCAGGCAGACCTTGACCGCCGGGTCTTGCGACAGTCGCCCAGCCAGCACGCAACCGGCCGATCCGCCGCCGATGATCAGGTAGTCGTACATGGTGAGCGCCCCTCTTGTGTGATGGCCGGATCGCTCGAACGGCGAGCCCTGTTTCAGGGAAAGCTACCACGGCGAGCAGAGCCGATACACTTGCGCTGCGCTGTCACCTGCCCCTTATCCCTCAACTTAGCCCGTCCGATGGTCCTTCATGACTGATCCCGCTCAATCCGGTCACGCCCCTGCCGCGCATCCCAACCAGTTCGCGCTGATGGGGCAGCGACGTTTTGCGCCCTTCTTCTGGACGCAGTTTTGCGGCGCCGGTAACGACAATCTCTTCAAATTTGCGTTCACCGTGCTGATTACCTATCAGCTGCAGGTCAGCTGGCTGTCGCCCGAGCAGGCCGGGCTGGTGATCGGTGCGCTCTTCATCCTGCCGTATCTGCTTTTTTCGGCCACCAGCGGTCAGCTCGCCGACAAGCTCGAAAAGCGCCGTCTGTTCCGGCTGGTCAAGGACCTTGAAATTGTGGTCATGCTGATCGCGGCCTGGGGTTTTTTCACCGCGAATGTTCCGGCCTTGCTGCTCTGTGTCTTCCTGATGGGCCTGCACTCGACGCTGTTCGGGCCGGTCAAGTACGCCTATCTGCCCCAGCATCTTTCGGAGCAGGAGCTCACCGGCGGCAATGGCATGGTCGAGATGGGCACCTTTGTGGCGATCCTGCTCGGCAATATCGCCGGCGGCCTGCTGATCGCGATTCCGGGCGAGGGCGTGCGCTATGTGGCGATCGGTTGCATCGCGGTCGCGATCATCGGCCGTCTGTGTGCACAGTTCGTGCCGCTGTCGCCGTCGACCGACCCGGGTCTGGTGATCAACTGGAATCCGTTTACCGAAACCTGGCGCAATCTGAAGCTTGCGAACGAAAACCTGGTGGTGTTTCGCTCGCTGCTCGGCATCTCATGGATGTGGTTCTTTGGCGCAGTGTTCCTGTCGACCTTTCCGGCCTTCTCCAAGGACGTGCTCTATGGCGACGAGCAGGTCGCCTCGCTGCTGCTGGTGGTGTTTTCGATCGGCATTGCGATCGGCTCGCTGCTGTGCGAGACCCTGTCGCGCCGGCATGTCGAGATCGGTCTGGTGCCGCTGGGTGCGATCGGCATGACGCTCTTTTCGCTCGACCTCTATTTCGCGGTGCGCAGCCTGCCGGTGGTCGAGCTGCAGACGATCGGCCAGTTTGTGGCCGCGCCGCGCCACTGGCGGGTGCTCTTTGACCTCGGCATGCTGGCGCTGTCGGCCGGGCTTTACAGCGTGCCGATGTATGCGCTCATCCAGATGCGCTCGCAGCCCTCGCACCGGGCCCGCATCATGGCGGCCAATAACATCCTGAACGCGATCTTCATGATCGCGAGTTCGGTGATCGCCGGCGCGCTGCTGGGGGCCGGCTTCAGCATTCCGCAGATCTTTCTGTTCCTGGCCATCGCCAACGCGATCGTCGCTTTTTACATTTTCATGCTGGTGCCGGAGTATCTGCTGCGATTCATCGCCTTTGTGGTCTCGCGGCTGATCTATCGCTTCAAGGTTCAGGGCGAGCACAACATTCCGGTCACCGGTGCGGCAGTGGTCGTCTGCAATCATGTGAGCTTCATGGACGCGGTGCTGGTCATGGCGGCAAGCCCGCGTCCGATCCGGTTCATCATGGACTATCAGATCTTCGCTATCCCGGGTTTCGGAGCCGTGTTCCGGCTGGCCAAGGCGATTCCGATCGCGCCGCAGCGCGAAGATGCCCGCACCTATGAGGCGGCCTTCGAGACCGCGCGCACCGTGCTTGCCGAGGGCGATCTGCTCGGGATTTTTCCCGAGGGCGGCATCACCCGAGATGGCGAGCTCAAGGAGTTTCGGGGTGGCGTGATGAAGATCCTCGAGTCCGATCCGGTGCCGGTGGTGCCGATCGCGCTGCACAACCTTTATGGGTCTTACTTCTCGCGCATCGAAAACGGCAAGGCCATGGTCAAGCCCTTTCGGCGCGGCGTTTTCAATCGGGTGGCGCTGGTGGCCGGGCCGCCGGTGGCGCCCGACCAGGTCTCGCCGCAGGGGCTGCATGACGAGGTTGCCCGACTGCTCGCCGAGCCGGTCCTGCGCTGAGGCGCAGGCGCCGCGCAGCGACTGTCGATCGAACCCATGGCAACCCGACATGTCTCCGAGACGCCGGCCACCGCGATGCTGCGCGCCCGCGGCATCGACTTTTCCGAGCATGCCTATGACTATGTCGATCATGGCGGCACTGGCGAGTCGGCTCGTCAGCTGGGGCTTGATGAGCATGCGGTCGTCAAGACCCTGGTGATGCAGGACGAGGCCGGCAAGCCCCTGATCGTGCTGATGCACGGCGACTGCAAGGTCTCGACCAAGAATCTTGCGCGCCAGGCCGCACGCAAAACCATTACCCCCTGCGAGCCGGCAGTCGCCCAGCGCCATACCGGTTTTCAGGTGGGCGGCACCTCGCCTTTCGGTGTGCGCAAGCCGATGCCGGTCTTTGTCGAACAGACGGTGCTCGAGTTGCCCCGCCTGTACATCAATGGCGGTCGCCGCGGTTATCTGGTGGGCATCGCACCGCAGGTGCTCATCGACCTGCTCGATGCCACCGCGGTCAATTGCGCGCTGCTCGAGTGATCGCGGTTTGCTGAGTCGCTATTGTTTTGCGGCGTTGTTTTGCTGAGTTTTACTGAGCTTCGCTGATTTTCCGATCTTCCCCCGTCTACGGATTCCCTCATGTCCTTCACGCTGCCGTCGCTCATCGCCCTGCTGCTGGCCTATCTGATCGGCTCGATCTCGTTTGCGGTGCTGGTCAGCCGCACGATGGGTCTGTCCGATCCGCGCAGCTACGGCTCGGGTAATCCCGGTGCCACCAATGTGCTGCGCTCGGGCAACAAGCTGGCGGCCATCCTGACGCTGGTGGGCGATGCCGCCAAGGGCGCAGTGGCGGTGCTGCTTGCACAGGCTTTCGCGGCGCGTTTTGGCTTCACGGCGCTGGTGATCACCTGCGCCGGGCTGGCCGCGTTCATTGGCCATCTCTATCCGGTCTTCCATCGCTTCCAGGGTGGCAAGGGGGTGGCGACTGCCGCCGGCGTCCTGCTCGCGCTGTCGCCGGCGCTCGGCCTGTGCACGCTTGGCGCCTGGCTGCTGATCGCGGTGATCACTCGCTATTCATCGCTTGCCGCGCTGCTGGCCGCGGTGTGTGCACCGCTCTTTGCATGGTGGCTCTTCGGGGCCGACGCGATGATCGTGCCGATCGCGATCATGAGCGCGCTGCTGATCTGGCGTCATCGTCAGAACATTGCCAAGCTCGTTGCCGGCACCGAAAGCCGCATCGGGAAGAAGAAGGCCGGTTGAGCGCCCCCTGGCCGCGAACACCACACGCGGCCCGTCCTTGATGTGGCCGGTTCCTGATGTGCTCAGTTCCTGATGTGGTCCGTTCTTCTAGGCCGCCACGATCGGGATCGTCCTGGCCCGCAGTTGTCCGCAGCCGGCATCGACATCCTGGCCGGCCGATTGACGCAGGGTCGCCAGCACGCCGCGGTCGCGCAGCATCCGCACCATGGTGATGGCCCGTTCGTTCGAGGGGCGCGCATAGCCCAGACCCTCGACCGAGTTGTAGGGTATCAGGTTCATGACCGCGTATTCGCCCGCCAGCAGACGGGCAATGCCCTCGACCTCGTCATCGCCGTCATTGACGCCGTCGATCAGCGTCCACTGGTACTGCACCGGATAGCCGGTCGTGCGCGCATAGGTCTGCGCCTGGGCGACCAGGTTATCCGGCGTGATGCGCGGTGCGCGCGGCAGCAGGGTTTCGCGCAGATCGGCGCGGGTGGTGTGCAGCGACAGGGCCAGTGCAGGCTTGACGCGCTGGGTGGGCAGTCGCTCGAAGACCCTGGCATCGCCCACGGTCGAGAACACCAGGCTCTTGTGGCCGATGCCGCCGAGCGTGCCGAGCAGATCGATCGCCTCGAGCACATTGTCGAGGTTGTGGGCCGGCTCCCCCATGCCCATGAAGACCACCTTGCGAACAGGCTGACGCGCGCGGGCAGCGATCACCTGCGCCACGATTTCGGCGCTGCCGACCTGCCGCAGCAGACCGTCGCGACCGGTCATGCAAAACACGCAACCCACCGCACAGCCCACCTGTGTCGACACGCACACGCCTTCGCGCGGCAGCAGCACGGTCTCGACCGACTGGCCGTCGGCCAGCGCCATCAGCAGGCGAGTCGAGCCGTCACGCGCCGGATGACTCGAGCTGACCTGCGCGATGCCGTCGAGCGAGCGCTGCAGCGCGGGCAGGGCCTCACGCAGGCGCAGCGGCAGGAAGTCGGCCGGCTTTCGCTCGCCGCTGCCCAAGGGTTTTGTCTCGATCCATTGCCGCAGCAGATGCAGGACATGGGGCTCGCGCGCACCATGGCCGCGCAGCTGCTCGCGCACCTCGTCGATGCGCATCGTCAGGCTGCCCGGCTTGCCGGCCGCTGGCGCTCATAGCGCGCCAGTCCGGCGATCGAGGCGACGATGATCGCGCCGCCCAGCAGCGTGCTGGGGCGGATCGGGTCGCTGAAGACGATCCAGCCGATGCCGGCCGCCCAGAGCAGGTCGACGAACTTGACCGACTGCGTGGCCGAGATGTCGGCCGAGGCGAAGGATCGGGTCAGGCAGTAGTGGCCGGCCGTCCCGAGCACGCCGCCGATCAGGGCCAGCAGCCATTGCCAGGCCGATAGCCCGGTCCAGACGGCAAGCGCCAGTGGCAGCGACAGCAGCGTGACCAGCAGCGTCTGCCAGAAGACGATCACCGAGACCGAGTCGCGCCGGGTGAGGACCTTGGTGAGCAGGAAAGACGCGGCAAAGACCGGTGCCGAGGCCAGCATCAGCAGGCTGTACCAGCCGCCGCTGCCCGACAGGCCCTGGCCGACCACCACTAGCACCCCCATGAAGCCGACCGTGACCGACACCCAGCGGGCAGTGCTCATCGGCTCCTTGAGCACCCAGGCAGCGCCCACCAGCACGAAGAGCGGATTGGTGAAGCTGATGGCGGTCATGTCGGCCAGCGGCAGGTGCGGCAGGGCGAGAAACCACAGCGACAGGCCGACGGTGTGCAGCATCGCCCGCCACAGCTGGTCCTTCATCGATTCGGGCTGCAGGCCGCGAAGGCCTGCGCGCCACAGCAGTGGCAGCAGCGGCAGCATGCCGAAGGCATAGCGCAGGAATTGCCCCTGCATCGGATGGATTTCGAGGGTGAGGATGCGCAGCGCGGCGTTGGCGACTGAGAAGGACAGGCCCGCGCCGAGCGCCCACAGGATGCCGCGGGTGCTGGGCGAAAGGCCCGAAGCCTGCCGCCGAATCGCGCGGGTTCTGACCCTGAGTCGATGGGTAAAGCTTGCGGGCCGCGAGGAATCTGCCGGAGGAGGCGTTCGGGCCATCCGGCATTGTATCGTGCGCCCCCGGTGGCGATCCGCTGAACTGATCGCAAGCCGTGGGCGCAGGGCGCTTCAGCGGCGCCGGTTCACGCCGCACCAGCGGGCGATAAAGCGCGCCAGCACCTCGGTGCAGGCCATGGTGCTGTCGATCGAGACCCACTCGTCGATGCCGTGAATCGACTCGCCGATCGGGCCGTAGCAGGTTGCCGGAATCGGCCCATAGAGATTGAAGGTGCGTGCATCGGTCGTGCCGGTGCTCACGGTGAGTTCGATGTGCTTGCCGGTCACATCGCGGTGGCAGCGGGCCAGTTCGGTCAGCACCGGCTCGCCGGCATCCATCACGCAGCCCTCCGACTGAAAGCCCTGATAGATCACCCGGTAGTTCACCGAAGCGCGCGAGGGCGAGGCGGCATGCGCCTCAGCCAGCCGTGACTCGACCGCGGCTTTGACCTGCTCGCGGCTCATGCCCGGATAAAACGACAGTCGGATGTCGGCCCGCGCGGTAGTGGCGACCGACGAATGCCACTCGCCGCCCATCAGGCGGCCGAGGTTGAAGTTGATCGGATGATCGTGATGGCACCACAGGGTGTGGCGGTTCGAGGGCTCGTTCCACTCGCGTTCGAGCAGCTTGAGCTCGGCAAAGAGGTTGCGCGCGGCATCGATCGCATTGGTGCCGGTATGGGCCACCATCGCGTGCACCGGCACGCCGGTGACTTCGAGGGTCAGCCACATCACGCCAAGCTGCGCGCGCAGCAGGCCGTCGCCGGGCTCGGTGATGATCGCGGCATCAGCGTGATAGCCCTGCACCAGGCAGGCGAGCGCGCCGTTGCCGGTGCACTCTTCCTCGATCACCGACTGCAGATAGACCGGTGCAGCAGGCTCCAGGCCGATTGACTGCAGCGCCCGAAATGCGTTGAGCCAGGCGATGATGCCGGCCTTCATGTCGGCCGCGCCGCGCCCGTAGAGCCGGTCGCCCTCGACGCGCGGTGAAAAGGGCGGCGTGGTCCACATCGAGTCGTTGCCGACCGGCACCACATCGATATGGCCGTTGAGAATCAGCGATCGGCCCTTGACCTCGCTCGGCCGGTGAACGCCCACCACATTGGGGCGGCCGTCGTAGGAGATGATCGAGGGCGACCATCCCTTGTGGTTTTTCAGCTTGGCCTCGTCGATGTCGAAGCGCTCGACCGCCAACCCCATGCTGCCCAGGCGATCGGCCATCCAGTCCTGTGCGCCGGCTTCTGCGCCGAGCAGCGAGGGCAGGGCGACGAGTTCGGACAGCATCGACACGGTATCGGTGCGCAAGGCGGCGGTGGCCTGGGCGATATCGTCTTCGACATCCTGTGCCAGTGTCTGCATGGTGTGCTCCTGATGGGATTGCGAAGGTGCTTGAGAGGGCATGAGGGGGCTATCGGCCAAGCCGGTAGACTAGCAAAGATGCCTTCATCCACCCAAGGTCGTGCGGTCCTGCTGCTGCTGTCCGCACTGGTTTGCCTGATCCTGCTCGATGCCAGCGGCAAGTGGCTCGGCATGCGTGGCGTGCCGGTCCCCGCAATCGCCTGGTCGCGTTATCTCGGTCACCTGCTGGTGGTGCTCGCGGTTTTCATGCCAAGCCGCGGACTGTCGATTCTCAAGACGGCTCATCCCTTTCGGCAGGGCATGCGCGGCCTGCTGATGGTGACGATCACCATGCTCTATTTCGCGGCCCTGAAGACCATGCCGCTTGCCCAGGGCGCGGCGGTCTTTTTCACCACCCCGATTCTGGTCACCGTCTTTGCCACCCTGTTTCTCGGGGAGCGCCCGGCTTGGCAGACCTGGGCGGCGGTGGCGCTCGGCTTTGCCGGTGTGCTGGTGATCATCCGCCCGGGCAGCGACCTGCCGCTGGCCGGCTCACTGCTGGTGCTGGGGGCGGCCGCGGGCAACGCCGCCTATCAGACGCTGACGCGCGCACAGGCCCATGCCGATTCGCCCGAGGTGCAGGTGCTCTACAGCGGGCTGGCGGGTGCCGCGATCATGACGCTGGCTGCACCGCTCTGGTGGACGCCGGGCTGGTGGGAGATACCTGGCATGCGAGCGCTCGACTGGGCGGTGTTTGGGATGATGGGCGTGCTCGGTTCGGCCGGGCATCTGCTGCTGGCGCGCGCTTACGGATTGGCACCGGCCTCACGCCTGTCGCCCTGGTCTTACCTGCAGATGCTGCTGTCGATTCCGATCGGCTGGCTGGTCTTCGGCAATTTGCCGGATGCGATTGCGCTGCTTGGCATGGTCATGATCGCCATCAGTCCCAACCTGACCCTGCTGCGTCAGCGCCGAGCGCCGCCGTCTGCGGCATGAGCCCGCGCAAGGCACGGCCTGTCGTTAGTGCGCCGTCCTCAGTCGAGTTCGGCCATCGCGGTCACGTCGAGATCGCGAACCAATCCGCGTGCGGCCTCAGGCGAGAAGTTGAGCAATTCGCCGAGTGCGATGAAGTCGTCCGGCAAGGCGGCATTGCGCCAGCCGTTCTGGCTGTGACGGGCCAGCGCCGTGGCCAGCATGACATTGCGCACCCGCGGCACCGCAGTGTTGTGGCTGTCGGTGAGCTGCTGGAGCAGTTCGGGCAGACGCCAGTCTTTCATCAGGGCCTGTTCGAGATCCGCCAGCTCGATATTGAGCACCTCGCGCTGGACCTTCGCTGAGCGCAGGGTGGGGTCGGCAGCCTGCCGACGCTCGATTTCCAGCGCCAGGCCGGGCGCATGACACCACAGCAGGGCCTCGGCGAAGTCGTGCAGCAAAGCGGCTTCCTGGATGACCTCGGCGTCGGTGTCCTGCCGACAGATTGCAAACCCGATCGCAAAGCGTGCCGCGCGATGCGAGCGGCGCAGGACGCGGTCGAGTCCTTCGAGTGCACCCGGAAAGGCGCTCAGGCGGGTCTCGAAGGTTTCCTGTTGGCCGAAGTGTCGAAAGAAGGCGGTGATGCCCATCATCAGGATGGCGCCGGTCACGGTCTCGGTGTCGGTCACCACGCGTGCTGAGCGGTGGCGGGCCACATGGGCCAGCACCTTGAGCGACATCAGCGGGTCGTCGAGCACCACGTCGGCGATATCGCGGGCGGCGATATCGTCTTCACGCTCGTGCATGGCCTCGATAGCGATCGCAGTCTGGGCAAGTACCGGGATATCGGCATCGTGAATCGCCTCGATCCAGGCCTCCAGCGTTTTGGGCGCAACCGTCAACATGGTGTCTCCTGCGGAAATCCGCCTTAGATCGTTATCGGCTGATTGCGCAGGGACTTGAGTCTGGCGCTGGCATCGCGCTGCCCGGACCCCGCCCGACCGGTGTCAGGCGGCGGTAAGCGAGCGCAGCGGCCAGCGCGGCCGGACATCGATCGCACCTGCCTGCGGCAGTGCAGCACCCGCTCGAATCAGCGCTTGCAGCCGAAGCGAGCCGGCAAAGGCAATCATGGCGCCGTTGTCGGTGCACAGCGCGGGTTCGGGGCAATGCACCCGCAGGCCACGACGCAGCGCTGCCTCGGCCAGGCGCTCACGCAGACGCCGATTGGCGCTCACGCCGCCGGCGATCACCAGCGTGGACAGGCCGGTCTGGCGCAGCGCAGCCAGCGACTTGGCCACCAGCACCTCCACGATCGCGGCTTGCGCTTCGCAGGCCAGATCGGCGCGGGCCTGCTCGTCGGGCAAGCCGCGAGCGATCCGGGTGGCGACCGCGGTCTTGAGCCCGGAGAAACTGAAGTCGAGATCGCCCGAGTGCAGTTTGGGGCGTGGCAGGTCGAAGCGGCCGGCTTGGCCGTGCTCAGCCAGTGCCGCAAGCGCCGGGCCGCCGGGATAGCCCAGACCAAGCAGTTTGGCACTCTTGTCGAAGGCCTCGCCGGCGGCGTCATCGACCGATTCGCCCAGCAGCGTGTATCGGCCGATGCCCTCGACCTGCATCAGCTGGGTGTGTCCGCCCGAGACCAGCAGGGCCACGAAGGGGAAGGCCGGCGGGTCGGCCGACAGCATCGGTGACAGCAGATGGCCTTCGAGGTGATGCACGCCCAGAACCGGCTTGCCCAGCGCATAGCCCAGCGCCTGGGCTACCGCCGCCCCCACCAGCAGGGCGCCGGCCAGCCCGGGGCCTTCGGTATAGGCGACCGCGTCGATGGCCGATCTGGTCACTGCGGCCTCATCGAGCACCTGTTGGGTAAGCGGCAGGAGCCGTCGGATGTGGTCGCGCGAGGCCAGTTCGGGGACCACGCCGCCGAAGCGCTCGTGCATCGCGACCTGGGAATGCAGCGCCTGCGCCAGCAGTCCGCGCTCGCTGTCGTAGAGCGCCACGCCGGTTTCGTCGCAGGAGGTTTCGATACCGAGCGTCAGCATCGGGCGAGTTTACCTTGGGGCGTCTCGTCAGATGGCCCGGATCTTGCGATCAGTACGGTCTATGCGGATTCTGGTGGTCAACGATGAGGCTCAGCTTGCCGAGGCGCTTCGTGAAGGCCTGGCCGAGGCCGGCTACAGCGTTCTGGCGACCTTGCCTGCCGACATCGATCTGCCCGACCGGATTGCCGAGTTGGCCCCCGACCTGGTCATCATCGACGAGGAAAACGCCGGTCGCGACATTCTCGAACATGTCTGCGTCGCAACTCAGCGCCTGCCCCGCCCGATCGTGATGTTCACCCAGGACCGCAGTGCCGATCGCATGCAGCGCGCCATTGCCGCCGGTGTATCGGGTTATGTGGTGGCCGGTCTGGCGGCCGAACGCGTGCAGCCGATCCTCGATGTTGCGCTGGCCCGGTTCCGGATTGAGCAGGACCTGCGCACCCAGCTCGCCGAGGCCCGCACCCGGCTGGAAGACCGCAAGCTGCTCGACCGGGCCAAATCGCTGCTGATGTCGAAGCAGGGGATGTCCGAAGACGATGCCCACCGGCGGATGCGGCGCATCGCGATGGAGCGCAATCTCAAGCTGGTCGAGGTGGCCAGGCGCCTGATCGATGCTGCGGACATGCTCGGATGAGCGGCGACCTGATGAGGCTGCGCCGCACGAAGCCGGTGCGGGCTCACGGTTTCGGGGCGGTCGCCGGCACTGAATTGGCTCGCGGCGCTGAGCCTGCCCTCGGTCTTCCAGGTCGGGATAGCTCAACCATGCGGGTTTTCGGGCGGTCTCTTGCCGGCGATTTGCTGGCACGCAATCTGCTTAGGTTCTGGCATCGGCTAAGGATGGCCGGCATGCGGTCAATGGCGACTGCGAGGTTGGCGCGAGAGCGCTGCGTTGTCACTTCGTTCAGGAAACTGCCATGTCGTCCGTCAATCCGGTCAGCGCTCAGGGCGCGTCTGTGTCTTTCGATGCCGTCAGCACTGTTGCCCCGCCTTCTGTTTCTGCCTCTGTCTCCTCCTCATGCGCCGGCAATGTACCGGCGCCGAACGTCGCCGGTGTCCGGCGAAAGATCGTTCGCGGCATCGCGCTGGCCGGTGCCGCAGGGATGGCGGGTGTGATTGATCCTGCCATTCGCAATGTTGCCTGGGCGGCCGGGTCCGACGCGCCCGAGAAGACCGAGGTCAAGATCGGTTTCATTCCGCTGACCGATTGCGCCTCGGTGGTGATGGCAGCGGTCAACGAGTTCGACAAGAAATACGGCATCAAGATCGTCCCGACCAAGGAGGCCTCGTGGGCCTCGGTGCGCGACAAGCTGGTCAACGGCGATCTTGATTTCGCCCATGTGCTCTATGGGCTGGTGCTGGGCCTGCAAAACGGGATTGGCGGCGCGCGCAAGGACATGGCCGTCCTGATGCAGCTGAATAACAATGGTCAGGCGATCACGATGTCGCGCAAGCTTGCCGACAAAGGCGCGGTCGATGGCGCCTCGCTTTCGAAGCTCATGGCGACCGACAAGCGCGAGTATGTCGGTGCGCAGACCTTCCCCACCGGCACGCACGCCATGTGGCTCTATTACTGGCTCGGCGCCAACGGCATCAATCCCTTCAGGGACATGAAGGTGATCACCGTGCCGCCGCCGCAGATGGTCGCCAACATGCGGGTCGGCAACATGGACCTCTATTGCGTCGGCGAACCCTGGAATCATCGCGCGATTGCCGATGGCATCGGCATCACCGCCACCACCACCCAGGACATCTGGAAAGACCATCCCGAGAAGGTGCTCGGCACGACATCTGAATTCGCGAAAAAAAATCCGAACACCTGCCGGGCGGTGATGATGGCGGTGCTCGAGGCCGGCCGCTGGATCGATGCCAGCCTGAGCAACAAGAACCGCATGGCCGACGTGATTTCTCAGCCGGCCTATGTCAATACCTCACGCGACGTCATCATCGACCGCATCCTCGGTCGTTATCAGAATGGCCTGGGCAAGACCTGGGACGATCCGAACCACATGAAGTTCTTCGCAGACGGTGCGGTCAACTATCCCTACCTCTCGGATGCGATGTGGTTCCAGACCCAGCATCGACGCTGGGGCCTGCTCAAGGAAGATCCCGACTACCTCTCGGTGGCCAAGCAGACCAACCAGACCGCGCTCTACAAAGAAGCCGCCTCGCAGCTGAAGATCTCGGTGCCGCGCAGCGACATGCGCAGCTCGAAGCTGATGGATGGCGTGACCTGGGACGGCTCGCAGCCAGCCAAATACGCCGAGTCCTTCAAGGTCAGAGCTGCCTGATTTTCCGTTGGTTCTCGGGTTCTGCCCTGATTCCCCGGTGGCGCGCCGTCCCTGAGCGGCGCGCGAGCCCGGGTCTCCAGGCGGACTGATGCCACCCCTATCTGTTTTATGACGTCTGACAAGGAGCGCGCGATGAGCGCTGTTGCTGCGACTGCAGAGACCTCTTCTTCCGGTGCTGGTGCGAGCGCGCCGGTGACGGCCCCGGGTCTGTCGGCCTCCCCGCCAGTGACCGCGCAGGCGTCGACACCTGCCGCGGCCATGTCGCCCCAGGCGCGCCGGCGCGCCCGCAACGAACTGCTTTCGAAGATCGTCGCGCCGGTGCTCGGTATCGCGCTGCTGCTGGTCTGGCAGGTGGTCTCGAAAGGCGGTCAGTCGATCCCCGGGCCCGGTGCGACCTGGCAGGCGGCGGTCACTGCCTTTTCCGATCCCTTCTATCGCAACGGCCCGAATGATCAGGGCATCGGTTTCAAGATCATCGCCTCGCTCGGACGGGTCGCCATTGGCTTTGGTCTGGCGGCGCTGATCGGCATTCCGCTGGGCTTCATGATCGGCCGCTCGACCTTCTTCAGCCGCATGTCGGCGCCGGTGATCTCGCTGCTGCGCCCAGTCTCGCCGCTGGCCTGGCTGCCGATCGGCCTGCTGGTCTTCAAGGGGGCCGATCCGGCGGCGATCTGGACGATCTTCATTTCCTCGATCTGGCCGATGCTCATCAACACTGCGGTCGGCGTGCAGCGGGTGCCGACCGACTACCTCAATGTCGCACGGGTGCTGAACTTGTCCGAATGGAAGGTGTTTACGAAAATTCTTTTTCCCGCCGTGCTGCCCTATCTGATGACCGGCGTGCGGCTGTCGATCGGCACGGCCTGGCTGGTGATCGTGGCGGCCGAGATGCTCACCGGCGGCGTGGGCATTGGTTTTTGGGTCTGGGACGAGTGGAACAACCTGAAGGTCGAGAACATCCTGCTCGCGATCATCGTGATCGGGGTGGTCGGTCTGCTGCTCGAAGCCGCGCTGATGGCGCTCGCCAAACGCTTTTCGTATGAATGACGGTGACCGACATGACTGCTGACACCCTCAACCCGCGCACGAACAGTGCCCTTGACGCTCTCGACGCTCACTACCTGAAGGTTCATCAGGCCGGGGTGGTCTTCGACACCAAGCAGGGGCCTTTCGTTGCCCTTCGCGATATCGACCTTACCGTGGCCAAGGGCGAGTTCGTGACCCTGATCGGCCATTCGGGCTGCGGCAAATCGACCCTGCTCAATCTGATGGCGGGGCTGACTCCGTCCACCAGCGGCAATCTGCTGTGTGCCAACCGCGAGATCCGGGGCCCCGGCCCGGAACGCGCGGTGGTCTTTCAGAACCACTCGCTGCTGCCCTGGATGAGCTGTTTGCAGAATGTGCTGCTGGCGGTCGAGCGTGTCTTCGGCGCCAAAGAGCGCAAGTCAAAGCTCGAGGCGCGTGCGCGAGCCGCACTCGATCTGGTCGGGCTGTCGCATGCGGTCGACAAGCGGCCGCAGGAAATCTCGGGCGGCATGAAGCAGCGGGTCGGTATTGCACGGGCGCTGGCCATGGAGCCGCAGTGTTGCTGATGGACGAGCCCTTCGGTGCGCTCGATGCGCTCACGCGCGCCTATCTGCAGGACGAGCTGCTCAAGATCATTGCCCAGACACACAGCACAGTGGTGATGGTCACCCATGATGTCGATGAAGCCGTACTGCTGTCGGACCGCATCGTGATGATGACCAACGGGCCGGCAGCGACCATCGGCGAGATTCTGACGGTCGATCTCGAGCGGCCTCGCGATCGGGTCGCGCTGGCGCAGGATGCCCGCTACATGCAGCTGCGTACCGCGGTACTGGAATTTTTATATCGGCGTCATGGCCGCACCGAGCAGAAGGCGGCGTGATGATGGTCAATGAAAAACCCGCTGACACACCGCGACTCAAGCTCGTCCTGGTCGGCAATGGCATGGCCGGCGTGCGCACGCTCGAAGAGCTGATCGCGCTCGCCCCCGATCTCTATGACATCACGGTGTTCGGCGCCGAGCCGCATCCCAACTACAACCGCATCCTGCTGTCCCCTGTGCTGGCAGGCGAGCAGCAGCTCGAAGACATCGTGCTCAATGATCGGCAGTGGTATGCCGACCATGGCATCACGCTGCATCTGGGCTGCAAGGTCGATGACATCGATCGGCGTCGTCGCCTGGTCAAGGCGAGTGCACCCGACGGTGCACTCATCGAGGTGCCCTACGACCGCCTGATCATGGCAACCGGCTCGGCGCCGGTCATGCTGCCGGTGCCGGGGGTGGATTTGCCCGGGGTGCTGAGCTATCGCGATATCGCGGATACCGACGCGATGATCGCGGCGGCTGGCACTTATCGCGACGCGGTGGTGATCGGCGGCGGCCTGCTCGGGCTGGAGGCGGCCAACGGGCTGCGGGCACGCGGCATGAAGATCACGGTGGTGCACATCATGCCCACCCTGATGGAGCGTCAGCTCGATGCGCAGGCGGCCGGTCTGCTGCAGGCCTCGCTCGAAGCGCGCGGCCTGGTCTTTGAGATGCAGGGCAAGACCGAGCGGCTGCTCGCCGGCCCCGATGGCCGGGTGGCCGCACTGGTGCTGGCCGACGGACGCGAGCTGGCGGCGCAGCTGGTGGTGATGGCGGTCGGCATCCGCCCCGAGACACGGCTTGCCGAGCGGATCGGCCTGCACTGCCATCGCGGCGTGGTGGTCAATGACACCATGCAGACTTTCGATCCGCGCATCTACGCGGTCGGCGAATGCGTGAGCCATCGCGGCGTGGCTTATGGTCTGGTCGCACCGCTCTTCGAGATGGCCAAGGTCTGCGCCAATCATCTTGCGCAGTTCGGCATCGGCCGCTACAGCGGATCGGTGACCTCGACCAAGCTCAAGGTCACCGGCATCGATCTTTTTTCTGCCGGCGACTTTGCAGGCGACCAGGGCACCGAGTCGATCACGCTGGCCGACCCGATTGCCGGTGTCTACAAGAAGCTGGTGATTCGCGACGACAGGCTGGTGGGCGCCTGCCTTTATGGCGATACCGCCGATGGTGGCTGGTATTTCCGGCTGATGCGCGAGGCGCGCAGCGTCTCTGACATCCGCGAGCGGCTGATGTTCGGCGAGAGCAATCTCGGCGATACCGGCCATCAGGGTCAGAACAAGGCATTTGCAATGGCTGACACCGCTGAGGTCTGCGGCTGCAACGGGGTGTGCAAGGGCACGATCGTCTCGGCGATCAAGACCAAGGGGCTCTTTACGCTGGAGGAGGTGCGGCGCAACACCAAGGCCTCGGCTTCCTGCGGCTCGTGCACCGGCCTGGTCGAACAGATCCTGATCAACACCCTTGGCTCCGACTATTCGGCGCAGCCGACGAAAAAAGCGATCTGCGGCTGCACCGAGCTCAGCCATGACGACGTTCGCGCAGCAATCCGCACCGAGCGGCCCGATGGCAGCCGTCTGCTGAGCATTGCCGCGACCATGCTCGCGCTTGACTGGCGCACGCCCGATGGCTGTGCGAGCTGTCGACCGGCACTCAACTACTACCTGCTGAGCACCTGGCCGCGTGAGGCCCGCGACGATCCGCGCGCGCGCTTCGTCAATGAGCGCATGCACGCCAACATCCAGAAAGACGGCACGTTTTCGGTGATCCCGCGCATGTGGGGCGGCGAGACCAATGCCAGCGAACTGCGTCGCATCGCTGATGTCGTCGACAAGTTTTCGATCCCGACTGTCAAGGTCACCGGCGGCCAGCGCATCGATCTGCTCGGCGTGAAAAAGGAAGACCTGCCGGCCGTCTGGAAGGATCTCGACATGGCCTCGGGTCATGCCTATGCCAAGGCGCTTCGAACCGTGAAGACCTGCGTTGGTTCGGAGTGGTGCCGCTACGGCACGCAGGATTCGACCCGCATGGGCAAGGAGCTCGAGCGCGCGCTGTGGCGCATGTATGCGCCGCACAAGGTCAAGCTCGCGGTCTCGGGTTGTCCGCGCAACTGTGCCGAGGCCGGCATCAAGGATGTCGGCGTGATCGGTGTCGAGTCGGGCTGGGAGATTTATGTCGCCGGCAATGGCGGCATCCGGACCGAGGTGGCGCAGTTTCTGGTCAAGGTGGCGACGCATGATGAGGTGCTCGAGTATTCCGGGGCGTTCCTGCAGCTCTATCGCGAAGAGGGCTGGTATCTCGAACGCACGGTGCATTACCTCGATCGTGTCGGCCTTGATCATGTGAAGGCGCGCATCCTCGACGATGCCAAGGGTCGCCGCGCGCTCTGGGAAAAACTGCAGTTCTCGCTTCAGGACGAACCCGATCCCTGGCATGAGCCGGAAAGAGCCGCGGTCGATGCGCGCCAGTTCATTCCTCTGACGGTGGCCTGAGCCATGACGACCATTCTTCAATCGGGTTCGCGCCAGGCCGATTCGAGCCCGGCAATGTCCTGGCAGGACGTCTGCGCGGTCGATGAAGTGCCGATCCAGGGCGCGCGGGTTCTTGCGCGCGCGACCGGCGGCGACATCGCGCTGTTTCGCAATAATGCCGGTGCGGTCTTTGCGCTGCTCGATCGCTGCCCGCACAAGGGTGGCCCGCTGTCGCAGGGCATCGTCTTCGGCGAGCGGGTCGCCTGCCCGCTGCACAACTGGAGCATCGGTCTGGCCGATGGCAACGCGGCGGCGCCCGATGTCGGCTGCACCCGATCCTTTTCGGTTCGCATCGAGGCCGGGCGTGTCCTGATGGATGCCGCCGAGTTGCGCGAGCCCGACTGAGCCGCCCGACGATGATCGACCAGGTCCGCTCGAGCTGCCCCTATTGCGGTGTGGGCTGCGGAGTCATCGTGAGCAGCCAGGGCAGCGGCGCGGCGCGTCGCGTGATCGAGGTGCGCGGCGACCCCGATCATCCGACCAACTATGGGCGGCTGTGCACCAAGGGCTCGACCCTGCTGGCCACGCAGCGCACCGAGCTGGTCGCACCCGCACGCCTTGCGCATCCACAGCTGCGCGACAGTCGCAATGCGCCGCGCCGGCGCATCGGCTGGGATGAGGCACTCGATGCTGCTGCCGCACGATTTGCCGACTGCATCGAGCGCCATGGCCCCGATTCGGTCGCCTTCTACATCTCTGGGCAGCTGCTGACCGAGGACTACTACGCCTTCAACAAGCTCGCCCGTGCGGTGGTCGGCACGCACAACCTCGACAGCAATTCGCGGCTGTGCATGTCGTCGGCGGTGGCCGGCTACAAGCGCACCCTGGGCTCGGATGCGCCGCCGGCCTGTTATGAGGATCTGGGTCTGGCCGATTGCCTCTTCATTGCCGGCTCGAATCTGGCCTGGGCGCATCCGGTGCTGTGCCGGCGCATCGAGGATGCGCGTCGCGATCGTCCGCAGATGAAGATCATCGTGGTCGACCCGCGTCGCACCGAGACCGCCGAGATGGCCGATCTGCATCTGCCGATCCTGCCGGGCACCGATGTCGCACTCTTTCACGCGATGCTGCACGTCATGCTCTGGGAGGGCTGGATCGCGCGTGACTGGGTCGAGGCGCACACCACCGGTTTCGATGCGCTGCGGGCAACCGTTCGGGAATGCACGCCGGCCTGGGCGGCCGATATCTGCGGTGTGCCCGCCGAGTCGATCGTCACCGCGGCGCGCTGGTTTGCCACCGGCGGGCCGACCTTGTCGCTCTATTGCCAGGGGCTAAACCAGTCGAGCTCGGGCACGGCCAAGAATGCTGCCCTGATTTCGCTGCACCTGGCGACTGGCCAGATCGGCCGACCCGGTGCCGGGCCTCTGTCGCTCACTGGTCAGCCCAATGCGATGGGCGGGCGCGAAACCGGGTCGATGGCCAATCTGCTGCCGGGCCATCGCGATCCGTCGGATGCGGCGCATCGCGAGGAGGTCGCGCGATTCTGGGGGGTCGAGGCCTTGCCGTCGACGCCGGGACGCACGGGTGTCGAGATGTTCGAGGCGATTGGCCGCGGCGAGATCCGTTGTGTCTGGATCGCCTGTACCAATCCGGTTCAGTCGCTGCCCGATGGCGATGCGGTGCGGGCCGCGCTCGATCGCGCCGAATTCGTCGTGCTGCAGGAAGCTTATGCCAACACCGCGACCGCGCCCTTTGCCGACTTGCTGCTGCCGGCCTCGACCTGGCCCGAAAAAGACGGCACGGTGACCAACTCCGAGCGGCGCATCACGCGGGTGCGGGCGGCTTGCCCGCCGCCGGGCGAGGCGCGCGCGGACTGGGCCATCGCCGCTGATTTTGCCCGCCGCCTGCAGTCGCGACTGCAAACCGGCGAAGGGAGCATGGCGCGCTTCGACTGGCCGGATGCCGAGGCGGTCTGGACCGAATACCGCGAATTGACCGTCGGTCGCGACCTCGATATCGGCGGGCTGTCCTGGGTGGTGCTGGAGCGTGACGGCCCGCAGCAGTGGCCCTATCCCGCAGGCGCCAGTTCGGGTCGTGCCAGGCTTTATGAGGATGGTCGGTTTGCGACTGCCGACGGGCGAGCGCGACTGGCCAGCGAGCCCTTCAAAGGTGTTGCCGAGCCGGTCGATTCGCACTTTCCGATGCGCCTGCTCACCGGGCGCACCCGTGATGCCTGGCATGGCCAGAGCCGCACCGGGCTGATTCCGCAACTGTTCGCGCATGACCCCGAGCCGGCGATCCTGATGGCGCCGCGCGATCTCGAGCGCCGCGGCCTGGTCGCAGGCGATCTGCTGCGGGTGCGCAGCCGGCGCGGTCAGGTGATGCTGCCGGCGCAGGCGAGCGATGCCCTGCGAGCCGGGCAGGTCTTCGTGTCGATGCACTGGGGGCCGGAGTATCTCGAAGGCGGCGTCAATCGACTGACCCTGCCGGCGCTCGATCCGCATTCTCGTCAGCCCGAGCTCAAGCATGCCGCGGTGTCGCTCGAGCGCGCAGTGCTGCCCTATCGGCTGACCGCCATCGGCTGGCTGGCGCCCGATCGGCTGAGCGATGCGCAGCGCGACCTGCGGGCATGCTTTCCGGTGGCGGGCTACGGCAGTTGTGTGCCCTTCGGTCGCGACCGATGCGGTCTGGTCCTGCGCCTGGCATCGGCTACCCCCTTCGATGCCGGCCTGCCGGGCGCGATTGCGCAGGCTTTCGCCCGATCGCCGCAGGCTTTGTCGCGCTATGAGGATCCGCGACGCCAGACCCTGCGATGGCTGGGGGTCGACGAGCGCCGACTGAGCTTCATGTTGATTGGCAGTGGCGATCTGGCAGTCTCGCCTGCCGATGTGCGGGCGCAGACATACCTGCATGGCCTCCTGCTCGAGGCCACCCCCTTGTCGTCGATGGCCTCGCTGTTGCGACCCGATGCCGGCGCCGACGACGATACCGCGGCTGCGGTGCCGATCGCCCGTACGGTTTGCAGCTGCCTTGGTGTGACCGATCGCCAGATCGCCGGTTTCATTGAACGCACCGGCGAGCGCAGCCTCAGCGCGGTGCAGTCCGCACTTTCTTGCGGCACGGGCTGCGGATCGTGCGTGGCGGAGGTCAAAAGACTCATCGCGATCGAGTCGGTCTCCTACACCCATGGATAGCAGCGTTGTGGCTATCCAACGTCAATGCGCTGCAATCGTGCAGCCATCCCGGCACGGTGCTTGCAATGGACCTTCCATACAAGGAGGTTCAATGGACGCCCAGCGTTTTATCAAGGAAATCGGACGCGGTGGAGAAGGTGCCCGCAGTCTGCCTTACGACATGGCACTGCAGATGTTCGAGTCTTTGTTCGAAGGACGCTTCGACGACATCGAGCTCGGCGCGATCCTGATCGCCTTGCGCATGAAGGGTGAGTCGCTTGATGAAGTGCGCGCGGCACTCGATGTGCTCGAGCCAAGGCTCAATCGCCTGCCGGTCGATCTGGCGCGGCCCTGTGTGTCGATCCCGAGCTATAACGGCGCCCGCCACACCCCCAACCTTGTGCCGTTGCTGGCCTGTCTTCTGGCTGATGCCGGGGTTCAGGTGGTCGTTCACGGGGTGTCTCGCGACGCACGTCGCACGACCACCGCCGAGATCATGTCTGCCATGGGGCTGGGTGCGGTGCGTGATGTCGGGCAGGCAGTCGATGTCATCGACCGGGGTGTGCCGGCCTTCGTGCCGGTCGAACTGCTGTCGCCGCCGCTGGCCGGTCTGCTTGCCTTGCGCGCGCGGCTCGGCGTTCGCAACATCGGTCATACGCTGGCCAAACTGATCAATCCGACCCTCGCGCCCGACTGCCTGCGGATGGCGAGCTTCACCCATCCTGAATTCAACCGGCTGCAGCACGACTATTTCATCGGCAGCCGAAGACCCGCCATGCTGATGCGGGGCACGGAAGGTGAGGTGGTCGCCAGCACGCGGCGAGCCGCCCAGATCGACTGGGTTCACGACGGCGAGTGCGAGGTGGCCGTGCTTGCGCAGGCCATCGCAAGCGGCGGACTGCCGGCGCTGCCCGATGCGTCCGATGCGTCCGCGACGGCGCGCTGGATCCAGTCGGTCCTCGCCGGCGAGCGGCCGGTGCCGCAGGCCATCGACCAGCAAGTCGGCGCGGTGCTTGTCGCACTCGGCATCCCATCCTCGCGTCATGAGCACCTGATGGCGTGAACGCTGACATCAACCCGTCCAGCCGTCAGCGATATCCGGTCCAGCTGGTCGGCGCCGGGCCCGGCGATCCTGAACTGCTTACGGTGCGGGCCGCGCGGGTCATCGCCGGGGCCGATGTCATCCTGGCAGACGATCTGGTCGATGATCGGGTCATCGGCCTGGCGCGGGCTGATGCCCGGATCATCCGTGTGGGCAAACGCGGCGGCTGCCGATCAACGCCGCAGGCCTTCATCCAGCGACTGATGGTGCGTTGCGCCCGGACCGGTGCACGGGTGGTCCGACTCAAGGGCGGCGATCCGCTGGTTTTCGGTCGCGCCGGCGAGGAGATCGCCTGGCTCAACGCCCACGGCATCGCCTGCGAGCTGGTCAGCGGGCTGACCAGCGGACTGGCTGCTGCGCAGGCGCTTGGGGCTTCGCTCACCCACCGCGAACTGGCGCATGGCGTCGCCTTCGTCACCGGTCATCCGGCGCCCGGCTCGCCGGAGGTCGACTGGGCGAGTCTTGCGCGTTCGGGCCTGACGCTGGTGATCTATATGGGCGTGGCCCGTGCCGGGGCGATCCGGCAGGCCCTGATCGCCGGTG
Organism: uncultured Burkholderiales bacterium; assembly: GCA_903903975.1. Classification (GTDB taxonomy): domain Bacteria; phylum Pseudomonadota; class Gammaproteobacteria; order Burkholderiales; family Burkholderiaceae_E; genus UBA4615. The sequence continues at coordinate 26,204 of CAIVAS010000245.1, forward strand.
GGATGTCGGCATCGACACCGGCCGCGGTCGTGCAGTCGGCCGGTGCACCTGGTGAGAGGGTGATGAGGGCGCCGCTGTCGGATCTGGTCGAGGCGATGATCGCCTATGGCTTTGGCAGTCCGGCGATTTTGCTGATCGGATCAGCCTTGGCCGACGCCGCGCGCCACACCCCGCTATCATCTGACGCTTTCGACCAGGCCTTCGGGTCAACGAAGGCTCATGGCGCAACAATTTGACACGGTCATCGTCGGCGCAGGCGCCGCCGGATTGTTTTGCGCGGGTGTCGCGGCCCAGCTTGGCCTGCGGGTCGCCCTGATCGATCACTCGGCCCGCCTTGCCGAGAAGATTCGGATTTCAGGGGGCGGGCGCTGCAATTTCACCAATCTGCAGGCCGATCTTCCAGAGCGTTTCCTGTCTGAAGACCCGCGTTTTGCGCGTCACGCCCTGCGCTCCTATCGGCCGGCGCAGTTCATGGCGCTGCTCAAATCGCATGGCGTCTCATGGCATGAGAAGCATCGCGGTCAGCTCTTTTGCGATGACTCCTCCGAGCGGGTGATTGATGTCCTGCGCAGCGAGTGCGAACGGGGTGGCGTCCACTGGTTTCGCCCCTGCGCGGTTCACGAAGTGATGCGTCTTGCCGAGGGGACATCCGATGCGCCCAGCCTGTCCGATGCCCCGACCAATGCCCGCCTGCGCGCGCGCTTTGCCTTGCAGACCGATGCCGGCGAGATTCGCTGCGCTTCGCTGGTGGTGGCCACCGGCGGGCTGTCGATTCCGCAGATCGGTGCCACCGACTGGGCTTTCCGGCTCGCCCGCCAGTTCGACCTGAGGGTAATCGAGCCGCGCGCCGCGCTGGTGCCGCTCACCTTTACAGCCCACGGCTGGCAGCCGTTTGCAGGGCTGGCCGGTCTCGCCCTGGAGGTCGATCTCGCGATGCCTGGGCAGCGCGGTGCACCGCGTTTCACCGAAGACCTGCTCTTTACCCACCGCGGCCTGTCCGGGCCGGCGGTGCTGCAGGTCTCGAGTTACTGGCGCAGCGGCGAGCCGCTGTCGGTCAATCTGGCGCCCGACCAGGCCATCGCCGATCGGCTGCTCGAGGCGCGCGAGGGCACCCGCCAGCAGCTCGGCACTGCATTGGGCGCGATCGTGCCCAAGCGTCTGGCGCAAGCCTGGCTGTCGCAGGCCGACCTCGGTACAACCGGGCCTCTCGCCGGACTGGCGCGACCGCTGTCGGAGCGGCGTCTGGCCGAGCTCGGCAACCGTGCCTTGCAGGCACTGGCGGCGGCCTTTCACGACTGGCGTGTCCTGCCGGCCGGCACCGAGGGATATCGCAAGGCCGAAGTCACCGCGGGTGGCGTGGCCACTGCCGAGC
>CAIVAS010000246.1 GCA_903903975.1 uncultured Burkholderiales bacterium
CCCTATGACGCGATCCGGGACGTCGCGCCCGTGTCCGGTATTGCCCTGGTGCCGCTGGTACTCGTCGTCAATCCTAAGGTGCCCGCCCGCAGCGTCAAGGAACTCGTGGCGCACGCCAAGGCGCAAAACGACAAAGGCGCCAATTTCGGCACCATGGGCACGGGCAGTCCGTGGTTCGTGCACATGCACCAGCTCAACCGGCTGACCGGTGCCACCTTCGTGGATGTGCCCTACAAGGGCCTGGCGCCCGCGGCGACCGATCTGATCGGCGGACAGATCGATACCATGGTGATGCCGATCCACTATTCGCAGCAATTCCTGAAAACCGGCAAGCTGATTGCGCTCGCCACCCTTGGTGCTCGGCGCCACCCGCTGTTACCGGATGTGCCCACCTTGGCCGAGAGCGGCTATCCGGGCCTTGAAATCGCCAACTGGTTCGGGTTGGTCGCGCCAGCGGGAACGCCCAAGCCAGTCATCGATCGCCTGTCGCGTGAATTCAACACCGCCCTGCGCAGCCAGCAGGTTAAGGATCGTTTCGAACTGACCGGCGATCCCTACCCTGCGGATCCAGCGGAGCTCGCCGCACGCATTCGGCAAAACATCGACGCCTACGGCGCGGTGATTCAATCGACTGTGCGTTAAGAGGCACTCGATGAGCTTCGATTTCGAGACCGATGTCTTGGTGGTGGGTGCAGGCCCCACTGGCGCCTGCACTGCACTGGCCCTGGCCAGCCAGGGCGTGCGCGTGCACTGCATTTCGCGCGCCAACTGGCTGGCTGACACGCCGCGCGCGCACATCACGAACCAACGGGCTGTTGAAGTGCTGCGTGATCTGGGGCTGGAAGAGGAAGCTCGAAAATACGCCACGCCCTGGGAATGGATGGGTGACACGCTTTTCACCACCAGCCTGGCCGGCCCGGAAATCGCACGGCTGCGCACCTGGGGCACCGGCGAGGAACGCATCGGCGACTATCTGCAGGCCAGTCCCTGCACCATGCTCGATTTGCCGCAAACCCATCTAGAACCCCTGCTGGTCAAGCACGCGGCAGCACAGGGTGCCAGTCTGGCCTTCAACACCGAATACCGCTCTCATACGCAGGACGAAACCGGCGTCAGCACCCTTTTGCTGGATCGCTTGTCGGGTCGCGAGTACACGGTTCGCAGCCGCTACCTGGTCGGTGCCGATGGCGCGCGCTCGCGCGTCGTGGATGATGTGGGACTGGCGATTGAAGGGCAACACGCGCGCGCAGGGACAATGTACGTGCTGTTTACAGCCGACCTCGCTCGCTATGCCGCGCATCGACCGAGCATCCTCTACTGGATCGTGACGGACAGCGCGAGCTTTGGTGAAATCGGCCAGGGCGTGCTGAGGGCGATTCACCCATGGAACCAATGGATCGCAGGCTGGGGGTTCGATCTGGCGCAAGGTGAGCCGCAACTCACCGAGGCGCAGATCCTTGAACGAATCCGCGTATTGGTCGGCGATCCGGACCTGCAGATTCGCATCGACATGAAGTCGATCTGGTACGTGAATCAAGCCTGGGCGCCCCACTATTCGCGGGGCCGCGTGTTTTGCGCAGGCGACGCGGTGCATCGCCATCCACCATCCAGCGGCCTTGGTTCAAACACCTGCCTGCAAGACGCGCACAACCTGGCCTGGAAGCTCGCCTATGTGATCAAGGGCCATGCAGGAGAGGCCTTGCTTGAATCGTTTTCGCTTGAGCGCGCACCGGTGGGCGAACAGGTGGTGCGGCGCGCCAACCAGTCTCGCCTGGACTACGCCCCGCTCAATGCCTGTTTTCGTGACCCGCAGGCGGCGCAGCCTGTGCAGGCTGGACTCGCAAGCCTGGCTGATCCTGGAGCGCAAGGCTTGGACCGTCGTGAGCGACTGGCCGAGGCACTTCGAATCAAGCACTACGAGTTCAATGCCCTGGGCACCGAGGCCAACCATCGCTACGTGTCGCAGGCGATCATCGAGGATGCGACCGCGGGCGAAGAGGTCTGGGAGAAAGACCGCCAACTGCACGCGAAGCCCACCACGCGGCCGGGTGCAAAGTTGCCGCATGCATGGTTGGTGGGCTCAGACGGTCGCAGACTTTCGACGCTGGACGTCGTCGGAAAAGGCCACTTCACCTTGATCACCGGCCTCGCCGGTCATCTCTGGGCACAGGCGGCACACGCCCTGGACCTGCCCTTTCTTCGCGTGGTCGTGATCGGCGAGGAAGGCGCACGCGACCCCTACTTCAACTGGTATCGGCTCAGGGAAATTCCTGAGAGTGGCGCCCTGCTCGTGCGTCCTGATGCCGTGGTGGCATGGCGTCAATCGCTTGCGGCCACTCAGGTCGATGAAGCACAGGAGCAGCTGCGACTCGCTTTGCAGCGAGTGCTGTTGCAATGAGCGGGGGATCAGACGGACTTGTCCGACAACCTCCAGAAGGCAAGGCTCTGGGCGCCAAGCTGACAACCGCCGCTGCCTGATCCTGCGCTTGGCGGGGCCCTGCCTGTGCGAGTCGCCTGGGTCAGGACATAAATGTTTGGACTAGATGACGTGCCCACACGCTTACCAATAACTGCCCAAGACGCACGGTCCCATTCATGGGTGTGGGTCGTACAAGCCAACCGCAACTGGCGTCGGGTTTGGAGCGGAATCAGTAGCGGAATTCATCGAACTATCTCGAAAAAAAAGCCCAAGTCCGAAGGACGAGGGCTGTTGGGGGAGACGACTCTCAACGACTAGTTCGATTGCCTTGGCAAATCGAACGAATCGTCTGTATCGCGTCAAGCACGAGTTCAACCTTTAAGTCTTGGAACAGGTCTTCAACACCTGGACCCATCTTCAAAGGCGTGAAATACGCCGACAGCCCGCTGACCGAGGTTTCAGCCAGGGAAGCTTCAGACTCAGCCTGCTTTTCCGACCTTACCGAAACCGCCAAGGTGTAGAAAGGCGACTCGTTTTCATGCCGCAGCGCATCTCGAGGTTTGCTCGAACCAGGATCTCCGCACGAATCCGAGCAGACTGAAGCGACAGGTGTTCATCGGTCACAAGCTTGCGAATGTGCTCTTCACAGGGGATCGCCGGATAGAAAAATCGGCCATCTCCACTCGCAAGACATCCGTACTTGTAGTCCGATCCAAATTCACCGAAGTACCTTCCACAGGTCTCCCGATCACGCTTGAGGCGGCCAACAAAAACAAAGCCGTTCTCGCTCAGGGTGCGCTCGAACAAGACATCGCCTTGTCCGATCCAGAGCCAGTCCGGTTCTGCAGGGGTAGCCCATTCAACGAAAGCGTCTCCGGCCTTTTCGAGGCGCCCGATGGTTGATAAAAGCCAGGCCGACAGAAACGGGAACAACTGGAGTGAGGCGGTCTTCAGGATCAAGTTGATCGTGTTCATGGGAATGTCC
>CAIVAS010000247.1 GCA_903903975.1 uncultured Burkholderiales bacterium
CGAATGCTGGTCTACCTGCCGCAGGATCCGCACATCGGCGTATCTCAGCGGATTGCCAGCGAAAGCGAACGCACCCTGCTGCGTGAGCGCATCCGCCAACTGATGCCGCCCGACGAGAAGGGTGGGTTCATTGTCAGGACGATGGCCGAAGAAGCCGATGACAACGCGCTTGCCGCCGACATCGGTTATCTGGGCACGCGCTGGCGGCAGATCCTTGAGGCGAGCAAATCAAAATCCGCCCCCTCGCTGCTTTATCAGGAGCTCGGCCTGCGCGAGCGGGTGCTGCGCGATATCGCGAGCGATCAGACCACCTCGATCGTCGTCGATTCGCCGTCCGCCTTCGACCAGCTGCAGGCCTTTGCCACGACCTATATGCCCTCGCTGCTGGGCAAACTTCGCCGTTATGGCGGCGAGCGGCCGCTCTTCGATCTGCATGGCGCCGAAGAAGAACTCGAGCGAGCGCTGGCCAGGCGCGTCGACCTGAAATCGGGCGGCTATCTGATCATCGATCAGACCGAAGCGATGAATACCATCGACGTCAATACCGGCGGTTATGTCGGCGGGCGTAATTTCGATGACACCATCTTCCGGACCAACCTCGAGGCCGCGCATTCGATTGCGCGCCAGCTGCGGGTGCGCAACCTCGGCGGCATGATCCTGGTCGATTTCATCGACATGACCAATACCGAACATCGCGAAGCCGTGCTGGCCGAATTGCGCCGCGAAATCGCCCGCGATCGCACCAAATCGACCGTCAACGGGTTTACCTCGCTTGGGCTGGTCGAGATGACCCGCAAGCGCACCCGCGAATCGCTCGCGCATATCGTGAGCGAACCCTGCGCCACCTGCCGCGGGAAGGGCTCGGTGCGCACCGCCCGCACGATTGCCTATGAGGTCATGCGCGAAATCCAGCGCGAAGCGCGGCAATTCAATCCGCGCGAGTTCAGAATCCTCGCTTCACAAGCCGTCATCGACCTGTTTCTCGAAGAAGAGTCGCAGCACCTCGCCGCGCTCGGCGATCAGATCGGCAAGCCGATCTCCTTGCGGGTCGAAACCCTCTACGCGCAGGAGCAGTACGACATCGTGCTGATGTGATCGGCTGCGACAAAGCGTCACGGCGTTTGGACTAAGATCGGCTGATTGCGACCTGACAGCGATCATCGATACCGTGACCGATCACAGCGAACAGATCTCCACACCGCGTCGTTCAGTCCTGCAGTGGGCCGCGGCAGCGCCGCTTCTGGCCTTGCCCACGCTGGCGCGAGGACAGACGAACGCCGCGCCCGCCAATGCCGATGGGTTCAAGCCTCGCGTCGGCCAGGAAGGAAAGGACGTCATCTGGGTACCGACGCCCGACACACTGGTCGAACGGATGCTCCAGATGGCCATGGTCGGGCCAAACGACTTCGTCGTCGACCTGGGCTCGGGCGACGGCAAAATTGCGATCGCCGCTGCGCGTGACTTCAAGGCGCGAGCCCTGGGCGTCGAATTCAACCCGCAGATGGTCGCCCTGTCGCGCCAGGCCGCTGCCCAGGCGGGTGTGACAGACAAGGTCCGCTTCGAGGAAGGCGACATCTTCAAGGTCGATTTCACGCAGGCAAGCGTGGTGACCATGTATCTGCTGCCGGCACTCAACCTGAAGCTCAGGCCCCAGTTGCTGGCCATGCGACCCGGCACCCGAATCGTCAGCCATCAGTTCACGATGGGCAGCTGGGAGCCGGACGACAGCTCGAGTGTCGAAGATCGCCCGGGCTATCTCTGGATCGTCCCGGCGCCGGTGGCAGGCACCTGGACGCTCACCAGCCGAGGCCCGGACGGCGAAACCGAAGCACGGCTCGCCTTCTCGCAGTCCTTCCAGAAAGTCAGCGGCCGGGTCCGCATGGGTGACCTCAATGCCGGCATGCGCATGGTTCGGCTTGCCGGTGACCGGCTTGACTTTGAATTGATGGATCAGCGAGGACAGCTGCGCATGTATGACGGACGAGTCAGAGGCGATCGTATCGAAGGGCGCACCCTCGCCGCAAACGGTGCGGTGGGCAGCTTCGTTGCCAATCGGGTCGGTCCGGTCCTGCCGATCGAGACGGTGCGCGACTGATTCGTCGCCGCGGCGGCGGCCCTCAGGCCTTCTTGTCGCGGGGGATACGACCCATCAGGTAGAACTCCGGATTCGGCATCATGCCCAGCGCATTGGCCAGCCGATTCGACATCGCGAAAAACGCCGCAATCCCGACGATGTCCCAGGCATCGTCGTCGGTGAACCCATGGGCATGCAGTTCACGAAAATCGTGATCGCTGGTCGAGCGTGAATCGAGCGCGACCTTCAGGGCGAATCCGATCATGGCCCGCTGGCGGGGGGTGATATCGGCCTTGTGCCAGTTGGTGGCCAACTGGTCGGCAATCAGCGGATTCTTTTCGTAAATGCGCAGGATGGCGCCATGCGCCACAACGCAATAGAGACAGTCGTTGGCGCCGCTGGTGGCCACGACGATCATTTCCCGTTCGCCCTTGGTCAGACCGCTGTCACGCAGCATCAGCGCGTCGTGATAGGCAACGAAACCTCTGAATTCATCCGGGCGGCGTGCCAGCTTGAGAAAGACATTCGGCACGAAACCGGCTTTTTCCTGGATGGCGAGCAATTTCTCGCGAATGTCATCGGGCAGTGACTCGAGTGCGGGAAGCGGATAGCGGTCGGTCGTCATGGGCGGTTCATCTGGCAGTGATCGGTCAGCCGAGCCTACAGCATCGGGTCAGTTGGTGCGGACCGAAGGCGGCGGCGCGGGGGCCGGACCTGGTGGCGGCAGCGGCGGCGCCTTGGCGGGCGCGGGCGTTGTGGCCGAGGCGGCGGGAGATGCGTTCGAGGCGGGCTTGGCAACGCCAGGCGGCGGCGCAGGCGGTGCGCCGGCAGGCGGATGGGGAATGTTCGAGGGCGGCGTGGCGACCGATGCCGGTCGAGGCCCGGAGTCGTAGACCGGCACCCGATTGCCACTGGCATACATGCATTGGATGTAAGCGTTGTCGTAGCGCTGTTGCGCAGCGTAAGAGGTTCCAGCCGGCAGATTGCTGCTCGGGATCACGCCAGGCGGCGTCACCGCCTGCCCGATCGCTCCACCCTGCCCGCCGCCGACGAAGGCGGCCGATGTCGTGGCGCCCGGCGCGCCGGGGTTTGTGCCGACCGTCATTGCCGCGGCAGCCGCACTTTGTGCGTTCCGAAGACCGATCTGCACCTCGCCATAGAGACGGCAGTTGTAGTCGTCGGCCCGGAACTGATCGAAGGATCTGCCGGTGCCGGGAAGCGTCACGAGAGACGGCGACATCGGTGCGGTGGCGCATGCAGAAAGACCGATAACGGTCAGTACCGCGGCGGCACACACCCCAGCGCGTATTCCCCGATTCGAATAGACGGATAAGCCAGGCATCTTGTCGGCCTCCCGCTTATTGCGCCGGGCGCGGCGGAACCGCCTGCCAGCCGGAGCGGCACTCCGGAACCGTCGGATACCAGCCCTGAGAATCGGCGCACCAGTACCAGTAACCGGCCGGCGGCGCGGCTTGCTCGACGACGTCGGGTGCACGCTCGACATACACCGTGGGGGCTGGCCGCGTCACGATGACCGTCGGCGGATAGGCAGGATAAACCGGATAGGAGGGGTAGACCGGATAGGGATAACCCCAGCCAGAATAGGGATAGTAGGGGCCATAGCCGTAGACCGGACCCACACCGATGCCAAGGGAGATCCGGGGACCGCCGTAGTAGCCCCGGTAGCCGCCGCCGTAATACTGCGCATGAGCCTGTGCGACACCGATCATGCTCAAGGCAAGGACCAGAATGATTCGGACAAAGGATTTCATGATCGTCTCCAACGAGGCCCGACAGGGCCGGTGCAATCTGACCTGAACGCTGACCGGGCTCGATTCGCGCACACGCGTTCGCAATACGTTACAACTATTCGACTGCCGGGCTTGAGGCATCACTGCTGGAAAGCGGTCTCGCCGGCGCTGTAGAGGCGCGCATAGAGTCCGCCGCTGGTCATCAGTTCGTCGTGGCGGCCGCTCTCGACGATCCGGCCGTCCGACATCACCAGGATCCGGTCGGCGCCGATGACGGTCGAGAGCCGATGCGCAATCACCAGTGTCGTGCGGTGTTTCATGAGCTGCTCGAGCGCAGCCTGCACCCAGCGCTCTGACTCATTGTCGAGCGCCGACGTCGCTTCGTCGAGGATCAGCACCGGCGCATCCTTGAGCACCGCGCGCGCGATCGACAGCCGCTGACGCTGCCCGCCCGACAGCCGGATGCCGTTGTCGCCGATGATCGTCTGCATGCCCTCGGGCAGACTGGCCACGAAATCATGCAGATACGCTGCGCGCAGGGCAGCGGCGATTTGCTCTGGTGGCGCATTGCGGTGAGCGCCATAGGCCACATTCGCCGCAATCGTGTCGTTAAAGAGCATGACCTGCTGACTGACCCAGGCGATCTGCCCACGCAGACTGGCAAGAGTGAGATCTTCGATCGGAATGCCATCGAGCAGGATCCGGCCCTCGGTCGCCGAATGAAAGCGGGGAATGAGATTGGCCAGCGAGGTCTTGCCGCCGCCCGACGGGCCGACCAGCGCCACGGTCTCACCGGGCGACACGCTCAGATCGATGCCGCGCAGCGCCGCCCGCTCAGTGCCGGGATACCGGAATCCGACACCTTCGAACGCCAGTTCGCCACGCGCCCGCTCGAGGGTCTGACGACCGTTGTCGGGCTCCAGCGGCGCATCGATGAAAACGAACACCACCTCTGCTGCCGCCAGGGCGCGCTGCAGATCGCTGTTGACGTTGGCCAGATGCTTGAGAGGCGCCAGCAGCATCAGCATGGCGGTCAGAAACGACACAAAGCCGCCGACCGTGGTCTGGTCGGCGCGCGACTGAACCAGCGCGATGGCCACCACCACCGCCACCGCGAGCGAAGCCACCAGCTGCGTCATCGGAACGATGGTGGCGCTGGCCACCGTCATGCGCCGCGCGAAGTTGCGCAGCTTCTCGTTGGAGGCGGCAAAGCGCGACTGCTCGTAGGCCTGGCCGCCATAGACCTTGATCACCGGATTGCAGCGGATCGCCTCCTCGATCACGCCGGTCATCTCGCCGGTATAGCGCATCTGCTCGGTCGACAGTCGCCGCATGCGCTTGGAAAACGCCCGCACCATGACCGCCACAATCGGGATCAGCACCGCGGCAATCAGGGTCAGCCGCCAGTTGAGAAAGAAGAGCCAGCCAAGCAGACCGATGACGACCGCGCTGTCGCGCACGACAACGACCACCACACCGCCCAGCGTCGCGGTCACATTGTTGACGTCGGCCACCATCCGCGAGATCAGCTGCCCTGCGGTTTCGCGCGCGAAAAAGTCGGCCGGCAGATCGGCCAGCCGCGCGAACATGTCGCGGCGCAGATCAGTGAGGATGCGCTGGCTCACCCACGACATGGCATAGCTCATGGTGAAGGTGAATACCCCCCGGACGACGAAAAGCAGCACCATTGCCAGCGGCAGCGCCCAGACCAGCCAGTTGGAACCCTGCTTTCCGAAGCCGTCGTCAAGGAGCACCTTGAAGAGCGCGGGCAGCGCCGGTTCGGTGGCTGCGGTCAGGATCATGCCCAGCACGCCCACCGCGAAGACCCGCATATGGGGCCGCACATAGCCGAAGATGCGCGCCAGCAGCTGACGATCCCGCAACGGCCCTGACGATTCGTCTGGCGGCGAATCAAGCGCCGGATTCACCGCCTGCGAGGTCTTGTCGGTGGCGATCGTCATGAGGAGCAGGCCTCAGGCATAGCGCAGCTCGACCCCATCGTCCGACAGCCATTCGCGCAGCTGCGCCAGCAGCGCCTCATCGGGCCGAATGCGCCAGGCATCGCCAAGACGAACCGCGCAGCGCGCCGACTCGTTGTGATAGTGAACCTCGACCGGACAGCCGCGCGGGGCGACCGGTGTGTCGCCATCGTCCTCGGCGCTGAAGACGCCATCGGCGGGCATGACCTGCTTCGCGCGAAAAGGCTCGAGCAGCGTACGCAGGCGTTGCCCATCGGACGCGCCGTTCATTCGCAGCAGCAGCGCGCGCGCATGCTCCTGGCGCGCCTGCGTGAGGCTGCTCACCCGGTCTGCGCTGATGCGCCATCCGCCGCTGTAATCGTCACGGGCCACCTTGCCGTGGATGATCAGCAGCTCGTCTTCACGCAGCAGGCTGCGGCACTGATCGTAGAGCTCGCTGAAGATCGCAATTTCGACACCGAGCGTGGCGTCATCCAGTCCCAGGCGGATCATCTTGCCGCGCCGTGTCATGCCGGTGGCCAGCGAGGTGACGATGCCGGCAACGGTGACCGGCACCGCGCCGTGCGCCGACTCGGCCATTCGCGGCAGATCGGCAAGCCGCGTCCTGACGAAGCGGCGAACTTCGGCCTCATAGCCCTTGAAGAGATGGCCGCTGAGGTAAAAACCAAGCGCCGCCTTTTCTTCCTGCAGCCGGCGACGTTCGTCCCAGGGCGGCGCATTCACCCATTGCGGCGCCATGGCCGCACCACTGCCGGCGTCACCGAAGAGACTCGACTGACCCGCTGCTGCCGCCTGCTGATCGGCATCGTCCATGGCCCGGCCGACATTGGCGAGCGATCGGGCGCGATCGGGCTCGAGTGCATCGAAGGCACCGGAACGCACCAGTGCCTCGATCGTGCGGCGATTGACCAGGCGTCGGTCGACCCGGGCACAAAAATCGAAGAGATCGGTGAAGGGCCCCGATTCGCGGGCCCGCAGGATGTCGAGCACCGCACCCTCGCCGGTCCCTTTGACCGCGCCCAGGCCATATCTCACCGTGCCGGCCTTGACCGGATCAAAGCGATAACCAGCGTGATTGATGTCGGGCGGCATGATGACGACCGAGTTGTCCTGGGCGTCCTTGACGAACTGATGGACCTTGTCGGTGTCGTCCATGTCCGACGACAGCGTGGCCGCAATGAACTCGGCCGGATAGTGCGCCTTGAGCCAGGCGGTCTGATAGGTGATGACCGCATACGCCGCAGTGTGCGATTTGTTGAAACCGTACTCGGCGAATTTCTCCATCAGGTCGAACAGTTGTGTGGCCAGTGCCGGGTCATGCCCTTTGGCCGCAGCACCTTCGGTGAAGATCGCGCGCTGCTGCGCCATCTCTTCGGCCTTTTTCTTGCCCATCGCGCGACGCAGCAGATCGGCCCCGCCCAGGGTGTAGCCGGCGATGATCTGCGCAATCTGCATCACCTGTTCCTGGTAGACGATCACGCCGTAGGTCGGCTCCAGGCACTGCCGCAAATCGGGATGGAAATAGTCGATCTTCTGCTGACCTTTCTTGCGCAGGATGAAGTCGTCGACCATGCCCGAGCCCAGCGGGCCCGGCCGATAGAGCGCCAGCACCGCGATGATGTCTTCGAAGCGATCGGGTGCGAGCTTGCGCAGCAGCTTTTTCATGCCGTCGCCCTCGACCTGGAAGATCGCCGCGGTGTTGGCATCCTTGAGAATCTTGAAGGCCTTGGGATCGTCGAAGGTGAGCAGCGACAGGTCGAGCGCGCGCTGCGGATCATTGCGATTGATGTAATCGACCGCGAGCGCAATGATGGTGAGGTTGCGCAGACCGAGGAAGTCGAACTTGACAAGACCGACCGCCTCGACATCGTCCTTGTCGAACTGCGCCACGACCGAATCCGTGCCCGGGGCGCGATAGAGCGGGCAGAAGTCGGTCAGTTGGCCGGGCGCGATCAGCACGCCGCCGGCATGCATGCCGACATTGCGGGTGAGGTCTTCGAGCGATTCGGCCAGTGTCAGCAGGCCACGCACTTCCTCTTCTTTTTCTTCGCGCTCGCGCAGCAGCGGCTCGGCCTCGCGGGCCTTGGCCAGCGAAAGCGGCTTGGCCTGAACAATCGGGATGAGTTTGGAGAGCTGGTCGCACAGGCTGTAGGGCATATCGAGCACACGCCCGGCGTCGCGTATGACCGCCTTGGAGGCCATCGTGCCGAAGGTGGCAATCTGCGAGACCGCCTGTGCGCCGTATTTGTCGCGCACATACTCGATCACCATCCAGCGCTTGTCCTGGCAGAAGTCGATATCGAAGTCGGGCATCGAGACCCGCTCAGGATTCAGGAAACGCTCGAAAAGCAGCGCATAGGGCAAGGGATCGAGATCGGTGATCCCAAGCGAAAACGCCGCCAGCGAACCGGCGCCAGAGCCCCGGCCCGGTCCGACCGGCACCCCGTTGGCCTTGGCCCAGTTGATGAAGTCGGCCACGATCAGGAAGTAGCCCGGGAAGCCCATCTTCACGATGGTCTGGCATTCGATTTCGAGCCGATCGAGATAACGGCCGCGCTCGGCGTCACGCCTGGCCTCCTCCGGAAAGCTGCGCGCCAGACGCAACTCGAGACCCTCGCGGGCGAGCTTTTGCAGATAGGCCTCGATCGACAGGCCGTCGGGGGTCGGGAACTCAGGCAGAAACGACTTGCCCAGTTCCATCGTGAGATTGCAGCGCTGCGCGATCAGCACCGAATTCTCGATCGCCTCGGGCAGGTCGGCAAAGCGCTCGACCATCTCCTGCTGCGTGCAGAAATACTGGGTCTCGGCAAAGCGGCTGACGCGCCGCGGATTGGCCAGGATCTCGCCCTCGGCGATACAGACGCGCGCTTCATGCGCCCGGAAATCCTCACGCGCCAGAAACTGCACCGGATGCGTTGCCACCACCGGCAAACCGAGCCTGGCTGCCAGCGTGGCCGCGGCACGCACATGGGCCTCGACCTGAGGCTGACCGGTTCGCTGCAACTCGAGGTAGAAGGCACCCGGAAATCGGGCCTCCCACTTAAGCGCCAGGTCGGCGGCAGCCTCGAGGTTTCCGGCCGCCAGCGCGACGCCGACATCGCCCTGATGGGCGCCCGACAGGGCAATCAGACCATGATCGCCCTGGTCGTCGAGCGACAGGGCATCGAACCAGTCGCGGTCAATCTCGCCGCGGCCGCGCCACTCGTTGTCGAGCCAGGCACGCGACAGCAGCTGGCACAGATTGCGATAGCCGGTGCGATTGCGCACCAGCAGCAACGCTCTGAAGGGACGTTCGCGATCGGCCGGGTTGGTGATCCAGGCGTCCACACCCAGCACAGGCTTGATACCGCCCGACCGCGCCGCCCGATAAAACTTGATCCAGGCAAACAGGTTTGCGCTGTCGGTCAGCGCGAGCGCGCCCTGACCGTCGGCCGCAGCAGCCTCGACTAACGGATCGATCCGGACAATCGAATCGCTGATCGAATACTCGGATCGGACTCTGAGGTGAACAAAGCGGGGAGCAGACATCGTTCGATTCTACCGCCGCACCACGACCGGGCCCTGCTCGAGGCGCCTCCTGACCACCGTATCGTCACGCCGGCCACTGATATCATCCGACCTCCTAACGCCCGCGTCGTGGTCAGCGTGCAAGCCGCTCCCAGCTCCGAGATCCGACCCCAACGCAACGGCCACGCCAGTCCGAGCTACCGGGGCGCGCTGCTCACGATGGTGCTGTGCGCGGTTTTGTGGAGCACAGCCGGTGTCGCCACCCGGCTGCTGGACCATGCCCGCGGCTATGAGATCGCCTTCTGGCGCTCGCTGGTCTGCGCGATCTTCGTCATCGCAGCCCTGGCAGCCACCCACCGGGGACGCTGGATGTCGGAGGTCCGAGCTTCGGGCTGGCCAGGCCTTGCATCCGGAATCATGTGGTCGATCATGTTCACCTGCTTCATGGTCGCGCTGACCCGCACCACGGTCGCCAATGTGCTGGTAGTCATGGCCGCCTCACCGCTGCTGGCGGCGCTGCTGGGCATGGCGGTGCTGCGCGAACCGGTGCCGCTGCGCACCTGGGGCGCCATCGTCGTGGCTGCAGGGGGACTGATCTGGATGTCGCTGGAAGGCCTCTCGAGCGACGGCCTGCAAGGCATGCTGATCGCCATGGCAGTACCGATGGCTGCCGCGGTCAATATCGTGGTGCTCAAGCGCACCGGTGCCCGGCTTAACCTGGTGCCCGCGGTGATGCTGGGCGCGGTGATCAGCATGGCCGTCACCCTGCCGCTGGCATGGCCGCTGACCGCAAGCATCCACGACATCGCCATCCTCGCTGCCCTGGGCGTCTTCCAGCTCGGATTGCCGTGCATGCTGATGGTCCGTGCCGCCATTCACCTTCCGCCCTATGAAGTCGCCCTGCTGGGACTGCTTGAAGTGGTGCTCGGGCCGATCTGGGCATGGCTGTGGGCAGGCGAGCAGCCCGGCGCTGCAACGCTGCAAGGCGGCGCGCTGGTGCTGTCGGCCCTCCTGGCCAATGAGTTGCTGGCGCAGCGCGAACGGCGCTGAGGCCGCAAGGCACGACCTGCGAAACGCTATTTTTCGACGAAGGCGCGCTCGATCAGGTAATCGCCCGGCACACCGATCGACGGCGAGATGGTGAATCCGCGCGCATCGAGCAGGACCCGGGTGTCGGCCAGCATCGCGGGGCTGCCGCACAGCATCGCCCGGTCGTTGGCAGGTGATAGTGCCGGCAGACCGATGTCCTGGGTCAGCTTGTCGCGCTCGATGAGTTCGGTGATCCGGCCACGGTTGCGAAACACTTCGCGGGTGACCGTCGGGTAATAGATGAGCCGCTCGCGGACCATCTCGCCGAAAAAGTCATTGCTGGGCAGCTCGGTCTGCAGATACTCGGCGTAGGCAAGTTCGCTGACCTCGCGCACGCCGTGCACCAGCACGACTTTCTCGAAACGCTCATAGGTCTCGGGGTCGCGCACGATCGACATGAAAGGCGCCAGCCCGGTGCCGGTTCCGAAGAGATAGAGATGGCGGGCTGGTGTGAGATCGTCGATGACAAGGGTGCCGGTGGGTTTGCGACCGACCAGCACGGTGTCGCCCGGTTTCAGATGCTGCAAGCGGGAGGTCAAGGGTCCATCGGGCACCTTGATGCTCAGAAATTCGAGGTTCTCTTCATAGTTGGCGCTGGCCACGCTGTAGGCGCGCAACAGCGGCTTGCCGTCGACCTGCAGGCCGATCATCACGAAGTGACCATTGCGAAACCGCAGCGAGGGATCGCGGGTGGTCTTGAAGCTGAAGAGCGAATCGTTCCAGTGATGAACTTCGAGAACGGTTTCGGTATTGAAAGCAGACATGGACGGGCGTGGTCAGGATGTGGAGGCGACGGATCAGGGAGCAAAGGACACGGAACAGCGGGATAGGGGAGCGACGGCTAGCCCACAGGCCGTTGATGCAGGGAGCATGCCGCAGACATAGGCACCCCGCTGCGCGCCCCGGTTTATACCTCAGCGACTCACCGCAGGGAACGTCGCCGTCAGGATGAGCAAACGCCGAGATGGCTTTAGCGGCAACCCGGCGTGCCCTTCGCAAAATGACCGGAGCGGCACTAGCGAACGCCGCCCACGCTCATTTCGCCGATCCGCTTGCCGTAGAGGCGGGCCGTCTCGATGTCGCCGGCAGGCGGCGACTGATCGGGCGGCACATTGTCGGCCTGGGCCATCACCCCGATGGCCGAGCCCAGCCGGTTGATTTCATCGGGATGCCCTGGCTGACGGGCGGGCATCATGCCGGTCCCGACCCAGACCATGCCGTGCTGCATCGCCAGCGTCACGAAATACATCAGGCTCGAGTATTTATCGCCACTCATGTTGAGCGAACAGGTGAACCCGCCGGCGATCTTGTTCCTCCAGCCTTGAGTGAACCAGACCTTGGCACTCTCATCAGCAAATTTCTTGAAGTCGGCCGACACACCACCCATGTAGGTCGGCGAACCGAACACGATGGCATCGGCTGCTGCCAGCGCAGCCCAACCGGACTCGGCGGTCTGCGTGACGTCGAGCAGTTCGGCACTCACGCCCGGCACCGAAGCGGCACCGTCCTTCACCGCCTGCGCCACGCTGCGGGTATGCCCATAGCCCGAATGAAACGCCACGACGACGCGAATCATGATCAGTTTCCTTTCAGGTTGATAATCAGGCTCAGGGCAAATCGAAAACCAGCACTTCCGCCTGGTCGCCGCGATCGACGATGAGCATCGGCTCGGCGACCAGTTTCGCGGCATCGCCGGCACCAAGCGTCAGGCCGTTGATCGAGACCTGACCGCGGGCAACCTGCACATAGACCCTGCGCCCGACCTCGATCGGCAATTGTGCCTGCTCGTCACCGTCGAACAGCCCCGCGTAAAGGCGCGCCGACTGACCGATCGTGAGCGAGCCTTCGGCACCGTCGGGCGAGGCAAGCAGGCGCAGTACGCCGCGTCGCTGCGCCATCGGAAAGTGGCGCTCGTCGTAACCCGGGGCGATGCCGCGCCGGTCAGGCTCGATCCAGATCTGTAGGAAATGCGTTGGCGCATCCTGGAGATGATTGAACTCGGAGTGCATGACACCAGTGCCTGCGCTCATACGCTGCACATCGCCCGGGCGAATCACCGAGCCGTTGCCCAGACTGTCCTGGTGAGCCAGCGCACCATCGAGCACGTAGCTGATGATCTCCATATCGCGATGACCATGCGTACCGAACCCGGCGCCGGCCACGATGCGGTCCTCGTTGATGACGCGCAGCGGGCCGAAGCCCATGTGCGCCGGATCCCGATACTCGGCAAAGGAAAAACTGTGCCAGGAATCGAGCCAGCCATGTTGCGCATGGCCGCGCTCACCCGCGGCGCGAATCTGGATCATGGTGTGGTCTTCCAGTGAAGGTGAAAACTCGTCGGCAAACTCGCCAGGAACTCGGCCGGAAAACACGGTGGGCATTCAGTCGACCGATTCGGATCCTGAAGTCTGCACCGCAAAGCCATCCTCGAACAGCGTATCATTTCCGATGCTGAGTTCAATTTTTTTGAATGCTTCAATGCCCCTCACACTCGGCGCCCTCGAAACCCTCGACACCATCGTGCGAAAGGGCAGCTTTGCTGCAGCGGCAGCCGCGCTCGGCAAGGTGCCGTCTGCGCTCACCTACACCGTGCGCAAACTCGAGGGCGATCTCGATGTGCTGCTCTTCGATCGACGCGGGCCGCGCGCACAACTCACCCCGGCCGGGCGTGAGCTGCTCGACGAAGGGCGGCGCCTGCTGCGCTCGGCCGACGACCTCGCGCGGCGCGTTCGCAGCGTGGCAAGCGGCTTCGAACCCGAGCTTCGTGTGGGTGTCGACGCCATCATCGATTTCGATGCCCTCACCCCGCTGATCCGCGACTTTGATCGCAGTCGCACGCCCACCCGACTGGTGTTTTCCTACGAAGTGCTCGACGGCGCCTGGGAAGCGCTGCTTGAGGGCCGCGCCGACCTGATCATCGGCGCCCCTTACGATGCACCGCATCAGGCGCAGGCCTCGACGCGGTTCAGCCTGCGCACACTCGGTTCGGTCGATTTCGTGTTCTGCGTGGCGCCTCATCATCCCCTGGCGAACGTGGTGGAACCGCTGTCGGCGCAGGATCTGCTCGCTCACCGAGCGGTCGTGCTTGCCGGAACGTCGCGGCTGCAGGCCTCTCGCACCACCGGCCTGCTGTCAGGCCAGGACACCCTGACGGTTGCCACCCTTGAGCAGAAAGTCGCCATGCAGATCGCAGGCCTTGGCACCGGTTGGATCCCGGCACCGGTTGCGCAAGTGCATCTCGCAAACGGCTCGCTGATTTCACGCCGAATTGCCGAACCCCGACCTGCGGCCACGCTCCACTATGCCTGGCGACGCAACGACCCCGGCAAGTCGCTGCAATGGTGGCTCGAGCGCCTCGAACTGCCACGCGTTCAGTCGCGTCTCATCGACCATCGACGCCCGTCATCCACCTCCTCGCCGCGGCCAGCGCGCCGCTCATCTCGATGAACGCTCAGACCGCTTATGTCGGCCGATTTGCGCCCTCGCCGACCGGCCCGCTGCATGCCGGATCAATCGTCGCGGCACTCGCATCCTGGCTCGACGCCCGCGCCCATCATGGCCGCTGGCTGGTCAGAATCGAAGACATCGACACACCGCGCGTGCAAGCCGGCGCCGCCGACGCGATCCTCGATACGCTGCAGCAACTTGGACTGGCCTGGGACGACCGCCCGAGCTGGCAATCGCAGCGACTCGAGGCTTATGCCGATGCCATGAACTCGCTCATCCGCTGCGGCCTGGCCTATCCCTGCGGCTGCACCCGCAGCGAAATCGCCGATTCACAACGATCGGTCGCGACCGGTGTTGGCGGCCAGGCGGTGCGCGGTGTCGAGCATGCCTACCCGGGCATCTGTCGCAATGGGTTGGCGCCCGGTCGTATCGCACGATCCTGGCGATTGCGCCTGCCCGATCAGGCCATGGTGCAATTCGATGATCGCTGGCAGGGCCGGCAGCAACAGGATGTGGCCAATGACGTGGGCGACTTCGTCTTGAAGCGAGCCGACGGACTGTTTGCCTATCAACTTGCAGTGGTCGTGGATGACGGCGCGCAAGGCATTACCGATGTCATCCGTGGCGCCGATCTGCTCGGCTCAACCGCTCGCCAGCGTTTGCTCGGTCGTGCCCTCGGACTTGCCGATCTGCGCTACATGCACGTGCCAGTCGTGCTCGCCGACGACGGCGAGAAGCTGTCGAAACAGAATGGTGCGATCGCGGTCGATACCCGCCGGCCGGTCGAAGTGCTCGATCAGGCCTTCAGGCACCTTGGTTTCGGGCCGTCGGCCGAGTCATCGCTCGACGCCTGGCTGGCTGACGCCACCCGCCGCTGGGCCGAATTCAGGTCCGCTTGAAACCGCCAAGCAGCGCCGGCACCGGTCGGGTGCTGCGCCGGACGACAGGCTGCTCTGACTTCGACGGCTCGGCATCGGACTGGGCCGCGAGCGCTTCTGTCGAGGGCTCATAAGGCCTCGAAAAGAAGGGGTCTTCGGGAGGCCGCGACGGCGCGGACGAAGACGGTCGGGATCGCGCCGGCCGGGCGTCGTCACGATCACGATAACGTTCGACGCGCTCGGGCCGATCCTCGTCGCGCGGTGCACGCGCCTCGCGGCGATGGCCTGGCAGTGCCGCTTCAACCGCCATCTCCTGAACATCGAACTTGCGCTTGGTGAGCTTCTCGATGTCGGCGAGCAGGCGATCGTCGTTGCTGCCGGTGATCAGCGACAGCGCCATGCCTGAGGCGCCAGCGCGGCCGGTTCGGCCGATCCGATGGACATAGTCCTCAGGCGAGTAAGGCAGATCGTAGTTGATGACCGCCGGCAGCTCGGCAATGTCGAGACCGCGGGCCGCGACATCGGTGGCCACCAGAACGGTGATGAGACCTTGTTTGAAATCGTCCAAGGTCTTGAGCCGCTCCTGCTGGCTCTTGTCGCCATGAATCGCAGCGGCGTTCAGGCCGTCGACTTCAAGCTGGCGCGCGAGGCGCCCCGCGCCGATCTTGGTGTTCGAAAACACGATGACCTGCGCAAAGGCATGGTCTCGAACCAGCTTGGCCACCGCGGCACGCTTGTGCTCGGGCGACGCCACACGGTAAACGGTTTGAGTGATGTTCTCGGCCAGCGCATTGCGGCGCGCCACTTCGATGAGCAGCGGCGACTCGAGGAAAGACTCCGCCAGCTTGCGAATCTCATTGGAAAAGGTCGCAGAAAACATCAGGCTCTGGCGATCCTTGCCAAGCATGTTGATGATCCGCTGGATGTCGGGCAAAAAGCCCATGTCAAGCATCCGGTCGGCCTCATCGAGGACCAGGATCTGGACCTGCGACAGATTCGTGCTTTTCTGTTCGACATGGTCGAGCAGTCGACCGGGCGTGGCAATCAGGATTTCACAGCCTTGGCGCAGCGCCAGTGTCTGCGGCTTCATGTCGACGCCACCAAACACCACAGCGGTCCGCAGCGGCGTATGCCGCGCATATTCCTTGACGTTCTGGTAGATCTGATCGGCCAGTTCGCGGGTCGGTGCGAGCATCAGTGCACGCACCGGATGCCGCGCCGGAGAGGTGCTCGAGCTGGCCAGAGGCAAAAGCCGGTGGATGATCGGCAGGGCGAAACCAGCGGTCTTGCCGGTGCCGGTCTGGGCCGCGCCCATCACATCCTTGCCGGACATGACCACCGGAATGGCCTGCTCCTGAATCGGGGTGGGTTCGCGGTAACCGAGTTCGGTCACGGCTCGGACGATCGGCTCAGCAAGGCCGAAATCGTTAAAAGTCAGGGGTGAATCGCTCATCAGGGGAGCGGTCTCCAGTGCGGCGTGAGAGCCGAAAATCGAGCATCTTACGCCGATATCGCTCGCAGCTACAGGAATCGATCGAGCAGCTTGCGGCTGTGCCGGTCAAGCGTCCCGATGTCGCGCACCAGATACTGCACACCGTGGCTATCGGCAATCAGCAGGCTTGAGCGGGCCAGACGACGAATCCCTTCCTCGCCTTTGAGCACGAGCTGCGTCTGGCCACGATCGGTGTCGACGACCCAGGTACTCGGCGTGGCAAAACTCGACACCGATCGGATCGCCTTGATTTCGGGAACGAACTCACGCGTGGCGAGATGGCCTTCGAGCAGCTCGCGGAGCGGCTGCGCCAGGTGTGTCAGGTCATCGAGCCACACCAGTTCGTGCCCGTCGCTGCTCATCAGGGCAATACCGTCATGAGGAGCTGCGATCGGAAAGGCGCGCACCGCCACCACGCCGACATGCACGCTGCTGTCAGCCAGGGTCAGCACCAGGCGGCCAAAGGCATCGCGGTCGAGTGTGAAATCAGCCGCCGGCATCTTCATCAACCTCCAGGCGCCAGACTTTGGGCTCCACCTCGTCTTCCTCCTGCCTGATCTGGGCCTGATAGAGCCTGAAGTAAGCGCCTTCCAGCCCCATCAGCGTGTCGTGATCACCGACCTCGACCACCTGCCCGCGATCAAGCACCACCAGCCGATCGGCGCGCCGCAGCGTGCTCAGCCGATGGGCGATCGCAATCGTGGTCCGACCCAGCACCAGGTTATCCAGGGCCTTCTGGATTTCCTTCTCGGTTTCGGTGTCGACCGACGAGGTGGCCTCATCGAGGATCAGGATTCGCGGATCGATCAGCAATGCCCGGGCAATCGAGATGCGCTGGCGCTCGCCGCCAGACAGCGACTGACCCCGTTCCCCCACCAGCGAGTCGTAGCCGTGAGGCAGTCGAAGGATGAAGTCGTGAGCATGTGCGGCCCGCGCGGCGGCGATGATCTCTGCGCGCGTCGCATCCGGTTTGCCATAAGCAATGTTGTCGGCAATCGTGCCAAAGAACAGGAAAGGCTCCTGCAGCACCAGGCCGATATGACGTCTGAAATCAGCCACTGGCACCGAGCGGACATCGACGCCGTCGATCTTGATCGCGCCGTCCGACACGTCGTAAAACCGGCAGATCAGGTTGACCAGCGTGCTTTTGCCCGAGCCACTGTGGCCCACCAGACCAATCATTTCACCCGGCTTGATCGTCAGGTCGATCCCGCGAATGACTGCCCGATTTCCGTAGCGAAATGCCGCGCCTTCGATATCGATCCGCCCCTCGACGCTGCGCAAAGGGATCGGGTTGGCCGGCTCCGGCACGCTCGAGACATGATCGAGAATGTCGAAGATGCGCTTGGCGCCGGCTGCTGCCTTCTGGGTCACCGACACGATCCGGCTCATCGAATCAAGACGCAGATAAAAGCGACTGATGTAGGCCAAAAAGGCGGTCAGCACGCCAACCGTGATGTGATTGTGGGCGATCTGCCAGATACCGAACGCCCACACGATCAGCAGCCCGATTTCAGTCATCAGGGTCACTGTCGGCGTGAATAGCGACCAGACCCGGTTGACCCGATCGTTGACCGCCAGATTGTGCTGATTGGCTTCGCGAAACCGGTCCGACTCGCGCTGCTCCTGCGCGAAGGCCTTGACCACCCTGATCCCCGGAATCGTGTCGGCCAGCACGCTGGTGACCTCGGCCCAGATCCGATCGACCTTCTCGAAGCCGGTTCGCAGACGATCCCGCACGAGATGGATCAGCCAGGCGATGAAAGGCAGGGGCAGCAGTGTTGCCAATGCCAACCACGGGTCGATCGTGGCCAGGATCACCGAGGTCATGATGATCATCAGCACATCGTTGGCGAAATCAAGTAGATGTAAGGAAAGGAAAATACAGATTCGATCTGTTTCAGAACCGATCCGGGCGATCAGGTCGCCGGTGCGTTTGCCGCCGAAATACTGAAGGGACAGCCGCAGCAGATGCTCATAGGTCTGCGTTCGCAGGTCGGCGCCGATCCGCTCGCTGACCAGGGCAAGAATGTAGGTTCGAGCCCATCCGAGCAGCCAGGCAAGCAAGGCCGCGCCAAGCAGACCGCCCATGTACATACCGACAGTCATAGGATCGATCGGGACGCCTTTCTGATAAGGAATCAGGACCTTGTCCATCAACGGCATGGTCAGATAAGGCGCCACAAGCGTGGCAGCCGTCGCCGCGACAGTCAGCAGAAAGCCAAGGGCGAGCTGCCCCCGATAAGGACGCGCGAAGCGCCATAAACGAAACAGCACCCAGGTCGAGGGCGCCGACTCGGCAGCGCCGTCCGAAGCCGTTGCACAGGCGGGGCAGGCCTGCTGCCCAGCGGGCAATTCGGCCCTGCAACGCGGACAGATGGACCGAAGCGACGGCGTGTCGAGGCCCGAACCGAGTGACTTAGTCGCCTCGGTGTGGGCATCGATCAGTCGTTGCGCGCTCGGATCGCGCCCCAGGGTGTAGCGCCAGCTGTCCAGACAGGCGCTGCCATCGACGAGTTCGAGCGTCCCGACCGCGGCATGATCCCGTTTGCGCAGGCTGAATCCCGACTGCAGCGGCCACTGCGCCCACGCTGCGCCCGACTCGCGGCAGGCCAGCAAACGCAGATTGGTGACCGCAACCAGGCCGCGCTCGAAGTGCAGTCGCTGATCGAGGTCGGTCTGGACCCAAGCCAGAACCCGCTCGGAGGCGGCCAGCTGCCCATGGATCTGCTCCCGCCACAATGCGGGGACAGAACGCTCGTCGGCAGTCGGGAACAGGGTGGTATCAGTCATGGTCTGGGCGCGGCAGCCGCCGAAGGGTACCCCATTCGGTACCGACGGCGCACGGATCGCACAAACCTTGGGCACTTCGGTGCGTGACCGGTAAACCGGACCAGAGTTGGTGCGTTGATGGTTGGACGATCTGCGAACGGCAACTGTCGCATCGCTGCCGAACCCCTCGCGCCACTGGCGCTCCAAGCCCTCACTGACGACTATGCAATCTCCCGGAGATATCCGGATCCTCGAGATCCGAACCCTGCGCGGCCCTAATCGCTGGACCTACCGTCCGGTCATCGAGGCGCTGGTTGATATCGGCGAACTCGAAGATTATCCGTCGAATCTTTTGCCGGGATTTCCCGAAAGGCTGGGTAGCTGGCTACCGGGCCTGGTCGAACACCGTTGCAGCTACGGCGAGCGGGGTGGGTTCCTGCGTCGGCTGGCCGATGGCACCTGGCCCGGCCATATCCTCGAACACGTCACCCTCGAGCTGCAGACGCTGGCCGGGCTCCCGACCGGATTCGGCAAGGCCCGCGAGACTTCCAAGCGGGGCGTCTACAAGGTGGTCGTGCGCGCCTGGCATGAGGATGTCGCCCGTGCGGCACTGCAAGAAGCCAGACTGCTGATGCTGGCCGCCATCGAAGACCGCTCTTACGATGTCGCCGCCACGGTCCGCTCGCTGCGCAGAATGGTCGATCGTCTTTGCCTGGGGCCGAGCACCGGCTGCATTGTCGATGCCGCCGATGACCGCGATATCCCGACCATCCGCCTGAATGACGGCAATCTGGTGCAACTGGGTTACGGCGCCAATCAGCGCCGGATCTGGACGGCGGAAACCGACCGAACCAGCGCGATCGCCGAAAGCATTTCGCGCGACAAGGATCTGACCAAGCAGCTGCTGGCGCCCGTGGGCGTTCCGGTACCCGAAGGCGAATACGTTCGCAACGCAGCCCAGGCCCGCCAGACCGCCGAATCAATTGGCTACCCGGTCGTGGTCAAACCCTATGACGGCAACCACGGTCGCGGGGTGTTCACAAACCTGGTCAACGGGGACGAGGTTGAGGCGGCTTATGCCGTCGCACTGGAAGAAGGCAGCGGCGTGATCGTCGAGCGATTCATTCAGGGCAGCGAACACCGGCTGCTGGTCGTCGCAGGCAAGCTGGTCGCCGCGGCTCGGGGAGACCTGGCCTTTGTGACCGGCGACGGCCACAGTTCGATCGAGCAACTGATCGACCGGCAGCTCAATGCCGATCCGCGCCGTGGCAGCACCGAAGACACGCCGCTCAATCCTGTCCGACTCGATTCGGCCTCCAGGCTCGAGCTTGGCCGGCAGGGTCTGAGTGCCGAATCGGTCCTGGCTGTCGGGCGCGAAGTCCTGATCCAGCGTAACGGCAATGTGGCCATCGATTGCACGGCCGATGTCCACCCATCGACCGCAGCGCTTGCATCGCTGGCGGCACGGACCATCGGACTCGACATTGCCGGCATCGATCTGGTCGCCGAAGACATCTCCCGCCCGCTTGCCGAGCAGCGCGGTGCAATCGTCGAAGTCAACGCCGGCCCCGGACTGCTGATGCACCTGCGACCTGCAGAAGGTCAGGCGCAGCCTGTGGGCGCCGCAATCGTCGATCATCTTTTCCCGGAAGGCGAGTCAGGCAGGATCCCGGTTGTCGGCGTCACCGGAAGCCGTCATACAACCGCGATCGCCCTCATGGTGGCGAATCTGGCCACTCAACTGGGTCACAAGGTAGCCAGCGCCACAACCGAAGGCCTGACCCTTGACGGACGTCTCGTACAAACGGGCGACTGTGCCAATTACGATTCAGGCCGCAAGACGCTGCTCAACCGATCGATCGACTTTGCCGTCATCGAAAACAGCGCACGGGCGATCGCCGAAGACGGTCTGGCCTATGACCGATGCCTGATCGGGGTGGTGACATCGCTCGATCCGAGCGAAACCCTCGACGATCTGTGGATCGAGACCACCGAAGGCATGTATGGCGTGTTGCGCAGCCAGGTCGACGTGGTCCTGTCTGAAGGCACGGCGATTCTGAACGGCGACGACGAGCAAGTTGCCGAGATGGCATCGCTGTCGGACGGCGAGGTCATCTTCTACGGCCGGGACCCGTCGGCCACGGCGATCGCGGCTCATCTGGCCAAAGGCGGGCGAGCCGTCTTTCCCCGTGGTCATCACGTGATTCTTGCCAGCGGCAACACCGAGACGGTGCTGCCGTCACTCCTCACCGCAAGCACCGACCTCGACATTCTCCTGCCCGCCGCTGCGGTGGGCTGGTCACTCGCGATGTCGCCCGAAGTGCTGCGAACCAGTCTCGAAGCGCCATTGCCGCAGGCTCCTGCACGTCTTCCCGCGATCGCCCGCGCGACCGCCGCAATGAGCGCCTGATCACTTCGCCAACCCGGCTCCTCGATGGATATCTCTCGCATTCGCGCACTGCGCGGCCCCAATCTCTGGAGCCGCTTTACCGTCATCGAGGCAGTTGTCACCAGCACCGATGCCGATCTGAACGGCCTGCCGCTGATCGAGATGGCAACGCGAATCAACGCGTTGTGTCCCGGCATCGGGACGCCGGATGCGATGCCCGACAACACCGCGGCGGCGCCTCATCTGCTGGGTTGGGCCATGCTCAGGCTGCAGCAGCTTGCCGGCTGTCCGGTGAGATTCTGGCAAGCGAAGCCTACTTCGGAGCCCGGAGTTTGCAGAATCGTCGTCGAATACAGTGAAGAGTCTGTCGGACGGCTTGCGCTCGAATCTGCAACCCTGCTTTTTGCCGCAGCCCGGGATACGAGCAGTTTCGACGCGTCAAAGGCCATATCCGCACTGAGCGAACTCGACGAGGACATCCGTCTGGGGCCCAGTACCGGATCGATCGTCCAGGCCGCGATCGAACGCGGTATTCCCTATCGACGCCTGACGCAAGGCAGCCTGGTCCAATTCGGATGGGGCATTCACCAGCGGCGAATCCAGGCCGCCGAAATCGACAGTACCAGTGCGATCGCCGAGTCGATCGCCCAGGACAAGGAACTCAGCAAAACCTTGCTCGATTCGGTCGGCGTGCCGGTTCCCAATGGCCGCTCGGTGACCGACTTTGAGGAAGCCTTGACGGTGATGCAGTCGCTCAATGCGCCAGTGGTCGTCAAGCCCCGCGACGGCAATCAGGGCAAGGGCGTCACGGTCGACGTCGAGACCCGCGAAGAACTTGAAGCGGCATGGGCCGCCGCAACCGATATCAGCAGCGACATCATTGTCGAACGCTACCTTGCCGGGGACGATTACCGGCTGCTGATCGTCGGGCGAAAACTGATCGCTGCCGCGCGTCGTGACCCGCCACTGGTTATCGGCGACGGACAACACTCGGTTGCCGAACTGGTCGAACAGGTCAACAGCGATCCACGCCGGGGCGACGGCCACGCCACACCGCTCACGCGTATCCGTTTCGATGCCATTGCCCTGGCCCGACTGGCCGCGCAAGGCATGACGGCCGAATCGATCCCTGAACGCGGATGCCGGGTGATTCTGCGCAATAACGCGAATCTCAGTACTGGTGGCACGGCCACCGATGTCACCGATGAGGTTCATCCGCAGGTCGCAGCCCGCGCCATCGAGGCCGCGCATATGGTTGGACTCGATGTCTGCGGGGTCGATGTCGTCTGCCGCAATATCGCTCAGCCGCTCGAAGATCAGGGCGGCGGAATTGTCGAGGTCAACGCTGCCCCCGGCCTGCGCATGCATCTGGCGCCGTCATTCGGCAAGCCTCGGCCACTTGGCGAGGCGATCATCGATACGCTGTTTCCAGACGGCCAAAATGGCCGGATACCAACGGTTGCGGTGACCGGCACCAACGGCAAGACCACCACCGTGCGGCTCATCACCCACCTGCTGGCACAAGCCGGCCTGACCGTCGGCATGACCAACACCGACGGCGTCTTCGTGGGCAGCCAGCAGACCGACTCCGGTGATTGCAGCGGGCCCAAGAGCGCCCGCAGCGTCCTGCTTCACCCGGACGCGCAAGCCGCGGTCTTCGAAGTGGCCCGCGGCGGACTGCTGCGCGAAGGATTGGGTTTTGATCGGTGCGAAGTCGGCATCATCACCAATATCGGCCAGGGCGATCACATCGGCCTGAACTTCATCGAATCGGCCGAAGACGTCGCCGCCATCAAATCGGTGGTTGCCAGAAACGTCTCGACGACTGGTGTCGCGGTTCTCAATGCGAACGATCCGCTTTGCGTGGCAATGGCCGATGACTGCCCAGGCGCGGTAACCTTTTTCGGCGACGACACCCATCATCCGGTGATCGCCGCGCATCGCGCCAAAGGCCAGCGGGTAGTGTTCATTGACGGCGACGCGATCGTTGCCGCGCAAGGCAATGCCAGCTGGCGCTTCGCGCTTGCCGACATTCCTCTGACCCGTGGCGGACGCATCGGCTTTCAGATCGCCAACGCCATGGCCGCAATCGCCGCCGCATGGGCGCTCAAGATGGACTGGGCCGTCCTGCGCCGTGGCCTGGCCAGCTTCGTGAGCGATGCCGGCAGTGCGCCCGGCCGGTTCAACGTGTTCGAGTGGCGCGGCGCGACCATCATCGCCGACTACGGCCACAACCCCGATGCCATCCAGGCACTGGTTGATGCGGTGGCGGCCTTGCCGGCGCAGCGACGCTCGGTCGTCATCAGCGGGGCGGGCGACCGTCGCGATGAAGACCTGCGGCGTCAGACCCAGATCCTGGGCGATGCCTTCGACGATGTCATCCTCTACCAGGATGCCGCTCAGCGTGGTCGCAGTGATGGCGAAGTCATTGCGCTGCTTCGCGAAGGACTGGCCGATGCGCGTCGAACGCGACGCATCGACGAGATTCGAGGCGAATTCGTTGCCATCGATCTGGCGCTCGAGCGGCTGCGCCCTGGCGACCTGAGCCTGATCCTGGTCGATCAGGTCCAGGAAGCGCTCGAGCATATTGCAGGGCGCATCGCGCAAGCCTGAACGGCGTATTCGCTCGGCCGGCGTGTCAGTCAGCCTCTGCGCAGGCGGATCGCCGGATCAGTCAACAGGCGAAAGCGGTCGGTGCACTGGATCGCATGAGGTCGCGCCATGCATCGGCGCGACCTCAAAACTCGATCTCACCTCAGGCTGACACCTGATTCGGGCTGAGGCCTTTCGCGCGAGTGCGCGATCGTTTTTCGTCACCGCTACGCCCGGCCCTGTCGTCGACCATCCCGCGGGTCATTCGGGCGAATGTCTTGAGCGCCTCAAAATCGAGAATGCCGATTTCGCGATTGTCGACACTGATGAATCCCCAGTGCGCAAGCTCACCGAACGATCGACTAACGGTTTCATGCGCCACGCCGAGGTGGCTCGCGATATCGCGCCGGCTCATCGGCAGGCGCAATTGCCGCGAAGATTGACCGTAGACCGCCATTCGGGCCGAACGCTGCAGCAGGAATCGCGCAAGCCTGACTTCGGAGGCGACCGCCGCCATTACCTCGGCGATCTCGCTGGCGCGCGCAAGCTGGCTGCTGAGCGCATGCTGCAAGCCAATATCGAGTGAGCCGACCCGGTGGCGCAGTCCATCGATCTCGCGAAGGCTCAGGGCATAGACGCTGGCCTCTTCAAGCGCAATCGCGCTGGAGGGATGCCGTCCATTGCAAAGCGCATCGAAGCCCAGCACCTCCGCGCGCCCCGCAAACCCCAGGACCTGCTCATAGCCGTCCTCGGCAATTCGCAGCGTCTTGAAGGTGCCGCAGCGCACGATATGCACCGCGTCGGCCTGCGCACCTTCGTGAAAGAGCGTCGAGCCGGCACTGACCCGTCGCAACGGGACCAGAATCGTATCGCTCAGCCTGCGATCATCAGGCTCGACGCCCAGCAGCACGAGCAGATCCGTCAGTCTGCCCTGAGGCGCCTCTGCTGCCGAGGGGATCGGTCTGACATACCAGGCCCGCTGAGGGCCGGTCTGGTTCGTATCCTGTGACAGTTCCTGGAACATAAGCACCCCGCTGATTGCCTGTCGAATCGCGCCGGACGACGCATCGGTACAGGCTGTTCCTGCGGGGCCTTCATCGCCATCGGCGGGATCTGTGACTTGCGGGTGGAAGTACCGCTTCAGGGCAAGGAGGACGGCTCGGCATGTTGGAGGACTGATCCGACTCACGCTGCGCCGCGGTATGACGGCGCACAGCCATCGGCCCGTGCGGCGGCGCGACTGACTTTGCGTTTTTGCCTTGTCTCGGACATTCTGACGCTCGCCGATCCGGCAACCGTGCCCTGTCAGGGTCATGCCAAACCCGATACCGACCGATGATCTCCACCTTCCTGCATGCTGACGACCCGATTGTGTTCGGCACGATCTTTGCGCTCTATGCCCTGAGTGCGGTCATGATTCACCGGCTCTGCTTTGACCGCAGGACGCGGGCTTTCATGGCGAGTTTCAGCGGAGTGGTCGCCCCCTTTTTCATGGTGGCATTGACCATGTTCGCGCTGACCGCGGCTTTTCTTGGGGCCTCGGTCTGGTCCAACTTCCAGAGCAATTCGGATGCAGTCAAAAAGGAGAGCGTTGCAATCGCCTCTTATATCGCCTACGTCGATGCCTTTCCGGATTTGAAAAAGGAAGGCTTGCACGATCTGGCGCGAGCCTATGCCGGCTCGGTCGTCGAGGTCGAATGGCCGCTGACTGCGCAGTCGAAGGATTCACCCGACACCGATCGGCTGTTTTCGCAGATGTTGCACAGGACGGTTGCGGTGATCTCGCAGCTTGAGAGCCCCTCGCCCGCGCTGTACACACTGACGCGGGCGATCGAAGCCGTGACGGCCGCCCGCCTGACGCGGCTGAGTCTTGTGCATCAGGATGTCGACAGCGCCAGATGGCTGTGCACCTTCATTCTCGGATTGCTTGCGCAATTCGGGATAGCGATCGTCCATCTTGGCAACCGGCGAACCAATGCACTGGCCCTGTCACTGGGCACCGCGTCGATCTCGGTGATGCTCGCCTTCATTGCGCTTGCGGTCAGCACGCATCAGGGCGTCGTCTCGATTTCGAAGTCGCCGTTCGAGCAGATCCTGGTGATGCCGAAATATTGAGCGTCCCGCTAATCGACGCCAGACCGTGTTGACGCGAGAAAATATCGACGCCAGCGGTTGTCGACGCCAGAAAAAATCGGCGTCGGGAATGTGGTGGGCCTCCCGTGAGTCGAACACGGCACCAACGGATTCGGGTTTGTGTGACTTTCGCCACTCCCTGGACTTTGCCTTCACCCTATCTGTTCGACTTAGGTGGGTGCCGTCAAGTCTCTACACCTTCAACGATGCGCAGGCATCGAAGCTTGGCTCGGTGTTGCCCTATGCATGATGCGCACTTAGGTTTCGCCGACTTTGACACCATCCCATACGCCGTTTCCGAATCGTATGGCACAACTTGCGCTATGAGTCCGCTGCTCTAACCAAGCATGAGCTAGAGGCCCGCGGCCCGATGATACCGTCTTCGGGCTGCCGCGAGCGACGCGATAGAATCTGGCAACGGAACAAATACTTTTCTGTCAGGAGAATGCGATGCGCTGGGAAGATGGTCGACAAAGCAGCAACGTGGAAGATCGCAGGGGCATGAAGATGCCCGGTGGCAAGGCCGGTGGCCTCGGTATCGTCGGTATCGGTATTGCACTGCTGGCGAGCTGGATGTTCGGCATCAACCCCATGGTCACGCTCGGCCTGGTTCAGGGTGTCAGCAAGCTCGGCGGCAGCAGCACACCACAGCAGGTTCAAGGCCAGACCGGACCGGTCTCGGATACCGGCGGCAAATTCACCTCGGTCATCCTCGCCAGTACCGAGGATGTCTGGACCGATGTCTTCAAGAAGGCCAACCAGCAATACCGACCGCCCAAACTGGTGATCTTCGATGGCGTCACGCCCACCGCCTGCGGCACCGGGCAAAAGGCGGCCGGCCCCTTCTATTGCCCCAATGATCAGACGGTCTATATCGACCTGAGCTTTTACCGCATGCTGCAGCAGCAGTTCGCATCGCCCGGCGATTTCGCCCAGGCTTATGTCGTGGCGCATGAAGTCGGCCATCACGTCCAGAACCTGCTGGGCACCATGAAACAGGTGCAATCGATGCAGCAACGTGCCGGCGAGCGGCAGTCGAACCAGCTCTCGGTGCGGCTCGAACTGCAGGCCGACTGCTATGCCGGCGTATGGGCGCATCATTCGCAGCAGGCTCGCAACTGGCTCGATCGCGGCGATATCGAGGCTGGTCTGAATGCCGCCTCGCAGATCGGCGACGACAAGATGATGAAGCGCTCGCAAGGCGTGGTCGTGCCCGATGCCTTCACCCACGGATCGGGCGAACAGCGCCGCTATTGGTTCGGCACCGGCATGAAGTCGGGGCAGCCCGGCTCCTGCGATACCTTCAAGCAGACCTCGCCCTGAGCGACAATCGGATCCTTCGCTGAACGCAACCGCGCATCACCCGATGCCGGCTGACGATGCATGAACCATCCAGGAGGATCCGCATGAGCGCTTCACGATCGATTCGGTGGCTGCCCGCGGCCTGCTCGGCGGCGATCCTCGCTGCAGGATGCGCCACCAGCGTCATCGAAGGACAATGGGCGGACACTGCCTTTTCTGGTCGCTCATTGCTCACGTCACGGGTGCTGGTGAGTTGCCGGGCACCCGATGTCAGCCTTGCGCGGATCTGTGAAGACAACCTGGCCAGCGGACTGCGCGACGCAGGTGTGGTGGTGCTGCGAACCCCCGAACCGATTGATGCGGCCGGTGGCGTGCCAGCGGTGCTGAGCGCCGCGAAAGCCCTGGCGGCCGACAGCGCGGTGATGTCAACCGTCTCGATCTCGGCCACCAATCCTTACGGCACCTCATCGACCTGGGGCTACCCCGGGGGAATGTATGGCGCCCTGGGAATGGGCCGAGGCGTCGCCATGGGCGGAGGAATGGGTTTTACGCTCGGCGGGGTTCACGCCGCAACCGCGTTCAGCGCAGCCACCGGTGTCGTCGAGGTTGCAAGTGGCCAGGAGCTGTGGTCGGTACGCGTGCCGCCGCCCGCCAGCGACGATGCGGCGATCCAGGTCGCCCGACTGTCGGGCGCATCGATCGATGCGATGCGACGCGCAGGCCTGATCGGGCCGATGGCGATCAACAAGAAATGAGCCTCGACATCTCAGGCCCGCCGCTCGAGCCGGTGTTCAATGAACCCTGGGAGGCGCGCGCCTTTGCGCTGGTGGTGGCGATGTCACAGGCGGGCCATTTCACCTGGCCGCAGTGGGTCGAGTCGCTGGCCCATGAAATCGCACAGGCACAGGCCATCGAGGCGGCCGGCGGCAAACCGGCGTCCTATTACGAACAATGGCAGTCTGCCGCGGAAAAACTGATGATCGACAAAGGGATGACCTCGGTCGATCAGCTGCGGGCCCGGCGATTCGCCATCGCGGTCTCCGGGCCCACCCATGTCCTGAAGTCGGGCTGAGACGACTCGGGACCGGGTGCAGGACAGCCCCGCAGCGCTTGCTGCGGGGCCTTTGCTTACTGAAGCTTGTAAAGACCGACCAGCTTCGAGATCTCGACCTGGCGCGAGCTGCGTGCCCACATTTCGAAGGCATCAACTCTCCAGCCCGCGGCGTACTGACCGACTTGGTCCACCGCCACGGAAGCATCGCAATGCGCATCGCTATTGGACTGCCGACTGCACATGACGCGCGCACCCCGGTCATTGGTCGAGACTGTGACCGAGTCGCTGAATCGCGGGTTGTTGGCAGTCGGATGCTTGCCGTAGACACTGATTGAAGTGGGTGCCAGCGCTCCCGACGGAACCTGCCAGAACTGGGTGCCACGGAAGTCGAAGTAGTTGGGCGTTGCGACATCCGGTGACGCGAAAATGAATGCGCCAGCAGCACTCGACTCGGCAATCACAGCGGCGCGGGCGGGCGCAGTGAGATCGACGAAAGTGCTCGCCGCCACCTCGGCCAGCGTCATCGCGCGACTGTTGGTGCGATAGGTCTGCACCTCGTTCGGCGTAACGCCGTCGGCGTGGAAGAACTCGAGCTTCCAGACCGACTGGTCCGGAATGCTCGCGATCATCTCGTCGGTCATGGCCGGATTAACGAAAACAATCCCGCCCTCCTTGGCGCTCAGATCCGTCTGGTTGGTCGGATCGATGTAGCGGCCGGCCAGACGCAGAACGCTGGTCGACGCGAGCACTTTGCCTTGCCCACACTGTGTCGCTGACTTCTCGATCACCAGATATGAC
>CAIVAS010000248.1 GCA_903903975.1 uncultured Burkholderiales bacterium
GACCTCATTAGGCGCGGTTTGCATCACCCGCCCGTCTGCCCCGGCATCAGGCATGCCTGGGGGAATACCCGATGAACCCGATGGCGCAAGCTGCATCCCAGGCGGAACACCGGGTGGCGCAGCGGTTTGTGTCGGCGCGAGGCCAGGTGCGGCCGAGGTCGCGCCAGGCTGTCCCGGTACAGGTGGTACCACCGCCTTCCAGCGATCGACCATCGTATCGTTGAAGGCCGGCGAGACGCCTGGCGGTGCGATGCCTGCCGTACCCGGTCGGGGCGGCATCGGCGAGAGCACCGGCTGACGCAACTGAGACTCCGGCATGATTTCGCTGGGCGTGACCCGCGAATCGCCCTGCAGCATGCGGATGTAGTCGTAGCGATCGGCGGTCAGGCTGTAGGAGCTGTCGGCTGTTCGCAGCACGACCGGGCGCAAAAACACCAGCAGATTGGTCTTGACCCGCTTGCGGGTGTCATAGCGAAACAGATTGCCGATGATCGGCAGGCGACCCAACCCCGGGACCATGCTGACGCTGCCCTCAACCCGTTCTTCAATCAGGCCGCCCAGCACCACCAGCTGACCGTCGTCGACCAGCACATTCGATTCAATGGCCCGCTTGTTGGTGATCAGACCGGCGGCCAGCGTGGCGTCCTGCACGCTCGAGACCTCCTGGAAGATCTGCATGCGCACCGTCCCGCCCTCGGCCACCTGCGGCCTCACGCGCAACGTGGTACCGACGTCCTTGCGCTCGATGGTCTGGAAGGGATTGATCGCCCCGGCACCGCCAGTGGAGGTAAACGAGCCGGTAATGAAGGGCACGTTCTGGCCGATGATGATCCGGGCCTCTTCGTTGTCAAGCGTGACCAGGTTGGGCGTCGCCAGAATATTGGCGCCGGCTTCGGTCTCGAGCGCCCGTGCCAGAAAACCGAGGTTGATCGGGCCGATGGTCGCGGTGCCGTTGGCCGATGTACCGCCGAGCAGGGGCGCCGAACGAACAATACCGACGTTCAGGCCTCGCCCCAGCGTGCCGATGTTTGCCGCCGCGTCGATGATATTGGAGCCACCCCCCCGGGGCGGCAGATTGGTGCCGCCGATCACCTGGTTCGAGCCATTGGTGGGCTGCGACAGGAACTGCCACTGCACACCGAGCTCGAGCGCACGGTCGGCGCTGATCTCGACGATCAGCGACTCGATATAGACCTGCACCCGACGTGCATCGAGCTTTTCGATCACCGCGCGCAGATTGCGGTAGACCGGCTCGGGCGCGGTGATGATGAGGGAGTTGGTGGCCGGATCTGCCGCGATCACTGCGCCGCCAGCCGACACCGCGGTTACCGCAACGCCCATACTGGTTTGCGCCAGAGCGGAGGTCGCAGGCGACGCACCGAGCTGCTGCTGACCGAGCATGCCGCCTGCCTGCATGCCCTGAGCGCCGGCACCCTGCTGAACATTGGTGCCGAACCCACCCGAACCGGCCCCGCCTGTGCCGCCGTCGCCGGCCAGCACCGAGCGCAGAACCCCCACCAGCCGCACTGCCTCGGCATTGCGCAGGTACACCACGCGGATGTTGCCAGACTCGCTCGATGGCTGATCAAGGCGGGCGATCAGTCCCTTTGCCAGATTCATGCGGGCGGCACTTCCCGATCGCAACAAGATCGCGTTGATGCGGGTATCGGCCAGCAAGGTCACCCGCTGCCCGGGGTCGACCACCGCGCCGGGGGTGCCGCCGGCCCGATTCGGGTCGTCGAGCAGCCGTGAGACCTGCAGCGCCACGTCGCTGGCCAGCGCATGACGCATGGCCACCACTTCAACCTCGCCGGCCACCGGGCTGTCGAGGGTGGCGATGATGCGGGCAAGCCGCTGCAGATTCGAGGCGTAATCGGTAATCACCAGCGAGTTGTTGTTCGGATAGGCCACGATGGTGTTGTTCGGCGCAATCAGGGGCCGAAGCACCGGCACCAGATTGCTCGCCGATTCATAGACCAGCCGGAAGACCTGGGTCACGATCTGCTCGCCGCCCGCCGTCGGGCTGCGCCCGGCATTGACCGGCCCCGACTGCAGCTTGGCGTCGGCCTCGGGCACCACCCGCGAGATCGACCCGGTCTCGACGATGGCAAAACCCTGCAGGCGCAGCGACGATTGCAGCAGCTCGTAGGCCGCCTGCGGAGTCACCGCGCGCGCGGTCTCGACGGTGATCTTGCCGCGCACGCGCGGATCGATGATGAAGGTCCGGTTCAGCAGATGGCCGAAGGCACCGACCACCGAGTCGATATCGGCATCCTTGAAATTCAGCGTGATCGGCTGCGAACCGCCGGCCTTGATATCGGCCGCCGACACCATGCCGGGGCCGGCGGCGATCGGCCCGAAAGACAGGATGGCGAACGCAAGCAGCCGCACCATGAAGTGCGCGAGGCGGCTCAATGCCGGACGCTGCTGCTCAACAGAAATCAATCAGGCTCCAATCTTGATGATGGTCCGCTCGCCTTCACGGCGACCCAACAATCCGAGCAGCGGCGAAAGTCGAGCCCGCTCGGGTTCGTCGGCCTGCGCTTCCGCGGTAAAACGCAAACCCGAACGCGCATTCCAGACCCCGCTGCCATCAAGGCGCAACGGACCTGACAGTGTAGACATAGTGACCTTGGCTTGCTCGCCGGATCCGACCGCCTCGATCCGGTAGGCGCCCAACGGACGAACCGGCGTGAGCGCGGAGGCAACCTGCGACAATTCGATCGCGGCGCGCCCTTCAAAACGTCCACTGCGAAGTGTCATGTTTTCCCAGGACACCGTCAGCGAGCCCGTTGGCCGGATTGTATTCCACGGCGACCCCAAGCGGTCCAGCGCAACCTGCGGCAAACGCAAAGCCCCGGGTGTGGCTCGCAACTCGCCCGCGCGGCCGGTGAGGATCACCGGTTCACGCATGCTGTCGTGTTCGATCCGGGCATCGAGCACGCCCACCAGCAGCGACCAGGGAGATATCTGCCAGTCAAAAAACCCCGGAATGACCACCCCCGGCACGCTCGCCGCCATGTCTGCCGGCGCATCGGCACTCGCCTCGCGGACATCGGCCAGCACCAGCCGACCCCGGCCCTGCCAGATCGTGCCGCTGGCATCGGCCAGCCGGACCCGGCCGGCCGTGAACCGCTCCAGGGCCAGATCGGCAAAGCTGGCCGGCGCCCGCCACAACACCACACCGGCAACCGTGAGCAGCCCCGCCAGCGCCATGGCGATGATCCATCCGGCGCCCAGGCCTGTACCGCGACCGAGCCCCCCCAGCCTGCGGGCTCGCCAGGATGGCTTGCCGGAAAGACTCGCGCCGGGCCGACTCACGGCCCGCGCTTCGGCACTTCAAGCGTGACGCGAACGCTCACCAGACCGGGGGCCGATTCGCGTTCGAGCGCGACATCGACCGCTCGCAGCCGAGTCTCACGCAAGGCCGAGTCAAACCAGCCGAGCCAGCCGGCAAACGGCACGCCCTTGAAACGCAGATCGATCAGCTCACCGGCAACCGTCAGCTGGGTCATCGATCCCTTGAGCCCGGCCGCGGCAATCGACTGCTCGAGCGCAAGCTTGAGCTGCTGCGGCGTCTCGGCGGTCTGGCTTGTCTGGCCGGCCAGGCGCTGCGCCTCGCCGGCCAGGCCTTCCATCTGGGCAAGCTGGCCGCGCAACTGGGGCAATTCGGCCTGCAGGCGCTGGCGCCCGACCCAGGCCGGCTCAAATGCCAGCAGATAGGCCAGCACCATGAAGACGCCGGCACCGCCATAGCCGAGCATCCGGCGCTCGCGAATCTGCAGCGATGACCACCAGCGCAGAAGCTTTTCAATCATGACGACCGCCGCTCACCGCTGCACACCGACCACAGCGGTCGGATCGCGTTCATTGTCGAACTGAAACGTCAGCCCGGCCTTGGCACAGGCATCTCGCAGCGCTTCGCGCGCCGCACGGCCATCGACACGCTGCGTCTGAAAACGCACCTTCAGGCGCCCCTCGCGATACTCCGCGCCGGCAATCGCGTCGGTGCCGGCCGGCCCCAGCGCCTGACCGAGCTGTGCCATCAGCGGCACGAAATCGTCCGGCCCGCTCTGGCCGCTGCGCGCCCGCAGATCAGCCACCTGCCGGTTCATCTGCAGCAGCGGGTCGACGACCACCTGGGCTGTCGGAAATGCGCTGCGAAACGTCGATTCGAGACTGCGCCGCAGAGCATCCTTTTCTCGTCCCATCTGGATCCAGTGCAGGTTCAGGCCGATCAGCCAGGCGAGCAGACAGGCGCCGGCAATCGCCATCGGCAGTCGCCAGGCGCGAACATCGAAGGCCGCCAGCATGCGCCGCGAGGCCGCCACCCGACCCGACAGCAGATCAATTCCGCCCTCCTCGGGCGGCAGGATCGGCGCGATCTCGAACGGCAGCGCCAGGCGCGCGGCGGCCCGCTCGATCGGCGCATGCCAGGCGGTGTTGTCGACCCAGGCCGACAGACTGTCGGGTCGATCGCCTCCCGACATCGCCGCCTCGAGCAGCGACACGATCGACTCGGTGCGCAGATCGACATCGTCCGAGGCGCCCCAGCCGAGCCCCTGCAATTGGCCGGTTCGCAAGGCAATGCCGCCGCGCACACAGCCGATCGACCAGACACCCGGGCGCCAGGGCAGAGTCAGCTGCGCCGGCCAGGCGGCGCGCACCTTCATGCCGCGGCGCTCGAAGGCGCCGACCGTGAACTCGAGCCAGGCCCGGTCGATGACCGCAATCAGCCGTCGTCCGGAATCGAGCGGAGGGCCGATCACGAAGGCGCAGGAGGCCGCATCCTGCAGCAGCGAATCCTCGACAATATTCGGCACCGCCTGCGCCAGCCGCGCCCCGGAGAGCATCGGCACCTCGGGCATCAGCAGGGTGACGTCGCGGGCATCGAAGATCAGCTGCACCTGGGTCGTGCCGGCAAGCCCGTCGAGTGAGACCTTCTCGATTGCACTGCCGGCGACCTGGCCTCCCCGAAACGCGAGCAGGTGCGCCTCGGTGCCGAAGGCGCGTTCGCCGTCACTGCGCGGCGGCAGCCAGACGACTGCCCTACCCCGTTTCATCGGCGCAACTGCCATACCACCTCAACACGGTCGCTTCCACGCTCCAACAGGGTCTCGCTCTGCGATTCGACTCGGTCGTAGCGTATCACCCCGGTCACAATGAAATAGGCCGAGCCGACCGCCAGCATCTCGGGGCTCAGCACCGGCTGCCCTTCGATATCGGCCGACACGTCGCCCAGCGTCCGGTAGAAGGTGCGTTCACGACGTGCGACGAATCGACGCGCCCCCGACAACTCCATCGTCGGAATCACCGCCGCAATCACCTCGGGCGGCGCGGTATTGATGTTGACCGTGGTCGCCCTTGGCAGCACAGTCACGAAGGGTTCGAGTGCTTTGACCGTCACCAGGTCGACGCCCGGGATATCGAGCAGGTCGGCCAGCCGCAGCACCGGCTCGCGCTGCGGCGGCACGACCCGGCCCTCGAGCACCCGCGGCGCCGACTGCAGGACCCGGTCGACCACCAGATCGGCCGCCGACTCGGGGCGCCCGACCAGCGACAGCAGCTTTCGCAGCGCGGCCACATGCGGCGCCGATGCCGCGCCATTGCCACCGACAAGCGAGTTCAGGTTGAACAGCGCCTGGGCATCGGCGATCTGTCCGGCGAGCATCGCCTTGCGGGCGCCCTCATCGAGCTTGGCGCCGGCGGTCACGGTTTCATCGAGGCGGGTGTCGACCACCGGCACAGCCCAGGGCTCACCCAGGTGATCGACCGCACCGGCGCGCTGATCGGCCCTCAAAATCACCTTGGCCCAATCCACTGCAGCCCGTTCGATCCAGCGGCTTTGCGACAGCGCCAGTCGATTTTCGATCGATCTGACCGCCACATGCTCACGCCAGAACAGTCCCGACACCACGACCGCCGCAAGCGTCACGACCAGCATCGCGGTGATGATCGCCGCGCCGCCCTGGCGGTCCGAGTGCCGACTCATGCTCAGTCCTTCACCGGAAAGACACGCTCGAGCACCTTGCCGTCGCTGCGCACCACCACGACCAGCAAGCCGGTGACCATCGCCACC
>CAIVAS010000249.1 GCA_903903975.1 uncultured Burkholderiales bacterium
GCCCGATTGACCGAGACGATGGTGCCGCGCTCATCGATCACGCAGACCTGCGCGCTCAGACCATCGAGCACCGACTGGGTGAATGCGCGCGCCGATTCGAGTTTGCGCTCGGCGAGTTTTCGTTCGGTGATATCGACCACACACGCCAGCCGCAGCGGGCCGCCGCCGCCGTTCTCATCGAGTCGAACCGAGTTGCTGATGATGGTCTTGGTACTGCCGTCGCGACAGACGACCTCGTATTCGCCGCCGGTTTCATTGCTGCCGCGCAAAAACGCCTGGTGGCGCTGCAGAACCCGTTGGCGATTTTCGGGTGCGAAGATGATCGTGAATGACCGGCCGATCAGTTCGTGCTCGGTATAGCCATAGAGGTTGCCGTAGGCCGCGTTGACATTGCGATAAATGCCGTCTGCATCGATGACCGCGATACCGATCGGTGACTGCTGGATGATCTCGTTGAGCAGCCAGGACAGCTTGTGCTGAGCGCCGTTGGCGCGACTTTCAGGCACTTGCGCCTGCGGCTCGTCGGGAGGATCAGATTGCAGTCGAGGTGCAGTGCGGCGCATCGATCGACCTTACACAACTTGACCGCTGGCCGCGACCCTCAAAAGGACGAGTCGCCCTGGTCTGTCGTCAGAAAAGTCCTGTTTTTCAGGGATCCCGACCGCTTTGTGTTGTCTTGTTACCGAAAGCCCTGCTTGCCGTGTTCAGTGACGCGTCGGGTATTCTGCCGGCTCGCACTCACGTCACAGCCAGGAGGCAGCCTGATGGCGCTCGACACACTCAACACGACCAGCACGGATGAGACGGTGACAACAGCGGCGCCGCTTCGCAGAATCATTGATCTGCCCGCCCCGCGCGGCCTGCCCTGGCTCGGCAATATGCTGCAACTCAAGGCTGGCCATTTTCACGAGCAGCTCGACGCCTGGTGCCGCGAACTCGGCCCTTACTATCAGCTCAAGATCGGTCGCAACCGCCTGCTGGTGGTGGGCGACCATGAGGTGGTCGCAGCCACCCTTCGCGACCGCCCCGATGGCTTTCGCCGGACCTCGCGTCTCGAGCAGGTCGGCGCCGAAATCGGCCTGGCGCCCGGGGTGTTCAACGCAAGCGGCGATGTCTGGCGACGACAGCGACGGATGGTGATGGCTGGCTTCGACCCGGCTCATGTCAAACGCTACTTCCCGTCGATGCGCGCGGTCGCGCAGCGGCTCGATGCGCGCTGGCAAGTGGCCGCGCAGCAGAATGCGGTGATCGACCTGCAGGCCGACCTGATGCGCTATACCGTCGATACCATCGCCGGGCTGGCCTTCGGTGCCGAGGTGCGTACGCTCGAATCCGATGACGACATCATTCAGCAGCATCTCGACAAGATCTTTCCGGCGCTCTCCCGTCGCCTGCTCGCGCCGTTTCCGATCTGGCGTTATCTGCCTTCCAGGGCCGACCGCGAACTCGAGCAGAGCATGATCGCGGTCAATGCCGCGGTCGACGGTTTCATCGAGCAAGCACGCGCCCGGATGGCCGCTGACCCCGGCTTGCGCGAGCATCCGTCCAATCTGCTCGAAGC
This sequence comes from uncultured Burkholderiales bacterium, assembly GCA_903903975.1. GTDB lineage: Bacteria > Pseudomonadota > Gammaproteobacteria > Burkholderiales > Burkholderiaceae_E > UBA4615. The sequence continues at coordinate 1,562 of CAIVAS010000249.1, forward strand.
GATGATCGCGGCGGCCGACCAGCCCGACAGCGGCATCGACGACCGGCAGGTCGCGGGCAATGTGCTGACCATGCTGCTGGCCGGCGAAGACACCACCGCGAACTCCATTGCCTGGATGATCGAGGCCCTGTGGCGCAATCCGAAGGCGCTCGCGCTCGCAAGCGCCGAGGTGCGACGGGTCGTGAGCGACCCGCTCAATCCGACGCTCGAGCAGATCGATGCGCTCGATTATGTTGAAGCCTGCACGCACGAGACCATGCGTCTGAAGCCGGTCGCGCCGCAGTTGCCGCTTGAGGCGCTGCGCGACACGGTCGTGGGCGATGTGGCGGTGCCAAAGGGCAGTGTGGTGATCAGCCTGCTGCGTCGCGACAGCGTGAGCGACACCTTCGTGCCGCAAGCCGCGCAATTCATGCCCGAGCGCTGGCTCGCCGAAGGCGGCCCCGGCAAGGTGGCCAATGCCGCCAAGCGGATCTCGATGCCCTTCGGTGCCGGGCCGCGCGTTTGCCCCGGTCGATATCTCGCGATGCTTGAAATGAAAATGGCCATGGCGACATTGCTCGGCCGATTCGATATCGTGTCGGTCGATACGCCTGACGGCCAGCCGGCTCAGGAGCGGCTGTCGTTCACGATGATGCCGGTCGGACTGAGCATGCGGCTTCGCAGGCGATAACCCTTATACGAGAGACGACCATGACCAGCCCCCGTGCCAGCGCATTGCCTTTTGTCCCCGAAAAGCGCGCTGCGCTAGGCTCTCGAGGGATGGTCGTCACCAATCATCCGCTGGCCTCGGCAGCCGGCGCCGAGATGATGGCGGCCGGTGGCAATGCGGTCGATGCCGCGATTGCTGCACTTTTTACGCTCACCGTGGTCGAGCCGATGATGGTCGGCATCCTGGGCGGCGGCTTTGCGCATCTGCGCCTGCCCGATGGCACACACACCGTGCTCGAAGGCCAGGGTCGGTGTCCGCTTGCGGCTGGCCCGACCAGCTTCACCCCCGACCCGGATGCCGCGCCAGGATCGCTTGATGCGATCGGTCGTCGCAACAGCGTGGGGCGCGCTGCGGTGGCCACGCCGGGCAATCTGATGGCCTGGTGCCAGCTGCTTGAGCGCCACGGCACGATGTCGCTGGCCGATGTCACCGAGCCGGCGATCCGCCATGCCCAGCGCGGCTTTGCAGCCACCCACTATCTGGCCGATTGCGTGACCGACTGCGCCGCCGACCTGGCGCTTGATCCCGAGATTTCACGGGTGTTCATGCCTGATGGCGCACCACTGGTCGCCGGCATGCGGGTGGTCAATGCGGCCTATGCCGAAACCCTGCGCCTGATCGTCAGGCAAGGGCCGGGTGCCCTCTACAACGGCGAGCTCGGGGCGGCGCTGGCTGATGACATGCGCCGTCACCAGGCCTATCTGAGCGTCGATGACTTGCGCCAGTACCGCACCAGCGATATGGACGTCCTGCGCTCGATGTATCGCGGCTTCGAGATCATCGGGCCGCCACCGCCCTGCAGCGGGCCGCTTCATATCGGCCAGATGCTCAATATCCTCGAAGGCTTCGATGTGGCCTCGCTGGGCTTTGCCAGCACCGAAGGCGTCCATCTGCTGGCCGAGGTGCTCAAGATCGCCTTTGCCGACCGGGCGGCGGCCACCGCCGATCCCGACTTCGTGGCGGTGCCGGTGGCAAGGCTGCTGTCAGCCGACTATGCCGCCGAGCGACGTGCCCTGATCGATGCCAAGCGGGCGCAGGTCTGGTCTGCCGGAGTGGCCGCCGGCGTGATGGCCGGGCAGGGCGAGGGCGCCCACACCACGCATCTGACGGTGGCCGATCGCGACGGGCGCATCGTGAGCGCGACCCAGACCATCAATTCGCTGTTCGGTGCGCGCTACATGGTGCCGGGCACCGGCATGATTCCGAACAACTATCTCTATGTCTTCAATCCGCGTGCCGGGCTGGCCAATTCGCTGGCGCCCGGCAAGCGGGTCACCTCATCGATGGCGCCCCTGATCGTGCTGAAAGACGGCAAGCCGCGCTTTGCCCTCGGGCTGCCCGGCGGGCTGCGCATCTTCTCGTCGGCGATGCAGGCGGTGGTCAATCTCATCGACCATGGCATGAGTCTGCAGGAGGCGGTCGAAGCGCCAAGGGTCTGGACCCAGGGCTATTCGCTTGAACTGGAGCCTGCGATCGGCACAGGCGTGGCCGATGCGCTTGGCGCGCGTGGCCATGACATTTCGCGGGTGGCCAACGTGGGTGGCGGGATGTGCGCGATCGGCTTTGACGACGACGGTGACATGGAAGGCGCTGCCTGCTGGCGCGCCGACGGCACGCCGATTGGTGTGTCGGGTGGCATGGCGCGCCCGGGTGTGCGCTTTTTGCCCGAGGCGGTCCGATCCCGCACTGCCTGATCTGCCTCATCACCACCACCCAGGAGACTTCTGACGATGTACAGCGGCAAGCAGGTTCATCTGCATCCCGATCGGCCGGCCTTCATCATGGCCCGCACCGGTGCCGCGGTGAGCTACCGCGAACTCGAAGCACGCAGTAATCGACTGGCCCATCTGCTGGTCGCGCTCGGCCTGAAAAAGGGCGGGCACTACGCGATCTTCATGGAGAACAACGACCGCTACATCGAATGCTGCAGCGCCGGGGCGCGATCGGGCCTTTACTACACCTGCGTCAATTCCTTTCTGACCGCAAGCGAACTCGCCTACATCGTCAATAACAGCGAATCGGTGGTGCTGATCACCTCGCTTGCCAAGCTCGAGGTGGCCCGCGAGGCCTTGCAGCAGTGCCCCCAGGTGGTGGCCTGTCTGGTGGTCGACGCCGATCGCGGCATGGCAGGCGGGCAGGGGGTGATGAGTCTGGACGAGGCCACCGCGCCTCATCCGACGACGCCGCTGGCCAGTGAATCCTTCGGCATCCCGATGCTCTATTCCTCGGGCACCACCGGTCGCCCCAAGGGCATCCTCAAGGCGCTGCCCGAGTTGCCGCCGTCTCAAGACACGCCCCAGCTGGCCTTTTCCGACCGGCTGTGGGGCTATCGCGATGACATGGTCTATCTGTCACCGGCGCCGCTCTATCACTCGGCGCCCAATTCGGCGGTGAGTCTGACGATTCGCCGGGGCGGCACGGTGATCATCATGGAGCGCTTCGACCCCGAGGAATACCTCGCGCTGGTCGAGCGTTACAAGGTCACGCACAGCCAGCTGGTGCCGACGATGTTCTCGCGCATCCTCAAGCTCGCGCCCGAAGTCCGCGGCCGCTACGACGTCTCGTCGCTCGAGGTGGCGGTCCATGCGGCGGCGCCCTGCCCGGTGCCGATCAAGGAGCAGATGATCGCCTGGTGGGGGCCGATCATTCGCGAGTATTACGGCGCCACCGAAGGCATGGGCTTTGCGGCTTGCGACAGCCATGAGTGGCTAGCCCACAAGGGCACGGTCGGCCGAGTGGTGCTCGGTGAGCTGCATGTGCTGGATGAAATGATGCAGCCCTGTCCGGTCGGCACCTCGGGCACGCTCTGGTTCAAGCCGCCTGCGCCCTTCGAGTATTTCAACGATTCGCAGCGCACCGCCGAGTCGCGTTCGGCCGATGGCGTGCTCACCACGGTCGGTGATGTCGGCTATCTCGATGAAGAGGGCTACCTCTATCTCACCGACCGCTCGACCTTCATGATCATTTCGGGTGGCGTGAACATCTATCCGCAGGAATGCGAGAACCTCCTCATCACCCATCCCAAGGTGAGCGATGCCGC
>CAIVAS010000250.1 GCA_903903975.1 uncultured Burkholderiales bacterium
CCGGTGCTGCGTGTCGGGGCTGTCGAGGCCTGGGCCCGGTGCCTTACCGAAACGCTTCGATATTGGTTCGCGGCCGATGAACTGGGGGTTTACACACGATGGTCGGTCGGATGCTGGTGCTCGAGTGTGTCAGTATTGTAAACAGGTCGACAATCACGAACCCGCCGTCGGAGAGTCCCCTTTCTGCATTGACGTCCAGTAACGGCGACAACAAGGACCCCCTGATGCTCTCACGTCTGATTTACGCCAGTGCAGTTGCCAAACCGCTCGACCCTGCCGGGATCAACCTTTTGTTGTCGCAGGCCCGCCTGCGCAACGGGCTGCGGGGCATCACCGGGATGCTGGTCTTCGACAGCAAGTATTTCCTGCAGGCGATCGAAGGCTCGCAGGGAGAGCTGAGTTCGCTGTATTCCCTGCTGGTGAATGATCCGCGCCATCGCGATCTGATGCTGCTGAAATTCGGCAGGATCGAGTCGAGGCTCTTTCCGTCCTGGAACATGGCCTTCGCACCGGCCGATGCGGCGCATCGGGCGGTATTCGGTCGGCGGATGGCGGGTTCACGCTTTGACCCCTATTCGCTCGACGGCAGCGCCGCCGAATCGCTGCTGATCGATTTCACGACCGTCGGTGCCGATCTGTCGGAAGCGCTCGCGCGAGACTGACGCCGACTGGCGGGGGTTGGTGCCTGTTGGTGCCTGTTGGCGCCCGTTGGCGCCCGTTGGCGCCGACTGCTGACACCGCTTTGCCGGCGCTCGGGCAAACCGACTGCAGGCCGCATGCGCGATAATCGCCCGCATGCCGACAATCAAACAGGTCCTTGCCGAGACGCTCGACGCCAGCTTCAAGGGCTTCCCGCCTGAGCGATCCCCCTTGCGGGTCGAGCAGGCCGGCGCCGCCGGTCTGCAGCTCTTGCGGGGCGATCTGCCGATGCCGGTGGCGGTGCTGCGCGAATCGGCCCTGCAGCACAATGCGCAGTGGTTTGCGCGTTTTGTGGCCGAGTCGGGCCTGAGCCTGTCGCCGCACGGCAAGACCAGCCTCGCGCCCCAGCTCTTTGATGAACAGCTGCGCGCGGGCGCCTGGGGCATCACCGTGGCCAACGTCCATCAGGGGCGCATTGCGGTCGAGGCCGGCGCATTGCGGGTGCTGATGGCCAACCAGATTGCGACGCTTGCCGATGTCCGGCGCTGGAGCGCGCTCGCTGCCGCGCATCCCGATGTTCGATTCATCACGCTGGTCGACTCGATGGCGCAGCTCGAGATCCTGGTGCACGGTGCGCAGGGCGGCCCGCGTCTTGAGCTGCTGGTCGAACTCGGCATCGCAGGCGGGCGCACCGGTTGTCGGGACGATGAGCAGGCGCTCGCCCTGGCGCGGACGGTTGCGGCCAACCCCTGCCTGAGACTGGCTGGCGTCGAAGCCTATGAAGGCCTGAACATCACCGGCGATTCGGTGCGCGATGCGCAATTCGTGGGCCAGTGGATGACCCGGCTTGGCGATCTGGCGCAGGCCTGCGAGCGCGAGGGTCTCTTCGATGTCGAGGAAGTGCTGATCTCGGCGGGCGGCTCGTCGGCCTACGATCTGATGGCCAAAACCCTGCAGCCCGCCTTGTCGCGACCGGTCAGACGGGTGCTGCGCAGCGGCTGCTACCTGACCCACGACGACGGCATGTATCGCCGATTTGCGGCGTCGATCGTCGAGCGGGGACTGTATGCCAGCGTCGGCGAGCCAGGGCTTCGCGGCGCACTCGAGGTCTGGGCAGCGGTGCAGTCGCGGCCCGAACCCGACCGCGCGATCGTGACCCTCGGGCGTCGCGATGTCGGGACGGATGCCGACCTGCCGCTGGCCCTGCACTGGATGCGTCAGGGCGACCCAGCGCCCCGGGCTGCACCCTCACATTGGCGGGTCTTTGCCCATAACGACCAGCACGGCTATCTGCAGGTCGACCCGGCCGATGAGATGGCGGTGGGCGATCTGATCGGATTCGGCGTCTCGCACCCGTGTACCACTTTCGACAAGTGGCGCCTGATCTGGGGCGTGGATGACGACTATCGCGTCACCCGGGCAATCAGAACCTACTTCTGAGCGGGCGCGCCGGTGAGTGCCGGGGTAGAAAGCGGCGCTGACGGCAGGGAGGAGGCGGCTGGTGCGCCAGGGGAGGCGCTCAGAACACGTCGGCGCAAAAACGCCATCGCATCGCGCGCGGTGGTCACCGGATCTTCTTCCATCGGCAGATGGCCAAGGTTCGGATAGATGATCAGTTCGCTGCCGGCAATATCCTGCCTGAAGCGCTCGCCCATCGACAGCGGCACCCAGGTGTCCTGGGCGCCCCACATGATGAGGGTCGGCACCCTGAGCTGAGGCAACTGCTCCCAGCCGGTCGAGGGTTGCGCACTTCGGGCCCGATCGCCGAGCGCCACCCGGTTGCCGGGGCGTCGCATCAGATCCGAATAACGGGAGACGAGTTCGGGCGTGACCAGGCTGTCGTCGACATAGACGTCTTTCAGACTGCTGTCGACCATGCCTTCGATCGGCGCCCAGCGCATCAGTTCGCTGACGATCGGCATCGCCGCGAGCTGCAGGGCCACCGCGCTGGTGGTTGAAAGATTCTGCGGATAGCCGGTGGCGTCGATGAGGATCAGGCCGCTGATGCGGTCGGGGCGTCGCAGGGCGTAGCGCCAGGCTGCCTGACCGCCCAGGCTGCTGCCGGCGATCACGAAACGCTTCAGCCCGGCGGCATCGGCAAAGCGTTCGAGGAAGTCGACCGTGGCAGACGGCGAATAATCGCCCGATGGGTAGGGGCCGGTCAGCCCGAAGCCAGGCAGATCAAGCCTGACAACCCGCCATGAGGGCGACATCGCCTTGACCCAGCCCTCCCAGGTATGCAGCGACGATGCCGTGCCATGGAGCAGCAGGATGGTGGGCGTGTCGTCGGGCGTGGTGCCGCTGGGAGGCGGTCGGTTGGGCACCGGGGCGGCGGGAGGGCTGCCTGCCGTCGAAGGCAGGCCTGGATTGGCCGCGGGTGCGGCGGCGTTGCTGCCCGTTGCGGTGCTGGGCGTCCAGGCTGTCAGCGATGCGGCGGCGGTGTCGTCCAGCGGCTTGCTGCCCTGGCCTTCATCGCGCCAGTGAACTTCGACCCCGTCC
>CAIVAS010000251.1 GCA_903903975.1 uncultured Burkholderiales bacterium
AAGCCTGATCTTGAAGCAAGGTGAAATCGCGCTTTCTCCAGACGGCGCGAGACTGAGCCTCAAGGATGCCCATGGCGCACCGATTGTGACGCTGATCGACTCGGTCGATGTTCAAGAGACTGGCTCGGTTCGCACGGTCGTGCTGATTCAAGGCCGGTTCGACAACAACTGCCCACTTGAATTCTCGGCTCGCTGGTCGATCATCAACGGGGCGTCGTCTGCGCTGCTCGATCTGCGCCTTCGCAACCCGCAGCCAGCACAACACCATGGCGGTCTTTGGGATCTGGGCGATCCGGGGTCTTTTCTGATTGGCGATTTGTCGGTCGTGATGGCTCCCGCTTCGGGTGTCGACGCCATTGCGTGGCAACTTCAGCCACACAGCGAGATCAGGCAAGCGACTACCTCGGCATGGTCGATCGTTCAGGATTCGAGCGGCGGCGAGCACTGGAATTCGCCAAATCATCTGGCTGCTGACGGGCGTCCGGGAGTCAGCTACAAAGGCTTTCGCATCAGCCCGCAGCCGCCAAGCGCGGAGTCTCAGGTCGACCGTAATCTGCGCGCCCAACCTGTGTTGGCAGCGGCCAAGGACGGCGTCGGCGTTGCAGCATCGGTGCGCGACTTCTGGCAGAACTTTCCGAAGGCGCTGCGATGGGCCGATGGCCAACTGTCGGTCGGCCTGTTTCCCGGCGAGGGCGGGCGCGTGACCGAACTTCAGGGTGGCGAGCAGAAGCGTCATCGCATGGCCTTCGCGTTTGGAGCATCCGAGCAACTGCTCGCTGAAGTCAATGGCCTGATCGAGCCCGCGCATGCCTGGGTTGACCCGGCCTGGGTCGAGGTAAGTGGGGCGGTGCGGGGTTTTGTGGCTGACCTCTCGGCAAGCCCTGCGTGGGGCGATCATGTGCGAACCATTGTCGATGGCCCCGACTCATTCAGTGATCGCCGTGAAGTGATCGATGAATATGGCTGGCGCAATTTCGGTGATCTTTGGGCCGACCATGAGGCGGTCAATCACACTGGCCCCGAGCCTTTCGTCTCGCACTACAACAACCAATACGATTTCGTGCTGGGCGCGGGCTTTCATGCGCTTCGCACCGGCGATGCCCGCTGGGCGCGCTTGGCCCGTGAAACTGCCGAGCACACTGCCGACATCGACGTCTATCACACGCGCGGAGATCGAGCGGCCTTCAACGGCGGGCTCTTCTGGCATACCGATCATTATTTGCCAGCTCGCACCGCGACCCATCGGACCTACAGCGCGCTGAATGCGGGTGCCTCAGGTCAAGGGGCTTATGGCGGCGGACCCGCCAATGAGCACAACTATGCAAGCGGGCTTTTGCTGCATCACTTTCGCACGGGTGATGAGGAAGCCCTCGAGGCGGTCATTGGGTTGGCCGACTGGGTCATCGCGATGGATGACGGCTCAACCACCCTGCTCGGGTTGGTCGACCCAGGGCCGACCGGTCTGGCAAGCAATACCCTCGACACCTGGTATCACGGACCGGGCCGCGGCGCCGGTAATTCAATTGCCACCTTACTCGACGGTTATCAGGCAAGCGGGCGCAGGGCTTATCTGAGCAAGGCCGAGGAACTGATCGCACGCTGTATTCATCCAGCTGACGACATCGATGCCTTTGATCTGGCCAATATCGAAAATCGCTGGTCTTACCTGGCTTTCTTGCAGTCGCTTGGCAAATACCTTGAGGTCAAGCTCGAGCTAGGCGAGTGCGACTATCACTTTCAATATGCTCGCGAAAGTCTGCTGCACTATGCCGACTGGATGCTCGAGCATGAAGTACCCTACAAGGATGTGCTGCACAAGGTCGAGTTGCCAACCGAGACCTGGCCGGCGCATGACATGCGCAAGTGCCACAT
>CAIVAS010000252.1 GCA_903903975.1 uncultured Burkholderiales bacterium
AAAATTGCAGGTGAAATCGACACTGCCCTGCTGCGCCTGTTGCCCCGAGTGATGCGAAATCACCTGCCGAACGGCCTCGCCGACCAGGGTTGCGCAATCGAAGAGACTCGGCACGCTCAGCAGATTGGGGGCATCGCTGGTGAGCGCCTTGCGCAGCGTACTGACAACCGTCTGAGTGGTAGCCAGATTGCCAGAGTTCAGGAGCACGACCACACGCTCGCCGCTGGCCTCGAAAATCGTCATCTTCGAGAAGGTCGACACATGATCGACCCCGGCATTCGTGCGGGAATCGGACGCAAACAGAACCCCATCCTGAAGGGCCATGGCGACACAGTAGGTCATGCGAGCAAGAGAGAGTGGGACGCAACCCAAACAGCTTACTTCATCTCGAGATAGGCCGAATGAACCGCATTGCCGAGCCGGATGTTGTCGATCAGGAATCGCTCGAGGAATTCGTCGAGTCCTTCGGCGTAGACATCCTCGAGCAGGCCATGCTCGAGACTGGCCAGCATATGCGCGGCAAGACGGCGTGCCTCGCGAGCCGGTGCCTGCGGCAACTCCGACAGGATGCGCACCACCTCGTCGAAACAGAAACGCAGCGATCGCGGCAGCGTCGGATCGAAGATCAGCAGTTCGGCGACCCGTCGCGAGCCGATGGCATCTCGATAGGTATCGCGGTAGGCCTCGAGCGCACTGACCGACCGCAGCACCGCGCTCAGGCGATAGTGATCGGCGAGGTCAACCTCATCACCCTCATCGCCGGCCACACGCTGACGCGCCTGCTTGACCGACAGGATCCGAGCGGTGTTGTCGGCACGTTCGAGGAAGGTGCCCAGGCGAATGAACTGATAGGGCTGATCGCGACGAATGGTGGCGAAGGTGATGCCTCGAAACAGATGCGAGCGCTCCTTGACCCATTCGAAAAAGCTCGCATCGATCGGCCCGCCCACCGGGCCGCGCTTGGTGAGCAGCTGCAGCCAGGTGTCGTTGATGTTCTCCCACATCTCGGAGGTCACCGACCCTCTGACCGCCCGCGCATTTTCGCGACTGGCCTCCAGGCAGTTGACGATGCTCGACGGGTGGGATGCGCCCCAGGCCAGAAAACGGGCCACCTGTTCGGGCGTCGGTGCCTGACCGGTCTTGTGAAAAGACGCGAGGGTGTCGGTGATGATCAGCGGCTCGATGGCCGCCCGCTCGTCGTCCTGACCTGACAGCAGGGCCAGCGATGCGCCGACATCCAGGATGCGCGCCATGTTTTCGGCGCGCTCGAGGTAGCGCGAGAGCCAGTAGAGGTGGGATGCGACGCGGGCGAGCATGGCGGCAGCTTTCAGGGAGCAGGCGCAGCCTGGCCGGCGCCGGAGTCTTCAACCACCCAGGTGTCTTTGGTGCCCCCGCCTTGCGACGAATTGACCACCAGCGAACCACGGCGCAAGGCAACCCGCGTCAGACCGCCGGGGACGATCCGGGTCTCGCGGCCCACCAGCACGAAAGGCCGCAAATCGATGTGTCGCGGTGCCACGCCTTCCTCGACGAAGGTCGGGCAAGCCGACAGGGCCAGCGTGGGCTGCGCGATGTAATTGCCCGGATTGGCGAGCAGGCGAGTCCTGAAGTCGGCGACTTCCTGCCTGCTGCTGGTCGGACCGACCAGCATGCCGTAGCCCCCTGCACCATGAACTTCCTTGACGACCAGCTTTTCGAGATTGGCCGCGACATGGGCGAGTTCGTCAGGACGGCGGCACTGCCAGGTCGGCACATTCTGGAGGATGGGCTCCTCGCCGAGATAGAAGCGGATCATCTCGGGCACATAGGGGTAGATCGACTTGTCATCGGCCACGCCGGTACCGACGGCATTGCAGATCACGACATTGCCCTGGCGATAGGCCGACATCAGGCCCGGCACGCCGAGCATCGAGTCGGGCCGGAAGGCCAGCGGATCGAGGAAGTTGTCGTCGAGCCGGCGATAAACGACGTCGACCTGCTTCGGTCCGTCGGTGGTGCGCATGTAGACGCACTCATCCTTGACGAAGAGGTCCTGGCCTTCGACCAGTTCGACACCCATCTGCTGGGCAAGAAAGGCATGCTCGAAATAGGCACTGTTGAAGCGCCCCGGGGTGAGCAAAACGACGGTCGGCGAATCGACTTCGGTGGCAGCGCGCAAGGTCTGAAGCAGCAGCGCCGGATAGTGCTCGACCGGCCGGACCTGATAGCGACGAAAAAGGTCCGGGAACAGCCGCATCATCATCTTGCGGTTGCTCATCATGTAGGACACGCCCGAAGGCACCCTGAGGTTGTCCTCGAGCACGTAGTAGCCGCCGTCGGAATGGCGGACGATGTCGACGCCGACGATATGGGCATAGATATCGCGGGGAACCTTGACGCCGATCATGGCCGTCGAAAACTGATCGTTGCCGACGATCTGATCCTCGGGAATCAGCCCGGCCTTGAGAATTTCGCGGTCGTGATAAATGTCGGCCAGGAACCGGTTGATCGCAGTCACCCGCTGCACCAGCCCGCGTTCGAGTCGCTCCCACTCATCGGCCGCGATGATCCGCGGCACGACATCCGAGGGAATCAGGCGCTCGGTGCCGCCCTCCTCGCCATAGACCGAAAAAGTGATGCCAATGCGCCGGAAGATGAGATCGGCCTCGGCCCGTTTGGCGGACATCTGGTCGGCGGACATCTCGCGCAGCCAGTCGTCGTAGCGTCGATAGTGCGAACGGGGCTGATGCGCCGCATCGAACATTTCGTCGTAAATGCCTTCGGGTGCGGGCAACAGGTTCAGGGCAGAGGCGCTCATGGAAGACCGTGAAGAGGCGGCGAAGGAAACCCTTGGCAATACCGGCGGTTTAAAGCAATTGCCGTGCCGGAAGACGGGGACTGGCGAACCGGGAAACGAAAGTCAGGCCAAGCGACCGCGTCTCAGCCGCGATCAGGGCAGTCGGGTTTGATGCAGTTGGCATACAGCGCCAGCGAATGATCCTGAAGCGCGAAGCCGCGATCCTTGGCGATGCGGTGCTGGCGCCGCTCGATTTCGGAGTCATAGAACTCTTCGACCCGGCCGCACTGCAGGCAGACAAGATGATCGTGATGCTCGCCTTCGTCGAGCTCGTAAACCGCCTTGCCGGATTCGAAATTGTTCCGCTTGAGGATTCCGGCCTGCTCGAACTGCAAAAGGACCCGATAGACCGTCGCCAGGCCGATGTCCTGGTGCTCGGCCAGAAGTTCCCGGTAAACATCCTCGGCGCTCATGTGTCGATGCCGGCGCTCCTGAAAAATTTCGAGCACCTTGAGCCGGGGCAAGGTGGCCTTGAGCCCCATGTTCTTGAGTTCGCTGGATGTGGGCACGCTCACGCTCCGGGGATCGAGCCTGTCTTCAGGCGGGCTGGCCAGACAGGAGGATCCCGGCCAATTGCGTATCATAACGGGTCGACTTCCGATTACCCCCGGCTCACTACTGTTCCCTCCCCGCTGACACCCGCTGCCCGTCCATGCCTTCACTTTGGTCCATTCGCCTTGTGCTCACCGCCGCTGCCGCGCTGGCCGCCGTTGCGGGATGCTCATCGAGCGACCCCAACCGCAGCGGTTTTCTCGAGCCCTATCGGATCGAGGTGCCGCAGGGCAACTACGTCGATCAGCTCATGCTCGACCAGATCAAGCTCGGCATGACCCGCGATCAGGTCAAGTTCGCGCTCGGAACACCGCTGATGGTCGACGTCTTTCATCCCGACCGCTGGGACTATGTCTTTCGATTCCAGCACCGCAATCTGTCGGCTGAATTGCGTCGCGCCACCGTCGTTTTCGTCGACGGCAAAGTAAGCGAGATCGAAGCCGTTGCGCTCCCCCAATACGACAAAGGCAATGATCCGGCACTGCCCGGCTATCGCCGCACACAGGGCCGAAACCGATGACCCTCCGAATTGCCATTGCCGGCGCATCGGGTCGGATGGGAAAGATGCTCATCGAATCGGTGCTCGATGCGCCCGACACCGAACTCGTCGGTGCTTTCGATGTGCCGGGCACCCCCGGCATCGGACGCGATGCCGGCGAGACGCTTGGCCGACCGACCGGCGTGCTGGTCAGCGACGATCCGCGCAAGGCGATCACCGGCGCGGACGTGGTCATCGACTTCACCCGACCCGAGGGCACGCTGCATCACCTGCAGATCTGCGCCGACGAGGGAGTGGGCATGGTGATTGGCACGACCGGCTTCGATGACACCGGTCGCGCGGCCATCGAGGCCGCTGCCCGGCGGGTCGGCGTGGTCTTTGCGCCCAACATGAGCGTCGGCGTGAATGTGACCCTCAAACTGCTCGAAGTCGCGGCCGGGCTGCTGTCCGAGGGCTTCGACATCGAAGTCATCGAGGCGCACCATCGCCACAAGATCGATGCGCCCTCGGGCACCGCGCTGCGAATGGGTGAAGTCATCGCTCGAGCGCTTGGGCGTGACCTGACCGAAGCGGCCACCTGGACTCGCCATGGCGTGACCGGCGAGCGCGACCCGTCTTCGATCGGTTTTTCGGTGATTCGCGGCGGCGACATCGTGGGCGACCACACTGTCCTGTTCGCCGGAACCGGTGAGCGAATCGAGATCACCCACAAATCGTCCAGCCGGGCGACCTACGCGCAAGGCAGCCTTCGCGCCTGCCGATTTCTGGCCGGCAAGGGGCCTGGTCTTTTCGATATGCAGGACGTGCTTGGCTTGAGCACTCGCGGGAGTGCCTGAGCTCGAGACGAACGCCAGGGTGCAAACGATGCACGACCACCGTGCGATGCGCCCTGCAACGGGGCGGCTCATGAAACGCCCCGATCGACGCTTCCTGGCGGCTTTGCTCGGCGCGCTGGGCATCAACGCTGCGGTTGCCATCGGGCTGGTGACACTGACCACCGGCGTGACACCCCTGAATCGCCCGATCGTGCCGCTTGTCGTCTCACTGCTCGACCCACCCGCGCCGGTCGCCCCGAAAGACCCGCCACCGCTGCCACCGCCGCCACCAATCAAACCCACGCCAAGCCTTGCGCCCGCGCCGCAAGCTCGCCCAGCCCAGACCGGCCCGGCAGAGACGAAGCGCGCCCCGGTACCGCTTGCCAGCCCTGCTGGCGCACCGCCGCCGCCCGCTGTCGCCAGTTTGCCTGCGCCCACGCCCTCCACACCCGCGCCCCCAGTTGCCGCCGCGCCAGCACCGCCTGCCGAGAACGCCATCACCCTGCCGTCAGCGAGTGCATCATCAGCGCCAGGCGCCGATGCCAGCCCGCCCTCATCGGCGCAGAGCCCGCGACAGGCCTCGGCAGCCGGTTCCTCGGGCGCATCCCAGACGGCACGCCGCACCGGTCCGCGGGTTGACGCCAGCTGGGCCGGCAACACCGCTCCCGGCTATCCGTCATCGGCGCGGCGCATGGGCGAGCAGGGCCAGGTGCGGCTCGATGTACATGTCGGCGCCGATGGCGCGGTCATCGAGGTGCAGTTGCGCGAATCGAGCGGCTCAGCAGCGCTGGATCGCAGCGCGATGGAAGCCGTGAGAAAGTGGCGGTTTCGTCCCGCAACCGTCGACGGTCAGCCGGTCGCCGAGTGGTATCGCAACTGGGAATGGATTTTCAGGCTGGAGGGTTAGCCAAATGAACGCAGAAGAACTCGGATTGATGCATTTCTGGCAAGCGGGCGACGTCGTCACGCATGGCCTGACCTGGCTGTTGCTCGCGATGTCGGTGGTGAGCTGGTATTTCATCCTGGCCAAAGCCTGGTCGGCCTGGCGGATGCGACGCAGCGCCGGCAGCGCACTCGACCGCTTCTGGGCGGCCCGCTCCTTGCCTGAGGCGATCGACACCCTGCGTCGCGAGGATCCGGAGCAGGTCTTCGCGCCGATTGCCGACAAGGCGCACCGTGCCGTGCAGATGCAGTCCGACGCCAGCCTGGCCGCCTCGGTCGATCGCAACGAACTGGTCACCCGCGTCCTGCGCCAGGAGATGACGCAGACCGCGGCTCGACTCGAGTCAGGACTGACCTTCCTCGCCTCGGTGGGCAGCACCGCGCCCTTCATCGGCTTGTTCGGCACGGTCTGGGGCATCTATCACGCACTGATTCAGATCGCCTCGTCTGGCCAGGTCATGATCGATAAGGTGGCAGGTCCGGTCGGTGAAGCGCTGGTCATGACCGCTGCCGGTCTGGCGGTGGCGATTCCGGCGGTGCTGGCCTACAACGCCTTCACGCGCATCAACCGGGTCATGCTGGCTGAGTTGGACGGCTTTGCGCACGACCTGCTCGCCCTGATGACCACCGGCAGCCGCATCGATTCGGGTGCACCCGATGCGCTGCGAACCAGCCTGCCCGACGCAACACAGACCATCCGCGCGGTCGGCCACTGAACGGCGCGACACGCCTCTCTTTTGCAAAGGACAAACATGGCATTCGGTGGATTCGATTCGCGCGGCGGGCCCATGCAACCCATGGCCGAAATCAACACGACACCGCTGGTCGACGTCATGCTCGTGCTGCTGGTGATTTTCATCATCACCGCGCCGCTGCTCACGCATGCCATCCATATCGACCTGCCGAGCGCCAAAGCGCCGGTGTCGCCTGAAAAACCCGAGACGATCACGGTATCGATCAATGCCGAAGGCAGGGTGTTCTGGAACGATGCGCCGCTTGCCGACTCAGCCGCGTTGCGCACGCGTCTGGCAGAAGCCTCGCAGCGCAAGCCTCAGCCCGAGCTGCATCTTCGCGCCGACCAGCAGGTTCGGTATCAGTCGGTCGCAGAAGTGATGGCCGCAGCGCAGCAGGCCGGTGTTTCGAAGATCGGTTTCGTGACCGACCCGAAGCCGGCAGCATCTTCGCGTTAGGGGCGAGCTCAGGCGCCAGCGACTCAGGGGCTTGTGCTGCGACAGCGCCACAGGCATCCTCTGCCTCCACAGACAGAGCGATGGGACGACGCGCACGACAGACGCGTCGCCACTCGGGTCGGGCTCATGACGTTTTGGGCCGCTCTTGGTCCGTCATCGCCGCAGAGGAGACGCTTGTATGGAAATCCAGCACTACGACTGGATCGCTTATCACGCCGGCTTTGCGCCCAACAGTCCTGCACAGCAGGATCTGTATTCGGGCAGAACGTTTTCCTATCTGCAGATGCATCAGCGGGTCGACGCACTGGCCGGCTATCTGCAGCGGGAGGCCGGCGTCAAACCGGGCGATCGCGTGGCAACCCTTTGCCACAACTCCACCGACAACAACGAAATCATTTTCGCCGCGCCCCGCACCGGTGCCATTCACCTGCCGCTCAACTGGCGACTGGCCGTGCCGGAGCTCGAGTTCATCATCAATGATGCTGAACCGACGGTGCTCTTTTACAGCGAAGAATTTACCGAGCAGGTTGCCGAACTCAAACGGCGCTGCAAACTGCCGCATCTGATCCTCAAACGGGATGGCGGCGACAGCGATTACGAGCAAATCATGGCAGCCGGCGGTGCACCCGCTTTGAGACACCGCCCCAAGCTCGACGATGTCTGGGTGCTGATGTACACCTCGGGCACCACCGGGCGGCCCAAGGGCGCGCAGATCACCTACCGCGCCCAATTTTTCAATGCGGTCAACGCCACGATGCTGACCGAACTCACCCGTTCTTCCAAAGGCCTGACCTACCTGCCTCAGTTTCACGTCGGCGGGATCTGCCTGTATTCGATGCCCTGCTTTCATCTCGGCGCACCGGTCGCGATCATGCGTCAGTTCGATGCCCAGCAGGCACTCGATCTGCTCGCAAGGCCCGACAGCGGCATCACGCATGTCTTTGGCGTGCCGACGAACTTTCTCTTCATGAGCCAGCTGCCGGGTTTCGAGGCCGCACGCTTCGATCATCTGGTGAGTGTGGGCATCGGCGGCGCCGCATCGCCGATCGCGCTGCTGGAGCTCTACGCCGGCAAGGGCGTGATGTTTCAGCAAGGCTGGGGGATGACCGAGACCTGCACCATCGGCACCCTGCTGAGCAAGGAACGCGCCCTCGACAAGATCGGATCATCGGGACAACAGGTGCTGCATGCCGACCTGAAGATCATCGATGACGCAGGCCGCGAACTGCCGCCCGGCAAGACCGGCGAACTGATGATCAAGGGGCCGACGGTCACACCCGGCTACTGGCGGCGCCCGGAAGCCAACAGCACAACGCTGGTCGACGGCTGGCTTCACACCGGCGACGCGGCCTATGTCGATGAGGAAGGCTTTTACTTCATCGTCGACCGCTGGAAGGACATGTTCATCTCGGGCGGCGAAAATGTGTATCCCGCCGAGGTCGAAGATGCCCTGTACCGGATTCCGGACATCGCCGAAGCCGCCGTCATCGGCATCGCCGACGACAAATGGGGCGAAGTCGGTCGCGCCTTCATCGTGCTCAAGACGGGCAGTCGACTGAATGCCGACGACATCCTGGAGCACTGCGCGCGCAACCTCGCGCGTTTCAAGATTCCGAAGACGGTGCGCTTTCTGGCCGAACTGCCTCACAACGCGACCGGCAAGGTCACCAAGCACGCGCTGCCGCGCGATTGACGCCGGCATCGACCAAGGAGGCGACCGTGATCTCAGGGAAATACGACTTCATTCAGCAGGAACGGGTCATCTACGGCCGGCCGGCCGCCGATGCACTGAACCAGATCGCTGAAGAGCTCGGCGCGCGCAGGCTTTTCGTGGTCGCCAGCAAAACGCTGAATCGTCGCACTGATGTGATCACGTCGCTGCGCGCGCGTCTGGGTGATCGCGTGGTCGGTGTCTACGATGACACCGAGGAACACTCGCCGCAGGCCTCGGTGCTCGAGACCGCGCGTGCCATCGAGGCCGCACAGGCCGACCTGATCATCACTGTTGGCGGCGGCTCGCCGATCGACACCGTGAAAGTGGCGCAGATCGTCCTGGCCGAAAACATCAGGACGATCGAGCAGCTGGGCGACTACCGGGTCACGATGAATCCGGACGGCAGCTGGAAGATTCCGCCGTGCAAGCCCTCGCCGGTGCGCCAGATCATCGTCCCAACCACGCTGTCGGCCGCCGAATTCAGCAATATCGGCGGATGCACCGACCGGGCCCGTCAGGTCAAGGACCTGTATGTCGGCAAGTTCATCTGCGCGCAGATGGTGGTCCTCGATCCGGCTTTAACCGTCCACACGCCCGAATGGCTGTGGCTGTCGACCGGCATCCGCGCGGTCGACCATGCGGTCGAATCGATCTGCTCGCGCACGCCCAATCCTTTCGTCGCGGCGACCTGCGCCGAAGGCCTGAGAATGTTGCGCGAGTCCCTGCCGGCCAACCGTGCCACGCCTGCCGATCTGGCCATGCGCCTGCAGAGCCAGCTCGGCGTGTGGCTTGCCTCGACCGGCATGGGTCGCGTCGAGTGGGGCGCCAGTCACGGCATCGGCCATCAGCTTGGCGCGGTCGCAGGCGTGGCGCATGGCCACACCTCGTGCGTGATGCTGCCCAATGTCATGCGATTCAATCGCGATGCGGTCGAGGCCCCGCTGCGTCGGATCGCGCAGGCCTTCGATCAGCCTCAGGCCGACGCGGCCGATCTTGTGCAGGATCTCATCCGCAGCCTGGGGCTGCCGACGACACTTCGCGAGGTGAAGGTCGAGCGTGAACAATTCGACCGGATTGCAGCCTCGGCGATGCAAAGCCCGATGGTGCTTGCCAACCCGCGGCCGATCACTCATCCCGACCAGATCAAGGAAATCCTCGACATGGCCTTCTGATGAATGCAGCCTGAGGGCTGTGCACCAGGATCACAAGCAGCTAACAAGCACGACAACCCAAGGAGACAAGACACCATGACCTCACGTCACACCCTGACATGGATCGCCCGCGCGCTCGGCGTGGCGCTCGTGGCGGCAGCCACCGGCGCTGGCGCGCAGACCGTCAAGATCGGCAACACCGGTGCCCTCACCGGCCCCTACAACGAATTCGGCGAAGGCACGCGCCGCGGCATCGAACTGGCGATCGATCGCATCAACGCCAAGGGCGGGGTGCTCGGGCGCAAGGTCGAACTCGCGATTTCGCTCGACGACCAGCTCGTGCCCGATCGCGCCGTGCAGAACATCCGCAAGATCCTCGATGCCCCCGAGATCGACGTGATCGTCGGGCCCGGCGGCAGCGGCCCGACGCTTGCTGTCATCGACATGGTGACGGTCGATGGCCGCGCCTACTGCAACCCGCAGGCGCAAACCCCCACCGTCGTCTATCCCGACGGTGTCGACAAACCGGCCCGCAAGAACGTCATCTCGACCGCCATCCAGAATGACGTCGAAGCGCAGGCACTGAGCGGCTACACCACCCAGCGCTACAAGAAGATCGGGATCATGCACGAGAGCACCGGCTACGGCGTCTCGGGCGCGCAGCTGCTGAGCGCCGATATCGAGAAGCTGACCAAGTCCAAGCCGGTCGCGGTCGAGTCGTATAACCAGCGGGCTCAGGACATGACCGCGCAGATCAGCCGGGTGCAGCGCGCCGGCGCCGATGTGCTGGTCGTGGTCGGCCTGGGTGCCGACATGGCGGTGATCCGTCGCAACATGCTGCGCGCCGGATTCGATGTGCCCCTGATCACCAGCGGCGGCGGCATCTCCCTGCCCTACAAGGAAGGCGCAGGCGAACTGGCGGTCGGCACCCGAGCCACGATGCTGGCCACCTATGCCCCTGGCAAGGTGCCAAGCGGCGTTGCCAAGGAACTCACCGATGCTTATGCGGTGAAATTCGGAAAGGAGAAAGACCGCTGGTGGGGTGACGATCCGACCACGCCGCAGGTCTACTTTGCGCTGACCGTCGGTGCCGGATTCGATTGCACCAACATGCTGGTCGAAGCGATCCGCATTGCGGGCACGACCGAACCGGCCAAGGTGGTTGCTGCGATCAACCAGATCAAGGGACTGCAGATTTCAAACGGCGTGGCCAATTTCTCGCCGACGCAACGTCTGCTGGTGGCACCCAAGGATCTCGGCATGTTCGAGTACGTGAAGAACGACAAGGGTCAGGTCGTGCTGTCGATCACCAAGCAGTAAACGCGCGGCGAAGACGACCCTCGACTCGGCAACGTAAACGGCAACGTAAAAAAGGGCGGGCAATCCCCTGCGGCAGGCTTTGGCCTCGCGCAGGGGATGCCCCTCCGATACAGGGAGACACCGAATGGGCTTTGCGGCCAGCCTGATCCTGGGCGGCATCAGCGTGGGGGCGGTCTATGCGCTGATCGCGCTCGGGCTGAACCTCACCTTCCTCACCACCCGCACCCTTAACTTCGGACAGGGGTCGGTGATGATGCTCGCCGCGGTCGCCGCCGTGCTCTTTGCAGGCCAGGGCATGAACCTGTACGCAGCGCTGTTGGCCGGCATCGCGCTGGTCGGTCTGGTGGGCGGCCTGACCGAAGCCATCGCGATCAGACCGATCGCCAAGCTTGGGGGCAGCATGGGCTGGGTGGTCACCACGCTGGGCATCGGCATCTTTCTGCAGGGCTTCGTGGCGAAATATTTCGGCTCGCAGGCGCTGGCCTTTCCGTCCTTCCTGTTCTCGCCGCGCGACTATGTGAGCGTCTTCGGCGTGCGTCTGTCGGCCCAGTATCTGGTGATCCTCGCGATCGCACTGGTGCTGGTGCTGGCCTTCGAATACTTCCTCAAACGCACCGCCTGGGGCCGCGCCCTGCAGGCGGTCGCGATGGATCCTGATCTGGCATCAGTCATGGGCGTGCCGGTGCGAAAGGTGGTGACCCTGTCCTATGTCGGCAGCGGCATCCTGGCAGGCATTGCCGGGGTGCTGGTCGCACAGATCACCGGCACGGTCGACTCGGCCTTCGGCTTCAATCTGCTGATCTTCGGTTTCGTGGCAGCGGTGCTGGGCGGCATCGGAAACACCTGGGGCGCGCTTGCCGGCGGCATCTTTCTGGGGGTGACCGAAAAGCTGGTTGGCGGCTACATCTCGACCGCCGCCGAACAGGGCATTGCCTTCGCACTGCTGATGCTCGCACTGGCGATTCGCCCGGAAGGCCTGCTGGGCGAAAAAGAGGTGGTCAAGGTATGAACGCCCTGCGACAGACTGTCTCGACAGTATTGGGTCATCCGGCAACGAGTCTCGTCGTGCTGCTGGCCTTGTGGTTCTGGCCGGCATCGGCCGACCGTGGGACGGTTCAATTGCTGTCCTTCGTGATGCTCAACATCCTGCTCGCCCAGAGCATCAATCTGCTGACCGGTGTTGCCGGGCAGATATCGCTGGGTCACGCCGGATTTTTCGCCATCGGTGCCTACGGATCGGCCTTGCTGGTCAAGTCGGCCGGCGCGCCGGTGATCGCTGCAATACTTGGCGGCACCGTCATCACGGCGGCCGTCGGATGGCTGCTCGCGGTACCGGCGGGGCGGGTCAAGGAGTTCTACCTCGCGATGATGACCTCGGGCTTCGGCCTGCTGTGCTTCGAGATCATCAAGGAGTGGAACGATGTGACCGGCGGCGTGATGGGCTTGAGCGGCATCGCATCGCCGACCCTCAAGAGCCTGACCATCCTGGGTCTGAAAATCGACGCGATCGACTATTTCAGAATTCTCCTGGTGGCTGCCGCAGTCGTGCTCTGGCTGTTGCGCAACTTCATCCAGTCGCATCACGGCCGTGCCTTTTTTGCGATCCAGGCAAGTGAAATTGCCGCCGGCAGCATCGGCATCGACCAGGCACAAACCAAGCGCCGTGCCTATGCGATCAGTGCGGCGATCGCCGGGCTGGCCGGTGCTTTCTATGCCCACCTCGTGGGCTATCTCGGCCCCGACAGCTTCACCATCATGCGCTCGGTCGAAGTGCTGGTCATGGCGGTGGTGGGCGGGATCGGCACGATCGTCGGACCCGTTCTTGGCGCGGTGCTCTTCACATTTTTGCCCAGCAAGCTGCAGGCTTTCGCGGCCTATCAGTTCATGGTCTATGGCCTGATCCTGATGGTGGTTTTCCTGCTGTTTCGCAAGGGATTCGCCGGCGCGATCACAGAGCCCGCCCGCTTCATCCAGCCACGTGCGCTCAGGGCGGCAGGCCTCACCGCAGCCGGCGTGCCGGCGCGGATCGATGCGTCGGCTGCGCAGACTGCCGAGCCTGTGGCAGCCACAGCGGGCCATCAGACCGATACAGCACCGCTGCTCGAAGTGCGCGATCTGGTCAGGCGCTTTGCCGGTCTGGTGGCCGTCGATGGCGTCTCGCTGGCGCTGCACCCGGGCCGGATCACGGCGCTCATCGGCCCCAACGGATCGGGCAAGAGCACGCTGGTCAATGTCGCCAGCGGCATCTACACGCCGAGTTCGGGACAGGTGGTTTTTCGCGGCAAGGACATCGGCGGTCAAGCCAATCACGCGATCGCTGCGCAGGGCGTGGTGCGGACCTTCCAGGACCCGAGACTGGTGCCCAGCTTCACGGTCCGTGAAAACGTCCTGCTGGGTGCTCATCTTCGCTATCGCAGCTCGATGATCGCCTCGGCCTTGCGCCTTCCTGGCGTGATGCGGGAAGAGCAGGCCCATCTGATTCGGACCACCGAGGTGATGGAGGTTGCAGGCCTGTCGGGCGTTGCCGATCAACTGCTCGAGTCACTGCCCTATGGCTATCGGCGGCTGACAGAAGTGGCGCGCGCGATGATGGCCGATCCCGATGTCCTGATGCTCGATGAGCCCGCGGCAGGTCTGTCCGAAGGTGAGCTTGGCCGGCTTGCCGAGGTCATCCGCTACATCAAGTCTCAGGGCAAGTCGGTGCTGCTGATCGAGCATCACATGGACTTCGTCAACGACATCGTCGACGACGTGGTCGTGCTCGACAGCGGACGCGTGATCTATCGCGGCGACATGTCGGGCATGCGCCGCGATCCGGCGGTCATCGAAGCCTATCTCGGCATCCAGCAGGTGGCCCATGATTGAACTGAAGAATGTCAATGTCGCCTACGGCAATATCAAGGCCCTGCACGACATCAACCTGATCGCGCGACCCGGTGAGATCACGGCGGTTCTCGGAGCCAATGGCGCAGGCAAGTCATCCCTGCTCAAGGCGATTGCCGGCGCAGCACAGTCGGCGAGCGGCTCGATCACGATCAATGGCGAAGACCTCACCCGCATGCCGACCCATCTGCGTGCACGCAAAGGCGTGTCGCTCGCCATGGAAGGCAGACGCCTGTTCCGGGGATTGAGCGTCGAAGAAAACCTGTCGATCGCATGGAGCTTCGGGCCAAGGCGCACGCCGTTCGCGCAGGCACTCGAGCAGGTCTACCAATCCTTCCCGATCCTGAAGGAACGCCGCCACGGCAAGTCGGGCATGCTGTCGGGCGGTCAGCAGCAGATGCTGATCGTCTCGAGCGTGACCATCCGCGAGCCGCAATACATGCTGCTCGATGAGCCTTCACTGGGCCTCGCACCGATCATCGTGCAGCAGATCTTCGGCTTCATCACCCACTATTCGAATTCGCGCCAGACCACGGTGATCCTGGCCGAGCAGATGGCCGCCATGGCCTTGCAGATCGCCGATCAGGGCTATGTGCTGCGGCATGGCCGCGTGGTGATGCAGGGCACGGCCGACGAACTGAAGAAGGCCGATGTGGTGAGCCAGCTCTCGGCCGCTTATCTCTGACAGGACAGCGCAAGATGGACTTCACGCGACAGGATCTTTTTTTCGACGGCGATGGGGTCAAGCTGCACGGCTGGCTTTATCGCCCGACCGAAGACGCGGCCGAGTCGGACGGTGCCACACCGGCACCGGCACGGGCGGCAATCCTGCTCAGCCATGGCTTTACCGCGCTGATGGAACTCGGTCTCGATGACTATGCCAAGGCGTTCGCGGCGGCAGGCTTTGTCTGCCTGGTCTATGACCACCGCAACTGGGGCAAGAGCGAAGGCTTTCCCCGCTACGAAACCCACCCGTGGGTGCAGGTCGAGGACATGAGGGCCGCCCTCTCCTTTTTGCGTACGCTGCCGGGCGTCGATCCGGAACGAATCGGCTTGTGGGGCACCAGCTATTCGGGTGGACATGCGATCACCGTGGCCGCACTCGACAGGCGCGTGCGATGCGTGGTCTCGCAAGTGCCATTGGTATCGGGTGAGCGGACCTTTGCCAGCTGGGTGCCTGCTGATCGGCGGGCCCGTTTCATGGAGCGTCTGTCGGCAGACCGAGACGCCCGTGCACGCGGCGAGCCGGCAGTGATCACCCGGCCGGCACCATCCGGCTCCGAGACCGAGGAATGGGCACGCGCGGTCGATCGCGCAGGCGTCTATCCCAATGCCCTGACGATGCGAAGCCTGGAGCTGATGCGCACCTATGAGCCGATCGACTTCATTGCCCGGATATCACCCACGCCGCTGCTGATGATCGTGGCCGACCAGGATACCCAGACCCCGGTCGCCTGGCAGCTCGAAGCGTTTGCGCTTGCCGGAGAACCCAAGCGGCTGATCACGCTGAAGGGGCGCCACTACGACCCGTATATGGGCCTGCTCGACCAGTCGATTGCCGCAGCACTCGACTGGTTCACCACCCATCTGGGCTGAGAGCCACCCGCCCTGCAGCCCCGCTTTCAGCCTTGCTTTGAAAGCCTCTTTGCACCCTTTTATTTGGCCAAGCCGGCCTTGATCAGCAGCGGCTTGACGCTGTTGAAATAGGCCTCCGAATAAGCCCTGTATTCGGCCGGATTGCGACGCCACGGCACCTGGATGAAGCGATCGAGCAGCGGCTGGGTGCCGGGGTCGTTGGTCGCGTCATTGAAGGCCTCATGAAGCGTCTGCACGATATTCGAGGGCAGGCCCTTCGGACCGACCAGCCCATAGGGGCTGTGCGCAATCGCGTTGATGCCACGCTCCTTGAGCGTCGGCGCATCGGGATACTTGGGAATGCGCTGCTCGGTGGCCATCGCCAGAATGCGGAACTGCCCGCTGTCGACCTGCGGCGCCCACTGCGCGGCATCGGCCAGAAAATCGATATGCCCGCCCATCAGCGCCGGCACCCATTCGGCGCCGCCCTTGTAGGGCACGTGCGTGAATTTCGCGCCGGTCACCTGCTCGACCTCGATCATCATCAGATTGCCGCTGCCGCCGATCCCACTGGTGCCATAGGTGTATTTCTCGGGGTCCTTCTTGCCGGCGGCAATCAGATCCTCGATGGTCTTCCAGGGCGACTCGGTCCGCACCACGATCCCCATGGTGTAGGACGACAGACCGGTGATGTAGGTGAAGTCGCGCAAGGGGTCCCAGGGCACCGACTGATAGTGCGGATACCGCAGGCTGTTGATGCTCATGACCGCGAGCTGATAGCCGTCGGGTTTCGAGTTGAGCAGCTGAGCCGGGGCGAGCGTGCCGGCCGCACCGGCCTTGATGTCGACCAGGATCGGTTGCCCGAGCGCCTTGCTGACTTTTTCGGCCAGAAAGCGCAAATGAATGTCGGTCGCGCCACCTGCGGCAAACGGGTTGTAGATCGTGATCGGGCGCTCGGGCTTCCACTTTGACTGTGCGGCCACACTCATCGGCAGACCGATTGCTGCGGCAGCGCCCAGCATCAGCGACCTGCGCGAGGCGCGATGGCGACTCATCGTTGTGTTCGGGATCATGCCGGCACCTTTTGCGAAAGTTTTGAAATCAATGCCGCTGCTGCCACCGTGGCCTCCTGCGGCACCATGTGACCCGCTTCAAGCATCTGAACACGCGCCCCTGCAATGCCTTTTGCGAAATCCCTGATGTAGGCCTCGCCCATCAGCTCGTCACGCGTGCCGCCGATCACGATCGTCGGCGCCTGAATCCGATAGAGACGATGACGAAGCCCTTTGTCGGGAATCGGCCAGAGCAACTTGGCGGCCGCAATCATGGCCTGGCGCCGGCTCAGAATCGCCTCATCCTGGCGGGCCTTGTCGGGATGCTGAATGTTGAAGGCGCCGGCATGCGGGCCGGTCGGATCGGCAAAGAGCAGCTTGGTCAGCGCGCCGGGTGTGAGCGCAAAGATGTCGGGCATCGGCTCGCCCTCAGGCCAAATGCCATAAGGCGTCACCAGTGCGAGTTCGCGCACGCGTCTGCGAAAGAGCGCCGCATATTCGGCGGCTGCAGCACCGCCGAAATCGTGGCCCGCCAGCGCGACCGAATCGAGCTTGAGCGCGTCCAGCACTTCGTCGAGCCAGACCGACAGATCGTAGAAAGTCCCGATGCGATCGAGGCCTTCGCTTGCGCCGTAACCGGGCATGCAGGGCGCGATCACGGTATGGCTGCGCGCCAGTTCATGGACCAGCGGCATCGACCATTCAAGACCGAAGGCGCCATGCAGATAGACCAGCACCGGGCCCTGTCCGAGCGTGTCGTATTCGACCGACCAGCCGGTTCCGGGCAGTGTCAGCGTGTTGCTCATTGGCCGACCCCCTCGACGAATTTCGGGATGGCATGCGGCAGCCGCGGCGTGGCCATCGGCTTGGGCCACCAGTGGTCTTCCCACTTGTCGTCCCACAGATGCTTGAGCTGGGGCGTGACCTCGGTCGCAATGCGCTTGAGGTTGACCATGACCTTGTCATGCGGCATGTCGCCAAACTGGGCGAGCACGCCGAGATGACCGACATTGAGCGTGCGCGCGAGGTCCTCGATCTGTTCGGTCACCCGCTTGGGCGTCCCGGCGATCACGGTGCCGCGATCGACCATCTCCTTCCAGGTAGTGTCAATGATGCGCGGGCCTTTCTGCTGGCTCTCCATGCCCATCTTGATGGTGGTGAGCGTGCGATAACCGGGCGCCTCGGCAAAGCCGCCATAGACATGCTGCGTCTTGTTGAAGAACCATTCGGCATGCGGGCCGAACTTCTCGGCGCACTCGTCATCCGAATCGCCGACCGCAACGAACTGCACAAAGCCGGCCTGATACGGATTTTGCGGCAGCCCCTTGCGCTCGAGGGTCTCCCAGAAACCATCCATGAAAACCTTCGCCCGCTTGTAGCCCGAGAAGGACAGGTAGCTGTAGAGAAAGCCCATGTCGGCGCAGTAGTCCCAGGTCTCGACCGACCCGCCACCCGGAATCCAGACCGGCGGATGCGGCTTCTGGAAGGGCTTGGGCCAGCAGTTGACATAGCGCAGCTGCGTGAACTCGCCGTTGAAGGCAAAGACGTCATTGCGCTTCCAGGCTTCGAGAATCAGGCGCACGCCCTCGTAGTATTTCTCGCGCAGCGTGGTCGGCACCTGACCGTAGGCATAGTTGGTGTCCATGCTGGTGCCCACCGGAAAACCCGCCACCAGCCGCCCGCCCGAAATGCAGTCGAGCATGGCGAATTCCTCGGCGACCCGCAGCGGCGGGTTGTAGAGCGCCACCGAATTGCCCAGCACCACCAGGGCCACATCCTTGGTGCGGCGTGCTAGCCCGGCGGCGATGATGTTCGGCGAAGGCATCAGCCCGTAACCGTTGGCATGGTGCTCGTTGACGCAGATGCCATCAAACCCAATCTGGGCCGCGTACTCGAGCTGGTCCATGTACTCGTTGTAGAGCTGATTGCCCTTGACCGGATCGTAGAGATCACCGGGGATATCGACCCATACCGATCGGTGCTTCTGCGGAAAGTCCATCGGCAAAAACCGATAGGGCATGAGATTGAAGGACATGAACTTCATCGGTGTCGTCTCCCTGTGTCGTCGACCACTGATCGCGGTCGCTCAATTCGTCGTCGCATGCACCCGACCCTGGTCCGCAGACCCTGGCCCGCAAACCGTGGTCCGGGTTGGCCATTGCGAGGACGATTCTAGCCCGACAGGGTGAGGCTGGCGCGTGATGCGCCTGGCGATTGACTAGAGTGCGAAACGCACCGCACCCAGGAGTGCACCAGGCACCTCGATGCCACCGGTCGCCCGAGCGTCGTAAGTATCGCCCGCGGGCATCAGCACCGCGGTGTCGCCCAGCGCCAGAAGCTGATCGCCAAGCAGGCGATAGAGGCTGTCGTCGAATCGCATCGCCTCGACCGGGGCCACCGGCTCGCCCTTGTCGACCCACAGGCAGGCAAAGCGGGTCATGCCGGTAACTCGGGCCGACGGTCGATCGGAAAAATTCAGATACCAGAAGTTCGAGATCGACAGACCGGTGCCCAGCGCGGCCAGTGCATCGGATGCCTTCATCGAACCCGGCTGCACGCGCAGGGTTTCGGGCATCTCGCCATCGCCCGCAGCATTGCCGGCGAGCTGATATTCACGGGCCGTTCGGGGCGAGACCAGCCAGTCGGCAAAGCGGCCGCCGTCGATGAGCGCGGTGCGCCGGGCACGCGGATAGCCATCGGCCTGAAAGCCGGGGGCGAGGCCCGCGTCAAGGTCTTCGGCCATCGACAGCATCGGCGACAGTGTTGATTTTCCGCTGCGCAGCCAGTTGAGCGGCGACTGGCCGGCATGATGGGCGCGCGCCGAAAACCCGCCCCAGGAGAGCATCTCGAGCAGGTCGGCAAAGGCACGCGGCGACAGCAGCGCCCGATAATCGCCGGGCGAAAGGCGCATGACCGGCCGAGCCATGACCTGCGCATCACGGCGGGAATCGGCAAT
>CAIVAS010000253.1 GCA_903903975.1 uncultured Burkholderiales bacterium
CGGCCTGAGCATCGACAGTCTGCGCCCGGCCTCCGACGACGCGAGCTTTCGACGCTACTTCCGCGTGGATACCCGCCCCGACGCCCGCTCCGACCAGCGCGCCAGCCTGATCGTCATGGACGCGCCGCCGCCCCAGGAAGACTGCGCGCCCTTCGTTCATGCCGCGAAGGTCTTTGCACGCAGCGGCGTGAGCGTGCCGAGAGTCGTCGCCGCCGATCTGCCGCGTGGCCTGCTGCTGCTCGAGGACTTCGGGTCCACCACCTATCTCTCGCAGCTGTCTGCGGCCACCGCGCAAGGCCTCTACGGCGACGCCATTGATGCGCTGATCCGCCTGCAGCTTGCCAGCGATCCGGCGAGCTTTGCGCCCTACGACCGCGAGCGGCTGATGCGTGAGCTGCAGCTTTTTCCCGAGTGGTACGTCACGCGCCATAAAGGGATCACCCTTGATGCCGCCGAACAGGCGGTGCTCGATGCCGCTTTCGAGGCCATCCTTCAGAACACGCTGGCGCAGCCGCAGGTCGACGTTCACCGCGACTTTCATTCGCGCAACCTGATGGTGCTCGACGGAACGCGCAATCCGGGCATCCTCGACTTCCAGGACGCGGTCTACGGGCCGATCACCTACGACCTGGTCTCGCTGCTGCGCGATGCCTACATCCGCTGGGAAGAAGAGCAGATCATCGACTGGGCGGTGCGCTACTGGGAGCGGGCACGCAAGGCCGGCCTGCCGGTACGCGCCGACTTCGGCGACTTCTATCGCGACTTCGAATGGATGGGCCTGCAGCGCCACCTGAAAGTGCTGGGCATCTTTGCCAGGCTCAGCCATCGCGATGGCAAGGATCGCTATCTTGCCGATCTGCCCCTGGTCCTGCGCTATGTGCAGGATGTCGCCGCGCGCTATGTGACGCTGGCGCCGCTGTCGCGGCTGATCGACCGCATCGAGGGCCGCAGCCAGCGCATCGGCCATACCTTCTGAACGCCCTGAGAGATCGGTCAGGCTCCCCATGCGCACCATGATTCTGGCCGCCGGCCGCGGCGAAAGAATGCGCCCCCTCACCGATGTCTGCCCGAAGCCGCTGCTGCCGGCGGGCGGCTTGCCACTGATCGGCTGGCACCTTCGCAGACTGGCTGGCGCGGGTTTTCGCGAGGTGGTGATCAACCATGCCTGGTTGGGCGAGCAGATCGAGCGCACGCTTGGCGATGGCTCGAGCTGGGGCATGTCGATCCGCTATTCGCCCGAGGCGCAGGCACTCGAGACGGCCGGGGGCATCGCCCAGGCGCTGCCGATGCTGGGTGACGATCCGTTTCTGGTCATCAACGGCGATATCTGGTGCGACTGGAATCCGGCACGGGCGCGCACGATCGGTCAACAGCTCACCGCGCTCGACTGGCTCGCCTGGTGTGTGCTGGTCGACAACCCCGAGCATCATCCCAAGGGCGATTTTGTGCTGGATGGCGGCCGACTTGATGGGCTGAAACTCGCCGACACCGACGCACCGCGCCTGACCTTCTCGGGCATCGGCGTCTATCACCCGACACTGTTCCGGGGCGTGGCCAAGGGCAGCCGCGCGCCGCTCGCGCCGCTGCTGCGACAGGCTGCCGCTCAGGGTCTTGCGGGTGCCGAACGGCATGACGGCCGCTGGACCGACGTGGGTACACCGCAGCGCCTGGCGCGACTCGATGCACAATTGACGAATCACGCTGCTCCGTCCCGAGCACCCGACAGACCCTGAGGCCAACATGCAACCCTACCTGTCCCGACGCCTGAAGCTGGCCGACCTGATGCGCGCCCGTGGTGGCGGCGTGGCCGTCGTCGCCACGGCGCCCGAGGTGATCCGCAATCGCGATGCTCACTATCCCTACCGCTCCGACAGCTACTTTCATTACCTGAGCGGATTCCCCGAACCCGAAGCGGTGGTGGTCATCGTGGCCGATGCCACCTCAAGCCGATCGATCCTCTTTTGCCGCGAAAAGCATGAAGAGCGTGAAATCTGGGACGGCTTTCGTTTCGGCCCGGATGCCGCCGCCGAACGCTTCGGCTTTGACAGCGCGTTTCCGATCGAGAGCATCGATGCGCAGATGGCGCACCTGCTGGCCGATCAGCCGGCGCTCTTTTACGCGCTCGCCGAACGCCCCGAGATCGATGCCCGCGTGCAGCAGTGGCTCGGTGCAGTGCGCTCGCAGGCCCGCGCCGGCATCAACGCACCGGCCACCGCCTACGATCTGAACGCCCTGCTCGACGAAATGCGGCTCATCAAGGACGCCGCCGAAATCGACCTGATGCAGCGGGCCGCGCGAATCTCGGCACAGGCCCATGTGCGCGCCATGCAGGCCACGGCACCCGGGCGTCGCGAGTTCGAGATCGAAGCCGAACTGCTCCATGAATTCAGGCGCCAGGGATCGCAGTTCCCGGCTTATGGATCGATCGTTGCCGGCGGTCGCAATGCCTGCGTGCTCCACTATCGCGACAATGCCGATGCCCTGCGCGACGGTGACCTGCTGCTGATCGATGCCGGCTGCGAGCTCGACGGCTATGCCTCCGACATCACCCGCACCTTCCCGGTCAACGGCCGCTTCAGCGGACCGCAGCGCGCGCTCTACGACATCGTGCTCGACTCCCAGGCGGCCGCGATTGCCGCCACGCGGCCGGGCATGCGCTTCATCGATCCGCATGACGCCGCGGTCAGGGTGCTTGCCCAAGGCATGATCGATTGCGGCCTGATCAGCGGATCGCTCGACGGCGCCATCGAGAGCGGCAGCTACCGGCGTTTCTACATGCACCGCACCGGTCACTGGCTCGGCATGGATGTCCACGACTGCGGCGGCTATCGCGAACCCGGCGAAGCCGCGCAGGCCGGCCGCGAAAAGCCCTGGCGCGTGCTGCGTCCCGGCATGGTGCTGACCGTCGAGCCCGGCATCTACGTTCGCGCCGCCGCCGATGTGCCAGCGGCCTATCACGACATCGGCATCCGCATCGAAGACGATGCGCTCGTCACCGGGTCCGGCTGCGAGATCATCACCGGCGACGTGCCCAAGACGGCGGCCGACATCGAAGCGCTGATGCGGGCGGCATGAGTTCACCGGCGTGGCAGATCAAAGGCGCCGGACCGGTCGGGCTGGCCTGCGCGCTCTTTCTGATCCGTCGTGGTGTCCCCTCGAGCACGATTGCGCTCGATCCGCTGCCAATGGCAGGCCAGCCGATCCCGGCAGGGCTGGCCGCCCGCGTGCTCGCGGTCTCGCACGGCAGCTGCCAGTTGCTCGGGCGCATCGCGACGCTGCCTGCGGCCGGCCGCATCGCCCGGGTCGAGGTCTCGATGTCCGGGCATCTTGGCCGCACCCGAATCGTCGCTGACGAATTGGGCGTACCGGCACTCGGACAGGTGATGCGCTATGGCGCGCTGCTCGATGCGCTGCGACAGGCCGCCGCACAGCACCACTGGGCAAGCGGGCCGGACGATCCTGAGGACGCCGGGCGCATCGAGCTCACCATCCATGCCGAGGGCGACGCCGGTGAGGACGCCCGGGTGCGCGAATTCGACCAATCGGCGCTGCTCGGGGAGGTCGCCGCACCCCAGGCCCGCAGCGAACATCTGAATACCGCCTTCGAGCGATTCGGCGACAAGGGTCCGCTCGCCCTGCTGCCTTTGCCGCAGTCGCGCCGCTGGGCGATGGTGTGGTGCGACCAGGCCGATGCCTGCGAGGCGCGCCGCGCCCTCGAGCCGGCACACCTGGCGGCCGAACTGCAAAAGCGTGCCGGCGATATGCTCGGGCCACTCGAGATCTGCGGCCCGCTTGCGCTGGCCCCTCTGGCGAGACGCGCACGGCGCAAGATCGCAACGCCCGACGCGGTCTGGATCGGCAACGCGGCGCAATCGCTGCATCCTGTCGCCGGCCAGGGACTGAACCTCGGTTTGCGTGATGCCTTCGAGCTGGCCGATTACCTTGCCCGAGACGTGACCCAAGGCGCGGACGACCTCGAGCGCCCCAATCATCGTGGCGCCGGTCGTGTGCCCGACGCACTGCAGGCCTTCGAACGCCGGCGGCGCACCGATCGCTCGCTCACCATCGGTCTGACCGACCTGATGGCCGAAAGCTTTACCTGGCCGCTCATCCGCCCGGTGCAATCAGGTGTTTTAGGCGCCCTTGACATGCTGTCGGCACTACGCGCACCGCTTGCGCGCCAACTGATGTTCGGGCGCCGCTGATCACTTTTGATCTGCCGACTTTTTGTGCAGACCGATTTTCGTTAGAATCCGCTCCCCGCTCATGCCCTCACTGTCTGCGGTCGGCGCACCTCACTCGCCGCCCGCATCCCGCGACCCATGCAACTCGGCCCCTATCGGCTGCCCAACAACGTGTTCGTCGCGCCCATGGCCGGCGTCACCGACCGCCCCTTCAGGCGGCTGTGCCGACAGCTGGGCGCGGGCTATGCGGTGTCCGAGATGGCGGCCTCCAACCCGCGGCTGTGGGCCTCGGTCAAGACATCGCGCCGGCTGAACCATGACGGCGAGGCCGCACCGGTAGCGGTGCAGATCGCCGGCGCCGATCCGGCGATGATGGCGCAGGCCGCCCGCTTCAATGTCGATCGCGGCGCACAGATCATCGACATCAACATGGGCTGCCCGGCCAAGAAAGTCTGCGATGTGGCGGCCGGCTCGGCGCTGATGGCCAATGAGTCACTGGCCCTGCAGATCGTCGAAGCCGTGGTCGCGGCCGTTGATGTGCCGGTGACCGTCAAGATGCGCACCGGCCCGTCAGTGGCCCAGCGCAACGCGGTGACGCTTGCACGCGCACTCGAATCGGCGGGCGCAGCGATGATCGCGGTTCATGGCCGCAGCCGCGCGTGTGCCTTCGGTGGCCTGGCCGAATACGACACCATCGCGCTGGTCAAGCAGGCGGTGCGCGTGCCTGTGGTGGCCAATGGCGACATCGATTCGCCAGCCAAAGCGGCCTTCGTGCTGGCTCGCACTGATGCCGACGCGATCATGATCGGCCGGGCCGCGCAGGGTCGCCCCTGGATCTTTCGCGAAATCGATCATTTTCTTCGCACCGGCGAAATGCTCGCGGCGCCCTCGCTCGACGAAATCCGTCGCGTGCTGCGCGATCATCTGGTCGATCATTTCGCCTTCTATGGCGACCATGCAGGGCCGCGGATCGCGCGCAAACACATCGGCTGGTACATCGACGGATGGTTCAGCCAGCCGACGCAAGATGCGACCGGCTTTACCCCTCAGCCCGCTGCCGCGCTTGCGCTTCGCGATGAAATCAACCGGGCCGAATGCCCAACGCGGCAGCTCGCGCTGCTCGATGACTTTCTTGACCATGCACACGACGAAGTCGAATTCCATTGACGAGGCGGTCACCCGCAGCCTCGAGAAATATTTTGCCGACCTCGAAGGGTCGCGCCCTAGCGCCATCTATGACATGGTGCTGTCAGCCGTCGAGCGCCCGATGCTCGAGGTCGTGATGAAACAGGCGCAAGGCAATCAGCTGCGTGCGAGCATGATGCTCGGCATCAACCGCAACACGCTTCGCAAGAAACTGCAGTTCTACGGGATGCTCTGAGCAGCCCGCCACGAGGACACCATGCATCCCATCAAGCAGGCCCTGATCAGCGTTTCGGACAAGACCGGCGTTGTCGAACTGGCCACGCAGCTGACCGCTCTTGGTATCGGGCTGCTCTCGACCGGTGGCACCGCCAAGCTGTTGCGCGATGCAGGCCTCACCGTCACCGAAGTGTCCGACTACACCGGCTTTCCCGAAATGCTCGATGGCCGGGTCAAGACCCTGCATCCCAAGGTTCACGGCGGACTGCTCGCACGCCGCGATCTGCCCGAGCACATGCAGGCGCTCGCCCATCACGGCATCGGCACGATCGACCTGCTGGTGGTCAATCTCTATCCCTTCGCCCAGACCGTCTCGCGCCTTGACTGCACCCTGACCGATGCGATCGAGAACATCGATATCGGCGGACCCGCGATGCTGCGGGCGGCTGCCAAGAACCACAGCGGCGTGGCGGTGGTGGTCGATCCCACCGACTATCGACAGGTGCTCGCCGAGATCCACGATCACGGTGCCGTGAGCGATGCGATGCGGTTCGAGCTGGCCCGCAAGGTCTTCGCGCATACCGCCCAATACGACGGCGCGATCGCCAACTACCTCGGCGGAATCCGTACAGACGGCTCGCACGATCCCTACCCGCAGACGCTCACCCTGCAGTTCGAGCGCCTGCAGCCGATGCGTTATGGCGAAAACCCGCACCAGAGCGCCGCCTTCTACCGCGACCGCGACCCCAGCGCCGGCGCGCTCGCCAACTATCGCCAGTTGCAGGGCAAGGAACTCTCCTACAACAACGTGGCCGATGCCGACGCTGCCTGGGAGTGCGTCAAGACCTTCGAGTCGGTGGCCTGCGTGATCGTCAAGCATGCCAATCCCTGCGGCGTGGCGCTTGGCGCCGACACGCTCGAGGCCTACGGCAAGGCGCTGGCCACCGATCCGACCTCGGCTTTCGGCGGCATCATCGCCTTCAACCATCCGATCGATGGCCCGACCGCAGCGCTTGTCGCCAAGCAGTTTGTCGAAGTGGTGATCGCACCGGCCTTCGATGACACGGCGCGCCAGGTCTTTGCCGCCAAGCAGAATGTGCGGGTCCTCGAAATTCCCCTGGCCCGCAATTCAAACCGCATCGACCTCAAGCGGGTCGGCGCCGGTCTGCTGGTTCAATCGCCCGACGAGCGCAATCTTGAGCGATCCGAGCTGAAGGTGGTCACCCGCCTGGTTCCCACCGAGGCGCAGCTCAGCGATCTGCTCTTTGCCTGGCGCGTCGCCAAATTCGTGAAATCCAATGCGATCGTCTTTTGCGCTGCCGGCCAGACGCTTGGTGTGGGCGCAGGCCAGATGAGCCGCATCGACTCGGCCCGCATCGCCTCGATCAAGGCGGGGCACGCCGGCCTCACGCTGGCAGGCTCAGTCGTGGCGTCCGACGCGTTCTTTCCGTTTCGCGATGGCCTCGATGTGGTGGCCGAGGCCGGCGCAGTCGCAGTCATTCAGCCTGGCGGCTCGGTGCGCGACGACGAAGTCATCGCTGCGGCCAACGAGCGCGGTGTGGCCATGGTCTTTACCGGCGTGCGGCACTTTCGCCACTAGGCGCGGCGGCACCAGCCATGAGTTCGCAGACCGCCCTGAGAATTCTCGGTATCGACCCCGGTCTGCGTCTGACCGGATTCGGTGTGATCGAGCGGCGTGATCGCGGCCAGCTGGTCTATGTGGCCAGTGGCGTGATCCGTGTGCCCGACGGTGAACTGCCGACGCGGCTGGTGGCGATCTTCACGCAGTTGCGCGAAGTGATCTCCGAATACCGACCCGATACAGCGGCCATCGAAAAGGTCTTCGTCAACGTGAATCCCAACTCGACGCTGCTGCTCGGACAAGCCCGAGGGGCAGCCATCTGCGCGGCCGCCACCGCCGGGCTGCCGGTGGCCGAATACACCGCGCTGCAGATCAAGCAGGCGAC
Organism: uncultured Burkholderiales bacterium; assembly: GCA_903903975.1. Taxonomy (GTDB): domain Bacteria; phylum Pseudomonadota; class Gammaproteobacteria; order Burkholderiales; family Burkholderiaceae_E; genus UBA4615. The sequence goes on from CAIVAS010000253.1 coordinate 7,514, forward strand.
GGTCGGCTATGGTCGGGCCACCAAGGAGCAGGTTCAGGCCATGGTCGTGCGACTGCTGTCGCTGCCGGGCACGCCCTCCAAGGATGCAGCCGATGCCCTTGCCTGTGCGAGCTGCCATGCCAATGCCGATCGGCTCGCCAGCGCGCTGGTGGCCGGATCGATCGCCAGTGCCGGTGCGCCCCTTGCCATCGCTCGCCGCGGCGTGCGCATCCGCCGTGGCCGGCTGGTGGCCTCATGATCGGGCGACTGTCGGGTGTGCTGCTGTCGAAGGCGCCGCCTCAGGTCCTGATCGATGTCGCCGGCGTGGGCTATGAGGTCGACGTCCCGATGAGTACCTTCTACGACCTGCCGCCAGCGGGTGATCGGGTGGTGCTGCTCACCCACATGGTGGTGCGCGAAGATGCCCAGCTGCTCTACGGTTTTCTCACCGAGAGCGAGCGGGCAGCGTTTCGCGAGCTCATCCGCATCTCGGGCATCGGCCCGCGGATGGCGCTCGCCGTGCTCTCGGGGCTGTCGGTCGCCGATCTCGCCCAGGCCATCACGCTGCAGGAGTCAGGGCGTCTGGTCAAAGTGCCCGGCATCGGCAAGAAGACCGCCGAGCGGCTGCTGCTCGAGCTCAAAGGCAAGTTCGGACCGACCCTCGAGGGAGTGGGCGGCGGTGCACCGACAGCCGATCATGCCGGCGACATCCTGCGTGCACTGCTGTCGCTTGGCTACTCCGAGCGCGAAGCCACGATCGCCGCCAAACAGCTGCCAGCGGATGCTAGCGTCTCCGATGGCATCAAGCAGGCGCTCAAGCTTCTTGCCCGCAACTGAATCCGGCGGCAGCAACGGCGCTGGCGCTCGGGTATCAAGCCAGACCCGATGACAAGCGTCAGGACAAGGCGCCCAACGACAACATGGCCAACGCGGCGGGTCCGATAGAATGACCCGATGATTGAACACGACCGGCTGATTGCGCCAGCCCCTGTATCGCCCGCTGAAGAAGCCGTCGAGCGGGCACTTCGCCCCAAGGCACTCGCCGACTATGTCGGCCAGCCCCGCATCCGCGAACAGCTCGACATCTTCGTGGCTGCCGCACGCAATCGTGGCGAATCGCTCGATCACCTGCTGCTCTTCGGTCCGCCGGGTCTGGGCAAGACCACGCTGGCCCATATCGTGGCCGCCGAAATGGGCGTCAACCTGCGCCAGACCTCGGGGCCGGTACTCGAGCGCCCGGGCGATCTCGCCGCACTGCTCACCAATCTCGAAAAAAACGACGTGCTCTTCATCGACGAGATTCATCGGCTCAGCCCGATCGTCGAAGAAATTCTTTATCCGGCGCTCGAAGATTTCCAGATCGACATCATGATCGGCGAAGGCCCTGCAGCGCGCTCGATCAAGCTCGACCTGCAGCCCTTCACGCTGGTGGGCGCGACCACGCGGGCCGGCATGCTGACCAATCCGCTGCGCGACCGCTTCGGCATCGTCGCGCGGCTCGAGTTCTACAACGAGGCCGACCTCACCCTGATCGTCACGCGCTCGGCCTCGCTGCTCAAGGCGCCCATCGATGAGGCGGGCGCGCGCGAAATCGCCCGCCGCTCGCGCGGCACACCTCGCATTGCCAACCGGCTGCTGCGGCGGGTTCGCGACTATGCCGAAGTCAAAGCGAAAGGCGTGATCACCGCGCCGGTCGCCGATGCGGCGCTCACCATGCTCGATGTCGATGCCATCGGACTCGACACCATGGACCGGCGACTGCTGCAGGCGGTCATCGAAAAATTCTCGGGCGGGCCAGTTGGGCTCGACAATGTCGCTGCTGCCATCGGCGAAGAGCGTGACACCATCGAAGATGTACTCGAGCCCTATCTGATCCAGCAGGGCTTTTTGCAGCGCACGCCGCGCGGTCGTATCGCGACGCCGGCCGCCTGGCGGCATTTCGGCCTGAGCTCACCCGATCGGCTGGCCTCCCCCGATCTTTTTGACGACAGCGGAGCACCATGAACTCACCCGTCGACCACAATGAATTCGTCGACCGGCTGCATGCCGCCACGCCCCGCACCTGGGTCACACCAACCCTGATCGGGCTGTGCGTGCTGGTCTGGCTGCTCAATGTCGCCAGCGGCATCTCGCCAATGTCGCCGCGGCCGATCGATCTGCTGATGTGGGGCGGCAACTTCCTGCCCGCCACGATCCAGCAGCCATGGCGGCTGCTGTCTGCGGTTTTTCTTCATGGCGGCATCATTCATCTGGCCTTCAACATGTGGGCGCTCTGGGACACCGGACGTCTCGCCGAGCGCTTTTACGGCAACTTTCAATTGCTGCTGATCTTTATCGTCTCGGGCCTGTCGGGCTCGATGACCAGCCTGTTTTTCTCGGCCAGCCATTCGGTCTCGGTCGGCGCATCGGGGGCGATTTTCGGCGTGGTCGGCAGTCTGCTGGCCGCCGTCTTCACCAAGGCCCACAAGCTGCCCGCCGGGCTGGTGACCTCGATGCGCTCATCAATGCTCACCTTCGTGGGCTATTCCCTCTTCATGGGCTTCGTGGCGAGCTTCATCGATAATTCGGCGCACATCGGAGGTCTTGCCGGCGGCTTTGCGATGGGCATGATCCTGGCCGAGAAATTCGACGTCGATGAGTATCGCCAACAGGCGCTGTGGCGCGTTGCGTCGGCCATCGTCGGCACCGCTGTCGTGCTGGGGGCCGCCTGGACAATGCTGCCGCGCCCGGGCGCCTGATTCGCCACCACCGTCACGACATCCCCTACGGCAGACCGTCCTCCCATGAACAACGACATGTCGATTCTTTCCCTGATCACCAACGCCAGCCTGCTGGTGCAGGCGGTCATGGCGGGTCTGCTGGCCATCTCGATCGCCTCCTGGACGGTGATCTTTCGCAAGTACTTTCAGATCCGTGCAGCGCGCGTCGCCACCGACCGCTTCGAGGCCGAATTCTGGCGAGGCGGGGACCTCAATGCGCTTTACGCCAAAGCCGCCGAACAAACCGGCGACCATGGGCCGCTTGCCCGCATCTTCGAGGCAGGCATGCGTGAATACCTCAAGAATCGCCAGCAAAAACCGGTCGATACCAGGGCGATGCTCGAAGGCTCGCGACGTGCCATGCGCGCGGCCTATCAGCGCGAAATGGACGCACTCGAATCGCATCTGGCGTTTCTCGCGTCGGCCGGTTCGGTCAGCCCCTACATCGGTCTGTTCGGTACGGTCTGGGGCATCATGAATTCGTTTCGCGGGCTGGCCAACGTCAAGCAGGCAACGCTCGCTGCGGTCGCCCCCGGCATTGCCGAAGCGCTGGTCGCCACCGCAATCGGCCTGTTTGCCGCGATTCCGGCGGTGGTGGCCTACAACCGCTTTGCCTATGACATCGAACGGATGTCGAATCGCTTCGATACCTTCGTGGAAGAATTTTCGAACATCCTTCAGCGCCAGGCGCGCTGAACCAGCGCCGGGGTCACACGATGTCCACCGTCTCCTCAATGCGTCGCAGCGGCAAGCGCCGTCTGGTTGCCGACATCAACGTCGTTCCCTACATCGACGTGATGATGGTGCTGCTGGTGATCTTCATGGTGACCGCACCCCTTGCGCCGCCCGGTCAGATCGAGCTGCCTGCGGCCGGACAGAGTTCGGCGCCGCCCGATGCGCTGGTTGAGATCCGCCTTGCGCCCGGCGGCGAGCTGCGCCTCATCACCCGCAATATGGCCAAGCAGTTCGACCGGCCGATCGGCCGGCGCGACATCGCCCCGACCTTGCGCAGCCTGGGCGAACCCTCGACCCTGGCCGTACTGATCGCGGCTGACACCAAGGTGCCCTACGGCGAGGTGGTCGAGCTGATGAACGATGTGAAGGCGGCCGGAACCGGTCGGGTGGGGCTGATGGTCAAGGGCCAGGGCCAGAGCAAGTGAATCCGATGCTGACCGGCGGCGGGCGAGCCAGGCCGCCTGCGGGAGGTCGCGGACTGGGCCGTGCAATCGCCTTTGCACTGGCTGTGCACCTGCTGCTGTTTGCCCTGCTCTTTGTCGGATTGAAATGGCAGACCCGCCGCGACGAGCCGGTCCAGGCCGAACTCTGGGTGCCGCCGTCGTCAGCCGGACCCAAACCCGTGCCGGCGCCCCGTCCTCCCGAACCCAAGCCAGAACCGAATCCCGAGCCGACGCCCGAACCCGAGCCGAAGCCTGTGCCGACACCCGAGCCGCCGGTGCCCGAGGTCAAGCCTGCGCCCACCCCTGCCCCCCTGCCCAAGCCTGCCGAGATCAACACCGAACAGGTCAAGCGAAAGGAGGCTGAACGCAAAGAGGCCGAACGCGCCGATCTCGAACGCAAAGCGGCTGCACGAAAAGAGGCCGAGCGAAAAGAACTCGCGCGAAAGGAAGTTGATCGCAAGGAGGCGGCAGACGCCGCCCAGGCAAAGAAGCGCCAGGAAGATCAGGCCCGACGCGAGGCCGACGACAAGCGTGCCGAAGAACGCCGCCGCAAGGAAGAACAGGCTCGTCGCGACGCCGAGGCGAGCGAAGCGCGCCGCGCCGACGATATCCGCCGTTTGCAGAACCAGGCCGGCAACGCAGGCATCCCGAGCGACAGCGCCGCCAAGGGTGCACAGAGCGGGCGCATCGATGCCGGCTATGCCGGTCGGGTCGCCGCGGCCATCCGCAGCAACACCATTTTTCAGGCTTCTGCCGATCTCGAAGGCAATCCGCGCGCGATCTTTCTGGTGCAATTGCGCCCCGATTGCAGTCTGATCTCGGTCAAACTGCAAAAGTCGAGCGGGTTTCCCGCCTGGGATCAGGCTGCCGAACGCGGCATCGAACGCACCGACCCCTTCCCCAGACCAGGTGGCAGCGCCTGCCAGTCCGTCATCGAAATCACCCGCGGGCCGCGCGATGAACGATGACGAGCCTCAAGACTCGCCAACGCCCGGCCAGGGCCGTCTTCAGTCCGACCGATATAATCAGCCCGCTATGAAACACCTCATCACCACCCTCGCGACCTTGCCGATCCTGATGATGATGCTGCTGAGCGCACCGGGCGCCGCGCAGATGCGCATCGATGTGTCGGGCGTGGGCGCCACCCAGCTGCCGATCTCTATTGCCGATTTCGCCACCGAAAGTCGCGTGGCTCAGGAAGTCGCCAATGTGATCCGAAGCGACCTCGGCAGCAGCGGCGCCTTCAGGGTGATCGACCCGCAGCAGACCGTGAGTGAATCGGCGCCCCCCGATTACACCAGCCTGCGAAGCAGCGGCGCCGACGCCTTCGTCGGCGGCTCGGCCAACAGGCTGAGCGACGGCCGATACGATGTCCGATATCGGCTCTACGACGTCGCCAGGCAGTCGACCCTGACCGGCGAGTCGCTGATCACCCCCGAGGCCGATCTGCGTCTTGCCGGGCATCGCATTGCCGATGCGATCTATCAGAAACTCACCGGCGAGCGCGGTGTCTTTTCCACCCGGATCGCCTTCATCACGCGGCAGGCCGGACGATTCCGGCTCAACATCGCCGACTGGGACGGCGAAAACATTCAGTCGCCGCTCAACTCCCCCGAACCGATCATCTCGCCATCGTGGTCGCCCGACGGCACCCGTCTGGCCTATGTGTCCTTCGAGGCCAAAAAACCGGTGGTCTATGTCCACACGCTGGCCACCGGGCAGCGCGTGGCCGTGGCCAACTTCAAGGGCAGCAACAGTGCACCGGCCTGGTCTCCCGACGGTCGATCGCTGGCCGTGGCCCTCACGCTTGACGGCATGTCGCAGATTTATCTCATCAGTGCCACCGAGGCCGGCACGCCGCGGCGAATCACCAGTTCGAGTGCCATCGACACCGAGCCGGCCTTCTCGGCCGACGGCAAGTTCATCTATTTCACCTCCGATCGCGGCGGCTCGCCGCAGATCTACCGCATGCCGGCTGCCGGCGGCGACGCGACCCGCCAGACCTTCGGTGCCACCTACAACGTCAGCCCCCGGATCAGCCCCGATGGCCGCCAGCTTGCTTTCATCACGCGGCGCGAAGGGCGCTATTACGTGGCGATCAAAGACCTGTCCGGCAGCAGCGAGACCGTGCTGACCGACGGCGGACAGGAAGAGTCACCGAGCTTCGCCCCCAATGGCCGCTGGATCATGTACGCCACGCGATCGGGCGGACGCGAGAACCTGATGGCGGTCTCGGTCGATGGCCGCATCAAGCAAAGATTGAGCTCGAGTCGAGGCGATATCCGCGAGCCCGCCTGGGGCCCCTTCGCCAAGTGATGGACACTGCGCCGGCCAGGTGCCGGCGCTCAACGGAGCATTAACATGAACAAACGTTTGATTTATCTGATCGCAGCGACAGCCGCCTCACTGTCGATCGCCGCCTGCAGTTCACCGGTCAAACTCGATGATCCGGCGCCGATCGAGGACCGCTCCAATATGCCCACCGACGGCAGCGCCGCCGCGGGCGCAGGTGGCGCATCGACCAATCCTGCCGGCAGCTCGCGGCCGGTCACACCGGTCACGATCGATGCCAAGGACCCGCTCAAGGACCCGAACAGCCCGTTGGCCAAGCGCAGCATCTATTTCGACTTTGACAGCTTCGCGATCAAGGACGAGTACCGCACGACCCTTGATGCCCATGCGAAATACCTGACCGCCAACCGCGCCAAAAAGGCCGTCATCCAGGGCAATACCGACGAGCGCGGCAGCCGCGAATACAACCTAGCGCTCGGCCAGAAGCGCGCCGAAGCGGTTCGCCGGGCGCTGGTCGCGCTCGGTGTGACCGAATCGCAGCTCGAGGCGGTGAGCCTGGGCGAAGAAAAGGCCCGCAGCGGCAATGACGATGCGGCACAAGCCGAGAACCGTCGCGCCGATCTGGTCTACCAGTGACCATCATCACGAACGCGGCGGCGATGCGCCCCCTCGTCCCCGCATCAGGCCCCACGGCGGCTAGCTCGGCTGACCACGCGGCTGACCACGCGGCTGACCGCCGTGTGCCGAGCGTGGCCGCCCGACTCGCCCGTGCAGCGTGGCTTGCCGCCGCGCTGATCACGACACTCGCCCAGCCGGTGCAGGCGCAGCTCTTTTCTGACGACGAAGCGCGCCGCGCGATTCTCGATCTGCGCGGCAAGCTCGACCTGATGCAGCGCGATGTCAACCGCCGCCTCGATGATCTGCAGGCCCGGCTTGAACGCATGGAACAGGGCAGTCGCGGCCAGCTCGATCTGCAGAACCAGCTCGGCGCGATGCGCCAGGAAATCGCCGCCCTGCGAGGTGCGGTCGAAGTGCAGGCCAATGACCTCGCCCAGGCCGACAAGCGCCAGCGCGAAGCCGCCCTCGATCTGGACACCCGACTGAAGCGCTTCGAGCCCACTGCCCTGAACCTCGACGGCAAGCAGATCACGGTCGACCCCAATGAGCGGCGGACGTATGAAGCCGCGCTCGCACAGCTTCGCAATGGCGATTTCAAGTCCGCGCAGACCGCCTTCCAGCAGTTCCAGACCGCGTACCCGCAAAGTGCCTATGGCGCCGCGGTGCAGTACTGGATCGGCAGCAGCCAATACGCGCAGAAAGACAACAAGGCAGCGATCACTACACTGCAGTCCTTCGTGCAACGCTATCCCGAGCATCCGCGCACGCCCGACGCCTTGTTGACACTCGGCAATGCGCAAACCGACAGCGGCGATCGCAAGGCCGCGGCCGACGCTTTCCGGCTCATCGTGCAGAAGTTTCCCGACAGCACTGCGGCACCCACCGCCCGCGACCGGCTCGCCGCACTCAGCGCACCGCCCAAGCGCTGAGCGGCGGGCGCGGCCCTGCGATGACCGAGATCGACACCGCCCTGCTGGCCCAAACCGTCGCCTGGTGGACCTTTGCCATCAGCGTCATGGTGGGCCTTGCGATGAGCCGCAGCGATTTCTGCACGATGGGCGCGCTCTCGGACATCTTCAGCATGGGCGACTGGACCCGCCTGCGGATGTGGTTTGCCGCAATCGGCGTCGCCATCATCGGCACCCAACTGCTGGCCGCCAGTGGCCTGATCGATCCCGGCAAGTCGATCTATACCGCCCCTCGTCTGATGTGGCTGTCGCATCTGGCAGGCGGGCTGCTGTTTGGCTTCGGCATGGTGCTGGCCTCGGGCTGCGGCGCAAAAACCGTGCTGCGCGCCGGCACCGGCAACCTGAAGTCGCTGGTGGTGTTCATCGTGATGGGTCTGGTTGCCTACATGACCCTCAAGGGTCTGATCGGCGTCGTGCGTGTCGCTACGGTCGACCGTGTGGCAATCGATCTGAGCACCGGACAGGACCTCCCCAGGCTGCTCGCAGGCAGCAATGCCGCCCTGCGCCGCATCCTGCATCTGACGCTGGGCGTGGGGCTCGGAGGCCTGCTTGTCGTGGTCTGCCTGGCTTCACGACAAGCGCGAAGCCCTCGCAATCTGCTGGGCGTGCTGACAGTGGGCGCGGCCATCGTGGCGGTCTGGTATCTGTCGGGCCAGGTCGGCTTCGTTGCCGAAGACCCGCAAACACTTGAAGAGCGTTTCGTCGCCACCAACAGCGGCAAGATGGAATCGCTCAGCTTTGTCGCGCCCTTTGCCTATGGCCTGGAGCTGCTGATGTTCTGGAGCGATCGCAGCAAATCGGTGAGCCTGGGCATCGCCAGCGTCCTCGGCCTGCTGGCAGGATCGACCGCCAACGCCCTGATGACCCGCAGCTTTCGATGGGAGGGCTTTCGGGGCGCCGAAGACACCGCCAATCATCTGGTCGGCGGCGCGCTGATGGGCGCAGGCGGGGTCACGGCGCTCGGATGCACCGTCGGCCAGGGCATCAGCGGCATCTCGACCCTGGCCCTTGGATCGATGATCTCGCTGATCGCGATCCTTGCGGGCGGCATGGCCGGACTGCGCTACCAGTCATGGCGCATCGATCGACTGTCGTGACAAGCGTTTGACCACAGCCTCGTCAAAAACTATACTTGAAGGCTTTTCAGAACAACTAAAACAGTTTCATCGGGTCGTTAGCTCAGCTGGTAGAGCAGCGGACTTTTAATCCGTTGGTCGCAGGTTCGAATCCCGCACGGCCTACCAAACCTCTCAATGGGTTACCTGCTCAGGCCGGTAGCCCATTTTCTTTTGTGCCGGGCCGTCTCCTCGTCGGTGCAAGTGGCGTCATTCAAACTAAGCCTCATTCGTAAAATGCGCCTAAAACCGCTAGGCTGCGGTCTTCCGAGGAGAAAAAAATGAGACTGAAATCGATTCTTGGGGCCTTCACCCTGATCGGCCTTGTCAGCCTGAGCGGCATCGCTGCAGCCGACATCACGGTCGGCGTCACGGTGTCGGCCACCGGACCCGCAGCATCGCTTGGGATTCCTGAGAAAAACACCATCGCCCTCATGCCTCGCACGATTGCCGGGCAAAAAATCAATTACATCGTGCTCGACGATGCCAGCGACACCACTGCCGCGGTGGCCAATACCCGCAAGCTGATCGCTGAAAACAAGGTCGACCTGATTCTGGGTTCGACGATCACCCCCAATTCGCTTGCCATGATCGATGTGGTCGCCGAATCGCAGGTGCCCATGATTGCGATGGCCGCCTCAGCCCGGATCATCGAGCCGATGGATGCCAAGAAGCGCTGGGTGTTCAAGACCCCGCAAAACGATATCATGATGTCGCTGGCCATTGCCCAGCACATGGCCGCCAACGGCGTGAAGTCGGTCGGCTTCATCGGCTTTTCCGATGCCTACGGCGAGGGATGGTTCCAGGAGTTCGGCAAAGCCGCCGATCTGAAAAAGCTGACGATCGTGGGCAACGAACGCTTTTCGCGCTCCGACACCGCGGTCACCGGGCAGGTGCTCAAGCTGATCGCCGCCAGACCCGATGCCATTCTGATCGCAGGCTCCGGCACGCCGGCCGCACTGCCGCAAAAAGCCCTCAAAGAGCGCGGCTACAGCGGCAAGATCTACCAGACGCACGGCGTGGCAAATGCCGATTTCCTGCGGGTCGGCGGCAAGGATGTCGAGGGCACCTTCCTGCCGGCCGGCCCGGTGCTGGTGGCCAACCAATTGCCCGATGCCAATCCGGTCAAGCAATCGGCGCTGGTCTATATCAAGGCTTATGAAGACGCCTACGGCAAGGGCAGCGTCTCAACCTTCGGTGCCCATGCCTGGGACAGCGGCATCCTCATGACCGCAGCCATCCCGGTTGCCCTCAAGAAGGCCCAACCGGGCACGCCAGAATTTCGGGCGGCACTGCGCGATGCGATCGAGCAGGTCAAAAATACTGCCGGTGCTCACGGCATCTTCAATATGTCGCCTGGCGACCATCTCGGCCTTGACGCTCGCGCTTTCGTGATGGTCAAGATCGAAAACGGCACCTGGAAATATCAGCCCTGACCTTGTCCGGCCGGGGTTGAGCTGAACCGTCACGATGGATAGTCAGATCGCCCTGCTGCTGGGGCAGGACGGTCTTGTCAATGGTGCGGTCTACGGCCTGCTGAGTCTGGCGCTCGTGCTGGTCTTTTCAGTGACCCGCGTCATCTTCGTGGCGCAAGGCGAGTTCGTGGCCTTCGGCGCGCTATCGCTCGCGATGCTGCAGGCCCACCGCACCCCGCCCACCTTATGGCTGCTGTGCGCCCTGGCGGGCATCGCGCTTGGCGTGGCGCTGTGGCGCCACTACCGGGGCGAGCAGGTCGACCTTCGCGCAACCCTCTTCTGGACGCTGCTCATGCCGGCTGTGGCCGGCGGACTCATCCTGATGCAGCAGCGGCTTTGGCCTGAGTCGCTGCTGGCGCAATCGATTGCCACCGCGGCACTCATCACGCCACTCGGTCCGCTGATTTATCGCCTGGCCTATCGCCCGCTCGCCGATGCCACCGTGCTGGTCCTGCTGATCGTCTCGGTGGCCGTGCACGGTGTGCTGGTCGGACTCGGGCTGTGGTTTTTCGGGGCCGAGGGATGGCGCACGACGCCGCTGTCGCAGGCGCGTTTCGACTGGGGCGGTGTCACCGTCACCGGCCAGTCGCTTGCGGTCGTTGGGCTGGCTGCGCTGCTAGTTGTTCTGATGTTTCTGTTTTTCGAGCGCTCGATTGTCGGCAAGGCCCTGCGGGCCACCGCGATGAACCGGGTCGGTGCCAGGCTGATGGGCATTCCAACCGAACTGGCCGGCGAGCTTAGCTTTGCGCTTGCAGCACTCATCGGTGCGATCTCGGGGATGCTGATCGCCCCGCTCACCACGATCTACTACGACACCGGCTTTCTGATCGGCCTCAAGGGCTTTGTTGCGGCGATCATCGGTGGGCTGGCAAGCTATCCGATGGCGATCGTCGGCGCACTGATCGTCGGCCAGCTCGAAGCCTTCTCCTCGTTCTGGGCCAGTGCATTCAAGGAAGTGATCGTCTTCACGCTGATCATCCCGGTGCTGCTGTGGCGCTCGCTGCGCAGTCACAGCGTGGACGATGAGGAATGAGCCGGGTGGCGATGACACCGCGCAAGCTGACGGTGCTGAGCCTGGCCGCCCTGGCGGCGTGCTGGCCGCTGTTGCCCGATTTCACCGTGAGCGTGATGGCAAGCATCGCGCTCTATGCCATCGTGGCCGCCGGGCTGGTGCTGATGACCGGCATCGCGGGCATGACCTCATTCGGACAGGCGGCCTTCGTCGGGCTTGGCGCCTACGCCAGTGCCTGGCTTTGCACATCGCCACACATTGCAGCGGTATGGCCGCCAGCACTGCCCCCGACGCTGCTGCCGTGGCTGGGCTTGCTGCTTGGGTTGGCGGTGACCCTGGGTGTGGCCTGGGTGCTGGGCGCGGCAACGCTTCGCCTGTCGGGCCACTACCTGCCGCTTTGCACGATCGCCTGGGGACTGAGCCTGTACTTTCTCTTTGGCAACCTCGAGTTCCTGGGCGGCCACACTGGCATCGGCGGGCTGCCGCCCCTGACCATCATGGGCCTGTCGCTTGCCTCACCGCGTGCACTCGGTGTGCTCGCCTGGGTGGTGCTGATGCTCGCCCTGTGGGCGCTGGCCAATCTGCTCGACTCCCGCGAAGGACGTGCCATCCGCGCGCTCAAGAGCAGTCGGGTGATGGCTGAATCGATGGGTATCGATACTGCCAGGCAGAGGATTCGGGTCTTCGTGCTCGCCGCATTGCTGGCCTCGGTCTCGGGTTGGCTTTATGCCCACATGCAGCGCTTCGTCAATCCCACGCCCTTCAGCCTGAATATCGGTATCGAATATCTTTTCATGGCGGTGGTGGGTGGCTCCGGCCATCTCTGGGGCGCCTTGCTCGGTTCAGCGCTGATCACCCTGCTCAAGGAGCAGTTGCAGGACCTGCTGCCCCGACTGCTTGGTGCAAGCGGCAATTTCGAAGTGGTGGCTTTTGGCCTGCTGATGCTGATCGTGCTGCAACGGTTTCCGCAGGGGCTGTGGCCAAGCCTTGCTCGCGGCGGACAGCGTCTGCTGAGCCCGTTCATGTCATTGGCCGGTGATGCCGGTGCATCGGGTGCATCGGGTGCGGCACGTACCTCGGGTGCGGCAGGCGAGGCGCTCGCCAGGCGAGATGCCGAGATCAATCCGATCAATCCGCCCGCACCGCTCCTGCCGACGTCACCGCCCCTTCCCGCCGATTCGCGTGAGCCCCTGCTCGATGCGCGCGAGATGACCCGCCAATTCGGTGGACTCATCGCCAACGACAAGGTGTCGCTCAGCCTGCATGCCGGCGAGATCCATGCACTGATCGGCCCCAATGGCGCCGGCAAGAGCACCTTCTTCAATCTGATCTCGGGCGTCGACCGACCGGACGACGGTCAGCTCGTGCTGATGGGCCAGGCCATGGCGGGCAAGCCCGCGCGGGAGTTTGCACGTCTCGGGCTTGGCCGAAGCTTTCAGCACGTCAAACTGCTCGCTGCGCGCCCAGTGCTCGAAAACATTGCGCTCGGCGCCTATCGCAGCGGCCACGCAGGCTGGCTGAGGGCCATGCTCAGGCTCGATCGACACGAAGAAGCGGCAACGCTGACCCGCGCCCGCTGGCAGCTTGCACGCTGCGGCTTGCAGGCGCATGCCGAGGATGCAGCCGGCGAATTGTCTTTGGGTCAGCAAAGAATTGTCGAGATTGCACGAGCGCTGGCCGGCGAGCCGCGCGTCCTGTTGCTCGACGAACCTGCGGCCGGTTTGCGTCATCTCGAAAAACGCGCGCTCGCGACCTTGCTGCATCAATTGCGCGCCGAGGGATTGGGGATTCTCGTGGTCGAACACGACATGGATTTCGTCATGACGATCGCCGATCGGGTCACCGTGCTGAACTTTGGCGCGGTGATTGCCTCGGGCACGCCGGCCCAGATCCAGCAGGACCCGGCCGTGCTCGACGCTTATCTTGGCGGGGTCCTCGACGAATGACGACGATCCTGGAGCTCGATCAATGCAGCGTCTTCTATGGCGATGTGCAGGCGGTCGATCGGGCGAGTCTGCAGATCGCGGCCGGTGAGATCGTCACCGTGATCGGTCCTAATGGCGCCGGTAAATCGACCCTGCTCGGCGCCGCAATCGGGCTGCTGAACTCTCGTGGCACGATCCGACTCGATGGCAAGGCCGTGGCAAGGCCGAGTGTCGAAATCATGGTGGCCGCCGGATTGGGGCTGGTTCCCGAAAAACGCGAACTGTTCGCGGACATGTCGGTCGCCGACAACCTCTTGCTGGGCGGCTTCTCGCGATGGCGACGCGGGCAGCGCGATCAGCGCGCACGCCGCGATGACGTCTTCGACATCTTTCCTAAACTGCGCGAGCGAAGTGCCCAGACAGCCGCCACCCTGTCGGGCGGCGAGCGGCAGATGCTGGCCATCGGACGCGCACTGATGGCCAGCCCTCGACTGCTGATGCTCGATGAACCCTCGCTCGGGCTTGCGCCGCTGATTGTTCGCGAGGTTTTTCGCGTCATCGCCTCATTGCGTCAGATGGGCGTTGCGGTGCTGCTTGTCGAACAGAATGCGCGGGCCGCCTTGCAGGTGGCTGACCGCGCCTATGTGCTGGAGACCGGCACGGTCGTGCTGTCGGGCGCTGCGAGCGAACTGCTTCACGACAAGCGGATTGTCGAGTCCTATCTCGGCGTCGGGGGCAAAGGGTCTTCGCTCACGACACCTTGAAGTGCGACATCATGCACATGTCCTCATGCTCGAGCAGATGGCAGTGATACACATAGTTGCCGACATAGCCGGGCGGGTAATAGACCAGAATCTCGACGAGTTCGTTCGACTCGACGCGCACGGTGTCCTGACGAGCCTGTCTGTCCAGATCGATCGCCGGTGAGGTCTTGAGCACGAACAGGCCGAACGCATTGAGCACCCACCGACGCAACACCACCTGCGACACCATATGGACATGGAAGGGATGCATGTCCGGCATCAGCAGAGGATCGGCCACCGGACGCGGCGCTCCAGTCGCCGCCAGGTTGTTGCAGATATTGGCGACATACCAGCGCTCATAGGTCCCTGCCTTCGCCGAAATCGTCGGTGCCGCCAGGGCCGGATAGCTCCTGGTGACCGTGATATCCGAATTGGTTTCGCTGGCAAAAAATGACTTCCGGGCAAGCTTGTAGTTGATCGGTCTGAGGGTTGGCGTGCCGGCCGCAGGATTGTTCGTCGTCTGCGCAGCAATATCGAATGCGAAGGGCCAGTAGCGATCGGTCGAGGTGAGGTACTGACCTGAACTCATTTCCATGATCTGGACATCAGACCAGCCACTGACGTTGTTGATCGGCGTTGCCGTCGCGGTACCGGTGGTGTTGCCCATCAGCAGCACCAGCCGGTTTGGCCCGAAGGCGATGCCCGACTTTGGGCCGAGACTGCCGGTGCTGGCATTCCAGACAAAATCATCATCGTTGGCGGTTGAGGCGAGGATGGTGTTGATCGCGGTCGCCGTCGGTGACGTGGTCGCTCCCGAGACAGCACCGGATGACAAGCTGAAATCCTGGACCTTCGAGACCTGGGCCACCGGCAACGCCGAGGTCAGCCAGGCGTAGATGCCGCTGTCGGCCGTCGAAAAGTTTTGCGATGTCGGCGCAAACACGGTGCTGGCGGAGTCCGAGAAAATCGCGACAGGGCCGATCTGCATGCCACCCGGCGAGTTGGAATAGGCGTCATTTTCAGGCTTGAGCCCGATATTGACCAGCCTGAGTTTTGTCACGGTCGAGGGCACTGAAGACAGATCGATCAGCACATCGCGACGCTGCCCCGAGGTCACGACCAGTGCCTGCGTCGCGCCGAGTTGTACCGATGTCGATACCAGTCCGGCGTCGGCGCCGATCACCCTCAGGCAATCGGTGTACCAGACCCGCCCGCTCGACCTCGCAAGCGCGTCCATATCCACCAGCGCGAAGGAATAAGTGCGCGCATTCGATGCATTCAGGACTCGCAGCCGGTAGGTCCGCCGCGCCACTGCAACCGTTGGCGAGGGTTTGCCATTGACGAAAACCGTTGAGCCGAGAAACTCCGGGCGCTCGAATCCGACCGGCGCGATCGGCATGCCCGAGGCGTAGTTGATCGACAGGCTGTCGGACGACAGGATGCGATCTTGAACAACGCACAACAGTTCCTGTGCCGCACCGCCGATGGACGCAAGGATGCTGTCGTCGGCCGCATCGCGGATGAAGTAGACACCGGCCAGTCCGGCGTGCACATGCCGTCCGGTGCGATCAAGCGCATGGTCGTGGTACCAGAGCATCGAGCTGCGCTGGGCATTCGGGTAAACGAACACCCCTGTACTTGCAAATGCGTAGGGATTGCCAGTGAAACTCAGGGGCGTAAGCGGCCAGCCATCGTAAGCGGCCTGCACGCGGGCGCCATGCAGGTGGATTGCCACACCGACGTCAGATTGCGTCTGAACATTGCCGCAAATGTCCGGCCCCACCGGGGCATTGATCGGCGGCGGGGCGAGGATGGTCCGGGTCGAATCCGACGCCAGATTTGATGTCCAGGTGACCGAGGTCGGCGCATCGCGACGGTAGCTGAGCGTGGGCCCCATCGGCGACGCCAGCACGCCGGATGACGTGGTGTCCGCACCGGTCACGAAGACCCAGGCATTCGGCACAGAGGGCGACCTTCCGCTGACCCACTGAACTTTTCTGGACTGAATATTGATCGCCGCAGCATTAGTCGCCGCCTGCGTAACAGTCGACACGCTGACTGCAGATCCACCCAGGACTGCGCTTTCAAGCGTGAGGCCCGTGATACCGAATATCGCTGAACCCCCAGAAAATCCAAGTGTTTTAAGCAGATTTCGTCGAAGTGGGCTGACCGGGATACCCGATGTGTTTGCATCGGAATCAACTGCAGAAGCGCTTTTCTTGGTCATCGCTTTATTGCCAGATTTTTGTTGAGCGAAAGCTAACAACCTAAAGTCAATATCCCCAGTGAATTAGTTGTAATCAATCAATTCGGACATGACACGCTGGAAAATGCTTTGCAAACATTAGTGTCTGGTCAGACACCCCGGAAATTGTTTGGTGAACAAGTTCGGCCTCCCGGCCTTGTTGACGCCGCGCCGATCCGCCGTCGACCGCGGGCATTGCTGGCAGAATGACGGGCTGAAAGACCGCATCCGATGGCCTGCAGCAAGCCCAGCGCGGCCGACAAATCCCATGCAAGGAGACCCCCAATGAACCCTGATCACACCCCGCGCAGTCGTCGCGCCTTCGTCAAAACCGCCTCGGCCGCCGCTGCGGTGCTGGCCCTGCCGGCACGTGCGCAGTCCGACTTCCCGCGCGGCCCGGTCAAGGTCATCGTCGGACTGCCGCCCGGGGGTGCGGCCGACATCATCGCCCGCACCATCGGCACCCAGATGGAGAAGACCCTCAAGCAGCCGGTGGTCATCGAAAACAAGCCCGGCGGGCAATTCGTGATCTCGGTGCAGGCGCTGCTCAATGCCCCGGCCGATGGCCAGACCCTGCTCTACATTTACAACGGCTACGCCTCGGTCAACGCCACGCTCAAACTCTTCGACCTGGAAAAGCAGACCATTCCGGTGGCGCAGGTCGCCTCCACCCCGATCGTGCTGCTGGTGCGCAATGATTCGCCGCACAAGAGCGCCAAAGAGATGTTCGCCTGGGCGCGCGCCAATCCCGAAAAACTCAACTTCGGCACGCTGGGCGCGGGCGGCGTCGAGCATCTGAAATGGCGGCAGATCGAAAACGCGGCCGGCTTCAAAGGCAATCCGGTGGCCTACAAGGGCGGCCCCGATTCGATGCAGGCGCTGCTGGGCGGCGAGATCGATTGCGTGATGACCGCTGGCCTCTTCGCCAAGATGTACGTCCCCAAAGGACAGGCACGCGTGCTGGCGGTGCTGGAAGGCTCACGCTGGCAGGACTTCCCCGATGTGCCCACGCTTTCCGAGAGCG
Source organism: uncultured Burkholderiales bacterium (assembly GCA_903903975.1). Taxonomy (GTDB): domain Bacteria; phylum Pseudomonadota; class Gammaproteobacteria; order Burkholderiales; family Burkholderiaceae_E; genus UBA4615. The sequence goes on from CAIVAS010000253.1 coordinate 24,847, forward strand.
GCGTCAATGTGCCGCCGTTGTCCTATTGGGGCGGCTATGTGGTCAAGGCCGGCACGCCGCCCGAGATCGTGCAGCGCCTGTTCCGCGACATCACCGAAGCCGCCGTGACCCCGCCGGTTCTCGAGCGCCTTGCCGCCACCGGCGGCATGCCCCTGGTCAGCAAGTCACCCGAAGAATTCCGCAAGCTGCTTAACTCCGACGTCGCCTGGATGACCGAAGCGTCCAAAGGCCTGAATCTGGGAGGCTGAACGATGAAAGCGTCACTGCTCAAATACTCCTTCGCCATGTCGCTTGGCATGGCGGCAATGCTGCCGCAGCAGGCGATGTCAGCGCCCGCGCAGACCGCCGACGCGATCTATCTCGGCGGACCGATCGTGACCGTCAACGAGTTCCAGCCGCAGGCCGAGGCGATCGCGATACGCGGCGGGCGAATCATCGCGGTCGGTTATCGCGACGAGGTGATGAAGCTCAAGGGGGCAAAAACGCGGATTGTCGACCTTGGCGGCAAAGCGCTGCTGCCGGGTTTCATCGATCCGCACGGCCATGTCTACAGCACCGGCATCCAGGCGATTTCGGCCAACCTTCTGCCAATGCCTGACGGCGAGGTCAACACGATCGCCGCGCTGCAATCGGCGCTCAAGTCATGGAGCCAGCAGAACGCCCAACTGACGGCCAAATACCGATGGTTCGTCGGTTTCGGCTACGACGATGCGCAGCTTGCCGAGCGTCGTCATCCCACGCGCGAAGACCTCGACAAGGTATCAACCGACCTGCCGGTAGTCATCGTTCATCAGTCCGGCCATCTGGGCGTAATGAACAGCAAGGCACTCGAATTGGTCGGCATCACCGCCAGCACGAAAAACCCCCAAGGTGGCCTGATTCGGCGCAAGGCAGGCAGCCAGGAGCCCGACGGTGTGCTCGAGGAAGCCGCGTTCTTCGGTCCGCTGTTGTCCCTGATCAGCAAGCTCAGCCCGGATGCCAACCTTGCCATCTTCAAAGCGGGCGCCGACCTTTACAAGCGTTACGGCTACACCACCGGCCAGGAAGGGCGAGCGACTCCCGGCTCGGTGACGACGATGGCCGCGCTCGCCAAGGCAGGCGGTCTCGAAATCGACGTGGTCGCCTATCCCGACATGGCGGCCGACCCCGACATCATCCGGGCGCCACTTCTCTCCAGGCAGTACACCGGAAAATTTCGAATCGGCGGCGCAAAGCTCACGCTCGACGGCTCACCGCAGGGCAAGACCGCCTGGCTGACCAAGCCTTATTTCAAGGTGCCCGACGGGCAGCCCGCCGACTATCGCGGCTATGCCCAGTTCAAGGACGATCAGGTCAATGACTATGTCGACCTCGCGTTCAAGAATGGCTGGCAGCTGCTCGCGCATGTCAATGGCGACGCCGCCATCGACCAGTTCATCGCGGCGGTCAAGCTCGCCGAGAAAAAGTACGGGATGGCCGACCGGCGCACAGTCGCCATCCACGGCCAGACGACGCGCCTCGATCAGGTCGAGGCCTTCAAGGCACTTGGCATCATTCCGTCCTTTTTCGCGATGCATACCTTCTACTGGGGCGACTGGCACCGCGATTCAGTACTCGGGCCCGAGCGTGCGGCCAATATTTCGCCGACCGGCTGGGCACTCGAGCGGGGGATGATCTTCACCTCGCATCACGATGCCCCGGTCGCGATGCCCGATCCGATGCGCGTCATCTCGTCGACCGTCAATCGCGTGACCCGCAGCGGCAAGGTGCTTGGCCCCGAGCAACGCGTCAGCCCGCTGACAGCCATCAAAGCGCATACCCTGTGGTCGGCCTATCAGCACTTCGAAGAGAAGACGAAGGGTTCGCTCGAGGTCGGCAAACTCGCCGATTTCGTGGTGCTCGATCGCAATCCGCTCGCAGGCGACCCGCTGACGATTGCCGACATCAAGGTGATGGAGACCATCAAGGAAGGCAAGACGGTCTATCAGCGCGATGCGGTGGCAAAGAAAGCCGCGACGACGTCCAGCTGCGCTGATTCGGGCGCCTGCTTCCAGATCGCCAGCCGCGCGCTCGGGCTGGCCGGCCTGGTTCATGTCCACGACAGCCATCAGTGAGTCATGCAAGGCCGATGAGCTCGCATCCGTCGCAGAGCTCATCGGCCTGAGCGATCAGCTCGATAGCCGCATCCAGAACGCCGGCCCTGCCAGGACCACCCAGGCGCCCCCGAGCATCACCAGGGCCACAAAGACCGCCGCACTGCCACAGTCCTTGGCCTTCATTGCCTGCGCATTGAACTCCGGCGTGGTCATATCCACAGCTGCCTCGAGCGCCGAGTTGAGCAACTCGGCCAGCAGCACCAATCCCATCAATGCCAGCAGCAGCACTGTGTCGAGTCTGGGCAATTGCAGCCACAGGGTGAGCGGCGCGAGCAGCAGGGTGAGCAGCAACTCCTGGCGAAATGCAGCTTCGTCGCGCCATGCACTGCGGATGCCCTGCTCCGAATACTGCATGGCCCGAACGACCCGGACGATGCTGAATGCCGACGCTGATTTCACGAGCAGTCTCCTTCGATCGCAACCAGTCCATTGTACGAACCGAGAAAGCGGGGCGCATGGATCAGACCGATGCTGAACCAGACCGCCACGCTGAAGTAGAGCGACATCCAGACCACCTCGGACTCCCAGTCAGCCCATCGATGTGAGACCACCCAACGACCCGAGGCATCGGCCAGCCCCTGTGCAACGCTGAGATAAGGGCGTGCCTGAGTGACATCGGCCACCCATCGCGCCCAATACATCGGCACATCGACCTCGAACATATAGATCACATAGATGAACCCTAAGGCGCCTGCGATTGTCAGCGACGGCCGGACCTCCCGACTGCAGCGTGGCCAGATGAACGCCAGGCTGCCGATCAGCAGCGCAGCGCAAAGCCCCCAGATCGACTCTTCCAGGACATGGCCCACATTGGAGGTGGTGAGCACGGCGTACCAGGAACACAGCTCTGCCACAGCAATCAGGGGCACAACCAGCCGCGCCGCACGCTCCCCCGCCGAACTGTCGGTGGCTCTGGAAACCCCACGGAGCAGGAAGGCCCACTGGGCCGCAAAACAGAGCTCGGCCAAGGTTGCAACCGATCGGCCGACGATCACGCTCGACAGCCAGGAATCGACCAGACAAAGGCGCTGCAGGTCATACACCGGGAACGCCGAGCGATATGCGCAGCCAAGCACATAGCCACCCGACAGCAGGATCTGCATGCGGGTGGCGGCCCCACTCACCGGATGATGCAGCGCGCGCTGGCGGCGGATCCTGGCGACCGATGCTGACCAGACCATGACATTGAGCAGGCTCACGCCGCACAGACACCACCACCATGTCAGCGTCGAAAGCGCCATCGATCCGCCCTCCCTGCATCAGGCCTGCGCGGTCTCATTCGCGCAGACCGCTCAAATCGATGCTGAGGCAGGACAGATCAGAATCGGTTGACGGTGATCACCTGATTGCTCGTCCGCGACGCACGCTCACGCACACGCATCAAAGGCCGACGATGTCGCCCTGCAATCGGGCAGGGCAGCGCAGCCGCCTGCCTCGCTGATGCAGTGCCCAGCGCAACAACCACCCACGCCGACAGTGCCAAGGCTCCGACTCAAGCGCGGCGAGTCTGGCCGCTGCGCCGACAGCGCTGCGCTTTCAAACTTTGCCAAGGCACAAACGGATCCCGCGGCTGACTGTTTTGACGATGCCGCTCCGCCTCGCCTGGGTATCACACCGAACCGGATCTCCTTTCAATTGACCCTTCAACTCGGGAGTTCACGACGAGTTTAAAGACAAATGTATTGGGCGCCTCGATCGCAGCACTCTGCCTGGCCGCCTCGCCGGCCGACGCAGGCGTCGTCTCCTTCAGCAGTATTGTTGGCGCCTGGAGCAATGCCAGCCCGTCTTCGAGCATCGATTTCAACTCGGGGGCGGGAACGTCGCTTGCCCGGGTCAGATGGGGAGGAACAATATTCGCCAACGACAGCGGCTACGACTTTCTGGCCGTCCCGGGCACCACCAGTGTCACCGTCCCACCGTCACAGTCCTCGATCTTCGATCTCGGAACCTTCACGCACATCAACAATCCAATCAGCGGCAACTCGATCGACTCGATCAGACTGACCGTCAACAAAAATGTCGCGATCGACAGCGTCAGTCAGGGCAATCTGCAATTCGTCTTCGACTTCTTTCACGATGAGACGCCGAATGGCGCGAACCCCTGCCAATACGGTGGCCACAACAACCAGGGCGTCAACATCAACGGTTGTGCCGACCGGGTCACCACCGCCTACAACACCCTGTCGCAGACTTTCACGGTTGGCTCCGACATCTACACCATTGATGTGCTGGGCTTCAAACTCGGGAACAACCCGGCGGTCAATGAATTTTTCACCAAAGAAGATTTCATCAACGACGCCACCCTGCAGGCTCAGGTCAAGTTGCGCAGCGAGGTCAATGTGCCCGAGCCTGCCACGCTCGGTCTGATCGGCCTGAGCCTGATGCTGGTGGGCGCAAACGGACTGAGGCGACGAAAGCGCTGAGCCGACGAGCCGCCTAGCGGATCCCGATGATCTTGTGCATCTGCACCGACAGACGCCACTGGGGATTCGCCTGGCAATAAGCGAGTGCGGCTTCGGTATTGCGCAGGCGATCCGGACCATCCATCGGCTGCAGCAGACGATGCTCGAATGACAGATGCTCAACCGCTTCCGGCAACAGACCTGGCTGCGGATAGACGAGCTTCAGTTCATGGCCCTGCGTCTGCACGATCGCTGCGCCCGCCTTCGGGCTCATGCAGATCCAGTCGATTCCTGCGGGAGCCTTGAGCGTTCCGTTGGTTTCGACCGCGATCGTGAAACCCGCGGCATGCAGCGCGTCGATCAAGACCTCGTCGACCTGCAGCAGCGGCTCTCCGCCGGTCAGCACCACAAATCGGTGAGCGGTTGAGGCCACCGGCCACTGCGCTGCCACTTGCGCAGCAAGCGACTCGGCATCAGGGTATTTCCCGCCAAGCGTGCCGTCGGTGCCCACGAAGTCGGTGTCGCAGAACTGGCAGACTGCCGTCGTGCGATCGACCTCACGACCCGTCCAGAGGTTGCAGCCCGAAAAGCGGCAAAAGACCGCAGGTCGACCGGCATGAAGGCCTTCGCCCTGCAAGGTGTAAAAAATTTCTTTCACCGAATAGGTCATGCCTCACACCGGCAATGCCGGCCCCTCAAGGTCCTGCGCGATGATCGAGCCGCAGCCTTCGGTCTCGAAGAGATCGACCCGCACCAGTTCGGGCAGGACAACCCGGGTCGTGCGATAGATCCAGTCGGCGATGCTCGCGGTATCGGTATCGGCGAGGCCCTCCAGCTCATGGAGCGGCCGATGATCGATCGCCTTGAACACCGGATCGAACAGCGTCTTGACGTCGCCGAAGTCGAGTGTCCATCCCATCAGGGTATCGATCGGTGCGCTCAGGTGCAGCCGCAGCGTGAAGGTGTGGCCATGTATGCCGCGCTCGGCAGCGCCCGTCGGCGCACGCCGAATCTGCACCGCGCTGTCGAGCGTGAAGTCCTTCCAGATGCGGTAATGGCTGCCATCGAAATTCGCGCCGCACGAGCCGGTCTCGAAGACCGTGACCCAGGAAAGCTCAGGCAGCACCGGGCGCAGTCGGGCCCACAGCCATGAGGAGATCAGCTCGCTGGTCGGATTGCCCAGCCCCTCGATGTCATTGAGGCAGCGATAGTCGAGTTCCCGCTGCAGCGGCGCCCAGATCGCATCGAGGTGATCGTAGTCGATACTGATCGCACGCCCGCCGAGGTCCTGGTTGGCATGCACGATGACTTCGAAGCCATGGCCGTGCATGCGACCGCACTTGTGACCCGGCGCCACATTGGGTAACTGGTGCGCCGCCTGAAACCGGTATCGCCGCCAGACATGCGCATGGCCGGCACGGTCGAGGTCGACACCCTGATGCGCGGTACTCTGCACCGCGATGCGACCGATCTGCGGCATATCCAGGCGGGTTCTGATCCACCGGGCGATGTTCTCGTCGGTCGGCTGATCGATGACGGAATTCAGATGAACGTAATTGAGCGGCTCGAGCACCTCGGTCATCCGCTGCCGCAATGCTGGAACCTCGCCACCGGCATAAGGCGCCCAATCAGGTGCCAGCTGAGCAAACGCCGAGGCCTTGAAACTGTGGCCATGCAGGGCCCGGCAGCGGTGCCCGTCGGGCAGCAGATCGACATGCCGCGCCGATTCGAAGCCACCGGTCGCCACCGTCATCAGCAAGGTCGACGGCAAGGTCGAGGTCGCGATCATGCCGGGCCGGCCTGGGCGCGAAACGCGGCATGCCCGTGGGCACGCAGTTCGCAGGCCGGGCAGCTGCCGCAGCCGTAGCCCCAGGCATGCCGCACCGAGCGGTCACCGAGATAGCAGGTATGGGTCTGCTCGATGATCAGATCGACCAGCGCCGTGCCGCCCAGCGACTCGGCCAGACGCCAGGTTGCAGCCTTGTCGATCCACATCAGCGGCGTCTCGATCACCATCGGACTGGCCAGCCCCAGACTCAAGGCCACCTGCAGCGCCTTGAGCGTGTTGTCGCGGCAATCGGGATAGCCCGAGAAGTCGGTCTCGCACATGCCGCCCACCAGGACCTCAAGACCGCGCCGATAGGCCAGCGTGGCGGCAAAGGTCAGGAAGAGCAGATTGCGTCCGGGCACAAAGGTGTTCGGCAGACCGTTTTTTTCGAATTCGATCGCTTTGTCCTGGGTGAGCGCGGTGTCACTGATCTGGCCAAGCAAAGACAGATCAAGCAGATGATCGTCGCCGAGCTTGCCGCGCCAACGCGCAAACTGTGCTCGGAACTCGTCGAGGACCTTCAGTCGGCAATCGAGTTCAACCGCATGGCGCTGGCCGTAAGCGAAGGCAACGGTCTCGACATGCTGATAGCGCTCAAGGGCCCAGGCCAGGCAGGTGGTCGAGTCCTGACCACCGGAGAAAAGAACGAGCGCACGTGAGTTCACAGCATCAACCGGTTGGAGCGTTTCCGATTAGCCGTCGGACTGCTCAAATCGAACCCGCAGACGACCGCAGACAGAATCGGAAGAAAAATCGGGGTCAGATCAGGATTTCGGACGCAAGAGCGCCAAAGCCGATTCACACATCCGCAGATGGTCTGCGTTCACACCGCCGCCATTGGCTGCCGCGATCACGCTTTCGAGCACCAGACTTGCCACCTCGGCCCGGCCACGGGATTGCACCAGCGCTACCCGAAGATGCTCAATCACCTTGTCCTTGGCGTCGATTTCGCGCACGAGCGGGTCCCAGTGGCTGACCCGGTAATGCTCCATCAGGCCCTGGACCATCGACTGGCTTGACGCCAGGGTGGCAAAGTTGAAGTCCTTCTCGCTGAAATCGCGCAGACCTTCGATGGTCTTGAAACTGTCGCTGGTCACGCGTTCGAAGCCCATGCTCCAGTCGGCATATTGCCGCGCCTCGATCGCGCGGCGACCAAGCAGCTGCACCGAGGTGTGGCGAGGGTCCTTGCCGATCACCGCCACCAGATCGTCGACCACCCGGTCATCGCCCTCGACAACCTGAAGGAAGGTGCCATTGGCAAACAGCAACATACCGGTGATGTCTCGGGCCATGTTATTGCGGCGACACTGCATGAGCAGTGAGAGCAAGTCCTCAGAGGACATTGGCGCTGCCGCCTGGCTGATATACGAAATCTGGATCATCGAGGCACCTCCTGCCGATAAGCTGCTCCCGATATTGTAGTGGGTGATTGCTGCACCTGCGATAAATTGGCTGCCTGACTGATACACGCGCCATGCGATCGCAGCTCGGCCCTGCCGGCCGGGGCGCGCAGTCGCTCACCGTGATAACCCTTCGCCGCAAGGGGCCTGCCGTCCTTGCGTAAGCTGGAACCTCTTGGAGGAAAACACCCATGCAAGCTTGTCAGCCAAGACTGCTCGCTTTTTTTCCCGTCTTCCTTTCCGCGCTTCTGCTCTCAGCCCTGCCCGTCATGAGCCACGCCATCGAAGAACCGGGATACGAGGTCATCCGGAAAATCGATCCGGTCGAGCTGCGCCGCTACGCCCCGTATGTGGTGGCCGAGGTGGTTCTGAACACGGCCCCTGAAAGCGCAGGCAACCAGGCCTTCCCGATCCTTGCGGGCTATATTTTCGGCAAGAACAAGGGGGAGCGGAAACTGCCCATGACCGCGCCGGTCATCCAGACCCCCGCGCCGGTGCGGCTTGAGATGACTGCCCCGGTGACGCAATCGGCAGTGCCAGGCGGCACGCTGGTGCAGTTCGTACTACCGAAAGACGTCACGCTTGCCAGCGCACCCGAGCCGATTGACGAACGAGTGCACTTGCGGGAAGTGCCGGCGACCACCTGGGCGGTCATTCGCTATTCAGGCGGCTGGTCGCAGTCCAATTACGAGGAGCATCTGACGCGGCTGAAAACCCTGCTTGACGCCGCGGGCATCGTAACGCAGGGTGAGCCGGTGCTGGCGCGCTACGACCCACCCTTCATGCCGTCGTTCTTGCGGCGCAACGAGATCTGGCTGGAGGTCCGGTAGGGCCCCGGCCGGGCACCGCGCTCGGATCAGGTCGCCTTACTCGGAAGCGCGCACCAGGCGCGCCAGCACCTGTTTCTGCTCGGCCGTCAGTGGGCGCTCGGGCACACCTGCGTGGTCATGGACATGATGCCGGTCGATCTGGTCAGCCGGGACGACCGGCATGGCCGTCGCCCGAGCATCGGGTTTTCGGTTGTAGACCAGCACGCCTTCCTTGAGGGTCTGGACGACCTGGATGTCCTTGATCGCCATCGGGTCGACCTTGACCGGGTTTCGATCGAGCACCACCAGATCCGCCAGCTTGCCGACCTCGAGCGTGCCCTTGGTCTTTTCTTCCTTGTACTGGTAGGCACCATTGATCGTCAGGCTGCGCATGGCATCGTAGGCCGAGACACGCTCTTGCGGCGCTAACGGTTTGCCTGAGCGGGTCACGCGGTTGACAACGTTCCAGGCGGCATACATCAGACTCGGACTCACGCCTGCCGGCCAGTCGGTATTGACCGTCCAGTTCACGCCCTGGCGCTGAACCGAGCCGGCAGCGCCGACCCAGTCGATCCGATCGGGGACCAGACTCATGATGTAGTCACCCATCGGAAAGAGGCCCCCTGCGGTAAAGCTGGGCGTGCCGTTGACTGCCTTGATGCGGGCGATCTGGTCTGGCCGCAAAAACTGGGCGTGCTGGAAGATCGGACGCCCATCGCTCATGCCCTGACGGCGAATCACGTCCTCCAGCGCCAGCAGGAACTGTTCACTGGCTTCGTCACCGATGGCATGGGCAGCAATCTGTCGATTGCTCTTCCAGTACTTGTCCAGAAAGGCGACCAGTTGCTCCTGAGGATCGACCCTCAGACCACGATAATCAGGGGTTGTCACCCCCGGCGGGTTGGTGATGAAAGGCCGCGACATGAACATGGTGTCGATGCTGCCGTCGAGCCAGAACTTGATTCCGGCGAGGCGCACGCGATTGATGTAGCGCTTGTCGAGATCGGGTCGCGCAGCAAGCATCGCACTGCCGGTGTCGATATTCGGCGCGTTGCGGCCTTTCTGAATCTGGTAGGCCGCATCGATGATCCGATCGGCCGCGGAGGCCTTGGCGAACATCACCAGATCGATCGGCATCAACTGCTCGTCGACAATCGCCTGCGCGATCGGAATGTCATCGCCACTCAGACCAAGCCCCATCTCGCAGGCGGTGGTGATGCCGTGCTGCGTCCAGAGCGCCACCGCCCGGCCGACACCCTTTCGCGTTTGCGCCGCAGTCAAGGGCGCACGTGTTGCCAGCACGCCCATCCAGGCGGACTCGGCAGCATGGCCGGTGAGCTCACGAGAGCCGGGTTGACGCGAAAAAAAACCTCCCTCGGGATCGGGTGTGTCAGCGGTGAATTTCATCTCGCGGATCAACGCGGTGTTCATGACGCCATGGTGGCCCGACCCGTCGGAGACGCCGATTGGACGGGTTGCGCTGACGGTATCGAGTTCGGCGGCGGTCGGATGGCGCTTTTCTGCCATTTGCTCGGCGCGATAGCCCATCCCGACAATCCGGTCACCATCGGGCACTTCAGCCGCATGCGCTTTCATGCGGGCGAGCAGTTCAGGGATGTCCTTGACCCCGGCGAGGTCGGCATCGAGCATCGTGTGCGTCGCATACACCAGATGGCCGTGCGCATCGATGAACCCGGGCATCAGGGTCGAGCCGGCGAGGTCGATACGGTTGGCACCCGGACCGGCAGCCTGCTGCACTTGCGCGAGCGATCCGACTGCCGCGATCCGGCCGTCCTTCACCAGCAGCGCCTCGGCGTAGCGCGGAGCGTCACCAACCATCGTGAGAATGTCCCCGCCGGTGTAGTAGTAAGTGGCAGACACGGCGGCTGCACGGGAGAGATCGGAGGCCGGTGACGTGTTCGTGGCGCATCCGGTGATTGCAGCCAGACAGGAGAGGCCGATCACTGCGGCCTGGCATCGAAGGGCGCTAGATAGTGTCATCGCATGAACGCTTGAGAGTTGGCTGAAGCAGCGATTTTAGCCGACTCAGACGCAGCGTTGATTCTCCTTCCGCTGCAGCGAACAATGAAAAATATCTTTATTTTTCATTTTATGCTGCGCAAGATGCCGCTAATGATCGGCTGCTGATCGGCTGCTGACCGCACTGACTTTTCGGGACTCCAGAAGCCGTCACGAACCCGCGAAGCACATGTCTGACGAGACCGCCTGGCCGCGAATCTCGCTGAAAGATCAGGTAAAGATCAGCGCCAGCAAAGCCGGCTCATCCAGCAGCGAGTTGGAAAAGAAAATCCCGACTTGATAAAGCCACGGTGTCAGCGACATCACGGCAGCATCTGAATCCGGAACCTGCCCGGTCACCGCATCATTCCCGTAGGGTGCAGTCGCGCTTGCGGTCATCGGCGGATCAACGCGGGTCGAGGCGTCGACCACTGATCCATCGTCCTCAATCGGTGTCACGGTGTGCATGCTGTGCTCTGATGATTGATCGCCGGCAACAAGCCGGTCTGCATTGCAGGGTAGTGACATTCTCGCAAGCTCGTCAAAGCCGTCCGTCACATCGCATGAAGAACAGGCGATCAGGGCATCAACTGCCCATCGACCACCTGGATGATCTTGTCGCAGCGGGCAGCAAGCGTCGGGTTGTGCGTGACGAAAAGCACGGTGGTCGAATGCTCCACATTGAACTTGCGAAGCAGCGAAAAGACATCATCCGCGCTGCGCGTATCGAGATTGCCGGTCGGCTCGTCGGCCAGCAGCAGCGCCGGGTTCATCGCCAGTGCGCGTGCAATCGCCACCCGCTGCTGCTGCCCACCGCTCAGGTTGGCCGCGCCATTGTGCTGGCGATCACGCAGACCGACGCTGTCGATCAGCATGGCGGCGCGCTCTCGCATCGCGTCATTGGCGAAACCCGCGGCACCCAGCATCGGCATCATCACGTTCTCCAGGGCGCTGAAGGCGGTGATCAGGTGGTGGTACTGAAAAACGAAACCGATCGAATGGCCGCGCAATCGCGTGAGTGAACGGTCGTCGAGCTTGCCGGTCTGTTCGCCGCACACCGTCACGCTTCCGCTGCTTGGCCGATCGAGCAGGCCGATGATGTTGAGCAAGGTGCTCTTGCCCGAGCCCGAGGGGCCCATCACCGCACAGAACTCGCCCTGCATCAGGTCGAGGTCGATGCCGTGCAGCACCTCGGTTTCGATCGGCGTGCCGGCGTTGTACGCCTTGCGCACGCCGCGCAACGACACCACCGCCGAACGGGCGGGCGCTGCGGCCGGCTCGATGCGCGGATCTTGCGGATCAGCCACGGATGGCCACCACCGGATCGAGACGGGCGGCCCGCAAGGCAGGCGCCACCGCCGCAAGCAGCCCTGTCAGGGTGGCCACCACCAGGGCGAGCACGAAGAGGGTCGGATCGAGGACCAGCGGAAACATCACCGTGCCATCAGCATTGCGCGCATAGCGCTGCCACAAGGCCAGCGCACCCGCACCCACCAGCGATCCGGCCGCCGCACCACCCAGAGCGAGCAGGCCGCCCTGCAGCAGAAACACCCTCAGGATCTGACCCTGCGAGATCCCCATCGCCCGCAGAATGCCGATCTCACGCGACTTCTGCACCACCACCACCACCAGCACGCTCGCAATGCCGAACGCGACCGAGAGCGCGACGAAAAAGCGGATCGCGCGGTTGGCAGTGGTCTGGGCGCTGATTGCAGCGAAAAACTGCGCGCTCGTGCGAATCCAGCTGTCGGCCACGACACCGGTGGTCGCCGTGATTCGCTGTGCCACGCGTTCGGCCGAATAAACATCGTGCACCGTGACATCGAGGCTGGTGACCCCACCGGGCAGACCGAGCAGGCCCTGGGCGGTATGCAAGGCCATGAATACGCTGCGTGAATTCACACCCTTATTGCCGAGATCGAAAATGCCGCTGATCGTCAGCGGATCCGAGACGACCGTGGCAGTGCTGATGCGCAACTTGTCACCGGCATCCAGACCCAGATCGGCAGCCAGCTCGATGCCGATCAGGATGTCGGTGCCGGTCAGGCGTGTGCTGCCGCGCACGATCTTGTCGCGCAGATCGACGATCCGAAAATATTGCTCGGGTTCGATGCCGTTGAGCGAAACCGATCTGCTTGCATTGCCGCGCAGCACCAGTGCCGAGCCACCTGCCATCGGCGAGACCACCAGCACTTCGGGCATCCCGCGGATCTGCGCGGCAATCGCCTGCCACTGGTCGATCGACTTCAGGCGTTGCAAGGGCGGCTGCACGATGGCACCCTCGATGACGCTCGCCACGCCCGCGCGCGACGCATCGTCGGGCACACCCCGCAGGGGTCGGGTCACCTCCTTGGGCGGCAGCAGCTGGATATGCGCCTGCGCCGAGAGCACGCGGCGAATGAAGTTGCTCTGCAGACCGGCCAGCAGCGCCGACATGAACACGATCACCGCCACGCCGATGGCCACGCCCATGATGATGAAAATTGTCTGAAGCCGGCCTTCGCGCAAAAAACGCAGCGCCACGATCCATTCGAACGGTATCCAGCGACTGAACATGGGCCGCCCTTTTTCAGCGAGAGGCCGCCGATGCGGCCGGTGAACTTGAGCGCACCCGTTGCCCGGGCGAGACCATCGCTGCCACCGGCACCACGCGATCACCCTCTTGCAGCCCCTCCAGCACTTCGGCCCAGCCTGCGCTGCGCAGGCCCAGCCGTACAGGTCGATGCACTGCCCGACCCTGCTCGATGCGCAGCACCGAACCGGTCTGGGCATCGGGCCCCTGTGCGTCATCGAGTGCGCTGACCGGCACAAGCAGGGCGTTGGTGCGATGCGCGACTTCGATATCGATCGACACGGTCATGTCCTGGGCCAGCACCCCAGGCGGCGCTGGCACATCGAACTTGACCTCAACCGCCCCGGTCTGGGCATTCACACCGGGATTGATGTAGGTCAATACCGCTTCGAAACGCTGGGCGGAATAGGCATCTGCCGAGGCGAGCGCGTTCTGACCCATCGCCAGAAGACGCAGATTTTTTTCGTCGATCTGGGCGACCAGCTGGGTGCGCCCGGCCGGCGACAGGGTCATCAGCAGCATGCCCGCCTGCACCACATCGCCAGCCTCGACATGTCGTCCGATCAGCGTGCCCGCGACCGGCGCACGAATGACGGTGTAAGCAATCCGCGCACGCGCCACATCGGCTGCCGCACGCGCCTGCGCGACTGCTGCCAGCGCAAGGGCCCGGTCGCTGCCGCCGGGTCGCAGGGTTTCGCGCTGCATCTGCGCCGAGCGCCATTGCGCATCGGCCAGCTCGACGCCCTTGCGCGCCTCATCGAGTGCCGCATCGCCGATGAAGCCTTTGGCGGCCAGATCCTGCTGCCGGCGCAACATCGACTGCAGGTTGACCAGGCTCGCCTGTGCCTGTCGCACCGATTGCTCGGCAACCGGCAGGAGCAACTCGATGAGCTGCCGCTGGCGCGCTTCGGCCTGCGCCACCGCCACCTCGGCCTGGCGCAGCAGTGCACGCTGCTCGGATGCGTCGAGTTCGATGAGCACATCGTCCGCCCGCACTCTCTGACCCTCGGCAACCGGCACTCGCAGCACGGCCCCGGTGATCTGCGCGGCGACATCCACACGATGCGGCGTCTGCACGCGACCGCTCGCCACCACGGTTTTGACAAAGTCACGTCGCACAATCGTTTCGGCATCCACCTCGGCGCCACGCCACCAGCGCCAGCCGACCACGGCGGCCACCAGTAGCAACCCGATCAGCACAGCGACCAGCATCCAGCGCGATCGGTTCGGCAGCGTCACAGCCTCGGTCATGAGCATCCCGGATGAATCGGGCGTCGCTGCAAAAGGCAGCGCACCCTTGGCCCGAGCATGCGGCCAGCCCTGGCGCATCGTTCTGACCAGGGTCAAGCGAGCGAAGATTCGAGGCCCATGCGCGCCCCGTATCGCTCAGGCGCCGACGGCCGACCGACATAGGCCATAATCTCCGGATACGCCCGCTCTAACTGAATGCCGTCACCCTCGACGCACGGGCACGGAGACCACACCATGCCCAGAATCCAGGCTTCCTCGGCGCTGTCGCGACTGCGCGTCCTCGACCTCTCGCGCGTGCGCGCCGGTCCGGTCTGTGCACGACACTTTGCGGACTTCGGCGCCGACGTCATCAAGGTTGAAACCGCCGGCGACGAGGATCTCGGTGGCGCACGCCACGGATCCGATTTCCAGAACCTTCACCGCAACAAGCGCTCCATTGCCATCGACCTGAAATCGCCGGCTGGAAAAAAAGTTTTTCTTACCCTGGTCAAGACTGCGGATGTGGTCATCGAGAACTACCGGCCCGATGTGAAAGACCGCCTCGGCATCGACTACACCTCACTGAAAGCGATCAATCCGCGCATCATTCTGGCCAGCATTTCGGGCTTCGGCCAGGACGGCCCCTATCGCGACCGCCCGGGTTTTGACCAGATCGCCCAGGGCCTGTGCGGCATCATGTCGGTCACCGGCTTTGCCGGACAGGGCCCGATGCGCGCCGGCGCTGCGGTCGCCGACGTCACCGCCGGACTGCAGGCGGCACTCGGCATCATGACCGCCATCGTCGAGCGCGAGACTACGGGCGAAGGCCAGTGGGTTCAGAGCAACCTGCTGCAGGCGGGCCTGACCCTGCTCGATTTCCAGGCCGCCCGCTACACGATGGATGGGAAGGTGCCACCGCAAGTGGGCAACGACCATCCGACCAGCATGCCGACCTCGGCCTACCGCACCGCAGACGGTTTCATCAATGTCGCCGCAGCCGGATCGGCCATCTGGAAGCGACTGTGCGACGCCATTGGCCGCCCCGATCTCATGAATGACCCCCGCTTTGCGAGCGCAGAGGGGCGCGCCTCCCATCGCGAGGCGCTGGCCGATGAAATCAATGCGGTGCTTGCGACCCGCCCGAGTCTCGAATGGGTCGAATCGCTCAACGCCGCCGGCGTGCCTTGCGGCCCGATTCATTCGATGGACGAGGTCTTTGCCGATGCCCAGGTCAAGCATCTCAATGCGGCGGTCGCGGTTGAACATCCGACACTTGGCACGCTGAACATTCTCAATCAGGCGATCAAGCTGTCGCGCACGCCCGGCGCGGTCCTGACCGCCACGCCCGAGCGCGGCGAACACAGCGACGAGATCCTCGGCGAGCTTGGCCTCTCGGCGGCCGAGGTCGCCGATCTGCGTGAATCGGGGGCGATCCGCTAAGTCATTCAGGCCGGATCATTCACGCTCAGTCATTGACGCCAATTCATTCACGCTGATTCATTCACTTTTTATTCCACGCTCACAGATCAACCCTTTTTCATTCAGGACTGCCATGCCCGAAATCATCAGCCGACGCGACGGCGCCGTCGCCACCCTGCTCTTTTCCAACCCGGCCAAGCTCAATGCGATGAGTCGCGACATGTGGGTGCAACTCGCCCAGGGCATTGAGGCGGCGGATGCCGATCCGTCGGTGCGGGTGATCGTGCTGCGCGGCGAGGGCGAACGCTCCTTCGTGTCTGGGGCCGACATTTCGCAATTCGGAGAAATGCGCAATCGTTCGGATACCCAAGCCGAATACGAGAAGGCGGTCACCGCCGGCTACAACGCGCCGACGGTCTGCAGCAAGCCGGTGGTGGCGGCAATTCGCGGCATCTGCATTGGCGGCGGGCTCGGTCTGGCAGCGGCCTGCGATGTGCGCATCTGCTCCGACGATACGGTGTTTCGCATGCCGGCCGGCCGCATGGGCCTAGGCTACAGCCCCTCGGGCGTACGCCGCTTCGTCGCCATGGTCGGCGCCGCCAATACCGCGGACCTGTTCATGTCAGCACGCAAATTCGGCGCAGCCGAAGCGCAGCGGATCGGCTTCGTGTCGCAGGTGCACAGCACCGCAACCTTCGACGCTGCGGTCGCCGACTATGTCGCAATGGTCGCCGACAACGCGCCACTGACCCTTGCCGCGGCCAAGGTCTCGATCATGGAGGCGCTGAAAGACCCGGCCGACCGCGAGCCACAACGCGCCCTGCAAATGGTCAAGGCCTGCTTCGACAGCGAGGACTACCGCGAAGGCCGAACCGCTTTCATGGAAAAGCGGGTACCGCAGTTCAAGGGTCGATAAGGCCGTCCTCAAAGCACCTGACACACAGCAATCAATACACATCACGATGGGCGACACACCATGACCGCATCGAATCGTCGACGCAGCCTTCTGCAGGGCATCGCGAGCCTTGGCTTGGGAAGTACCGTACTGAACGCCCCCGCGCAATCGTCGGGCTGGCCCAACAACAAGCCGCTGCGCATCGTGGTGGGCTATCCGCCCGGCGGCTCGGGCGACTTCATCACGCGGGTGGCCGCCGACGAAATCGGCAAGGAACTCGGCGTGACGATCGTGGTCGAGAACCGCCCGGGCGCGGGCGGCACGATCGCCAACGAAGCGGTCTCCAAGGCGCCGCATGATGGCTATACCGTGCTGTGCGCCGGTCCGATGGCGCTCACCAGCGCGCTTTATCGCAAGCTCGGCTATGACGGCAACCGTGACTTCATTCCGGTCACGCAATTGGCCACCGGCCCGATGATCATCTGCGTCAACAACGATCTACCGGTCAAAACGCTGCGCGAACTCATCGCCTATGCCAAGGCCAACCCCGACAAACTCGCCAGCGCCGCCTCGGGCAATGGCTCGACACCGCACCTGGCCTCTGCGCAATTTGAAGCCACGGCAGGCGTGCAGATGATCACCGTTCAGTTCAAGGGCGGCGGCAATGCGGCCACCTCGACGATCGCCGGTGACACCCAGGTCATGTTCGCGACGCCACCCACCGTCATGGCCTTCATCAAGGCAGGCCGGATGCGCGCGCTGTCGCTCACCACTGCGACCAGTTCAGCGGCGATTCCGGGGATTCCCGGCGCAGCTGAAGCCGGCCTGTCGGGCTATGACTCGAGCTTTTCTTTCGGGCTGTATTTGCCGACCGGCACGCCGCCTGCGGTGGTCAAAGCCCTGCACGACGCAGCAGTCAAAGGCATGGCGCGACCCGGGGTACGCGAACGGGTCGCCAGCCAGGGCATGGATGTCGCAACCGATGCCTCGCCCGAAGCCTATGCCGCAGCGCTCAAGGCGGGCGCCTCAGGTCTGGAGCGGGCGGTGCGCGATTCGGGCGCAAAACTCGAGTAATCGACTCGCCCGCACCGAAGTGATCAGAAAGATGCGCTCAAGGTGAGTCGCGCTGTGCGCGACTCCATCGGGTGGAAATGCCGATCAGCGATTCCTGCGGCCGGTTCGCCAGCCAGCCGCGAGGTGTAGTAGTAGTCGATGTCGCTGGCCTGGCGATTGAAGAGATTAAAAACATCAAGGCTCAGACGTAGCGTCGGCATCAGCTTGACGCCCACCCGCATTGACGCGAGCGTGCTGGAGCCCGATTGCTGTGAACCATCTTCAGTGAGCGGGCGCGGGCCGAAATAGCGAACATTAAACTGGCCGAACCAAGGCCCGAAGTCGGTAAGGGTCACCCCCAGGGAGGCCACTTTGCCGACAGATCCCGGAATATCGGAACCCGCGGGGTCGTACTGCGTGTAGCGGGCTTGGGAGATCGAAAGATCAGCATCGATCTGCAGCCACGACCTGGCGGCATAGTGATTGCTCCATTCGACACCCTGGCGCCGACTTGCCCGGCTCGGCGCGGTATCACCCGCATCGCCCTGAAAGACCAGCTCAGAATCGACGGTCAGTTGCCACAGCGCAAGCGAGGATTGAAGTCCGCGCACGATCTCGGTCCGCACGCCCAGTTCCGAGCCTTTGGTACGAACCGCCAACGGGACCGAATCAACTGGCGTGCCTTCTCGCGGTGCGATCGTGGCCACCGTACCCCGGGCGTCATTGGTATGAAAGCCCCAGCCGTAGTTCACAAAATATTCGGTCTTCGACCATGGGCCGAACACCAGCGACAGCTTCGGGCTGGTCACATTCGTCTGGGCCTTGCCGCTGTTGGCCGGAATCGAACTATTCACGTTGAAGTCGAAGTGGTCGGTACGCAAACCCGCCACACTGCTGAACCAGTCAGTCCATTGAATCAGGTTCTCGGCGTAGAGCGAGACGCTGGTCTGACGCAGATTGGTTTCCTGGACGGTCGCCTGCCGCACGCCCAGTACCGAGCCATACAGGCCGACCGGTCTGAGCCAGTCGGTGCGAGTCTGCACACCGAAGGTCATCAGGCTGTCGAGCCCAGCGAAATAGAGCGGAACCGCGCGGCTCAGGTCGGCGCCAACCGTACTGCGCCGCTCCGATTGCTGAAACTGATCGCCATTGACCGGATCCTGCAGGGCGTAAGTAAAGTTCGAGGTCAGATCGAATCGCGACTGGATGGCAAAGACATTGGCCTTGGTCAATCCGTCTGCGTCCTTGCGCCGTATGGCATACGACAGGCTGTAGCGTTCGGTGCGACCGCCATCGGTGTTATCGATCGCACCGAATCGTGAGACCAGGCCGGCATCGACCGCACGCAGCGGAATCTGATCGGTCGCATTCCAGCGCGCCGAATAAGCCATCAGCGTGAGCGACTGTCGATTGTCGGCATCACCATCGCTGTAGCGCAGTACGCCATTAAGGCGACGCAGGTTCTCGGGTGTCTCCCAAGGGCCATTACTGTGGTCGGCTTCGAAGGCATAGAGCAGCTTTCCGCTACCCGCGTCAGTCGATCGGGCAAGCAGCAGGCGCTGATACGCATTTTGGCCGACTGTCACGGTTGCGATCGCCGCCGGCAGCGTATCGATCAGTTGAAAGCGGGCCGATCCGACCGATGAAAAGTCGCCCTCCTGGGCGTAATACGGCCCCTTGCGATAGTCGATTCGGTCGATGAGTTCGGGAATCAGCCAGTTCAGGTCGCTATAACCCTGCCCATGCGCATGGGAGGGCATATTGATCGGCATACCGTCGACGAAGGTCGCAAAGTCGGTGCCGTGATCGAGGTTGAATCCGCGCAGAAAGTACTGATTGGCTTTGCCACCGCCGCTGTGCTGCGTCACGACCAGACCCGGCACAAACTCCAGCACCTCGGCAGGTCGCAGCAAGGGACTGTTCTGGATCATGGTCGAGTTGATTGTCCCGGCGCTGGCCGCATCGGTCGTGCCGATTCGGGTGTCGTAATTTCCCTGGACCACAACCGCATCAAGCGTTGAGGAAGACTCTGCGGCGAGCTGCGTGACCTGTGCATGAAGCCCCCTGGCAGCGAATGCGCAGGCGATGGCCGCAACCAGCTTGCCTGCCCTAATCAAAGCAGCCGGGACATGCCGGCAAAATCGGTCAGAGCAGCGAACGAACGCAAACTTTCGGGGAACGAAAAACACCGCCTCGCTTGCAAATACGACTGATTCGCATTTATTATCTGTCGCTTGCCGCCCTTGAAGAGAGTGTTCCAATGCAGGCCCTGGTTCTTCGTCGAAAGTTTTCAAAATTTCTTTTCGCAATTCTGTCTTCTATCGTAACCACTGCAAGTTTCAGTACCGAGAACGAGGCGCTTCTGGTCATCAGCAAGCATCGCTTTGAGCCCGCCGAACTGAAAATTCCTGCGAATCAGCGGGTGCGGCTGACGATTCACAACACCGACAGCACCGCCGAGGAATTCGAAAGTCACGCATTGAACCGCGAAAAGCTGATCCCGGCGGGCAAGAAGGTCGTGATTTTCATCGGCCCGCTGAAGGCCGGCACCTATGCCTTTGTGGGTGAATACAACGAGGCCAGTGCCAAAGGCGTAGTGATTGCCGAGTGAGCACGGTATGAACGCCGAATGATCGGCGGCCGGAGCAGTGCAGCAGTGCTTGAAGAGGCCAGAGATGTTCGCGACCAGCTTGATTGTTTTCAGAGAAACCCTCGAAGCCGCCCTGTTCGTGGGCATTGTTGCGGCTGCCACCCGCGCTATCCCGGGCCGAGGCCGGTGGATCAGCGGCGGTGTGATGGCGGGGTTTGCCGGGGCGCTGCTGTTGGCAGCCGGCATGGAGCAGATCAGTGCATGGGCCGATGGCATCGGCCAGGAACTCCTGAATATCGGCATTCTCTGTATCGCACTGGCGATGCTCGGCTGGCACTGCATCTGGGTGTCGACGCATGCGGGCGAGATGGTGCGCCAGGCAAAAAACCTGGGCGCTCAGGCACAAATCGTCCATGAGTCGGGCCATGAATCGGAGCACTCCTCCGGGCATCCATCGCTATGGGCTCTGACAACTGCGATTGCGCTCTCTGTCCTGCGGGAAGGCGCTGAGACGGTTCTCTTCGTGGCAGGCATCTCGTCGGGCGCGAGCGGCAATGCGATGCATGTGAGCGCGAGCGTCAGCCTCGGCCTGCTGGCAGGCGCTTTGCTTGGCGGGCTGATCTATCTGGGACTGGCTCGCGTCAGGACGCAATATGTCTTTGCAGTCACCAATGTCCTGATCCTCGCGCTGGCAGGCAGCCTTGCCAGTCAACTGGCCAAAGCGCTCGTTCAGTCCGGGCTGATCGTGCAGCCGTCAACGCCGGTATGGGATGCGTCGAGTTGGCTTGCCAATGGGTCGTCCTTCGGCACCTTGCTTCACGCTCTGATCGGCTATGACGCCAGCCCGTCGAGCGTGCAGTTGATGTTCTATGTCGGCGCGGTTGTGCTGATCGGCCTGGCAACCCGCCTGGCCAAATCGCGCAGACTGTCACCACCGGCATCAGTCGCGATCGCCTGAACCGTCTGAACCCGCAGGGCAATAAGCGTTAGACTTTGACCCCTGCAATGAGACCGCCGGACACCCAAGCGGATCCGAGTCCGAGCACACACCATGACAACAACACACAACCCCGAGGCGGTGATCGCATTCTGGTTTACAGACATCACGCCCAAGCAATGGTGGGCGCGGTCGGACGAATTCGATCAGCTCATCACGACGCGCTTTGGCGCATTGCAAGCTGCTGCATCCCGCTGCGAGCTCTTTGAATGGCGCAAAACAGCCACCGGCAGATTGGCCGAAGTCATCGTGCTCGATCAGTTCTCGCGAAATATTTTTCGCGACCGGGCCGACGCCTTTGCAAGCGACAGTCTCGCGCTCGCGCTGGCACAGACCGCGGTTGACGTCGGCGCCGACCGCGAACTCGAAGTCGACCAGCGCGCCTTTCTCTACATGCCCTATATGCACAGCGAATCGGCTGTCATTCATGGCGTTGCCCAAGCGCTCTTTGCCTCACTCGGCGACAAGGACAAACTGAATTTCGAGTTGCGGCACAAGGCAATCATCGATCGCTTCGGTCGCTATCCGCATCGCAATGCCCACCTTGGGCGAGTCTCGACAACCGACGAGATTGCCTTCCTTCAAACCCCCGGCTCGTCGTTCTGAGCGTTCTGCGCGAACCCGCCATGACCCAACCCTCTGACGCCACCTCCCCGCCTGAGCGCCTGCTCGAAGGCATCGTCGTGTGCGACTTCACACGCGTGCTCTCAGGTCCCTATTGCACACGGCTTTTAGCCGACCTGGGCGCCGACGTGATCAAGATCGAGCGTCCGGGCGAAGGCGATGAAGTGCGTCACATCGCGCCGCAGATGAGCCCGACCGCGAACGATCAGAGTGCCTACTTCGCCCGCATCAATGCCGGCAAGCGAAGCATCGCCATCGACTTCACCAATCCGCAGGCCCGCGACGTCGTGCTCGACCTGGTGCGAAAGGCCGATGTCGTGGTCGAGAATTTTTCGCCGGGGGTGATGGCTAAGTACCGGTTCGACGAGCCGAGCCTACGCGCCATCAAACCCGAGCTGGTCTATTGCTCAATCTCGGGATTCGGTCAGACCGGCCCGCTGCGCGGGCTGCAGGCCTATGCGCATCTGATCAACGCCTTCTCCGGCATGATGGACCTTGATAGCAGCGGCTTTCTGGCGCCCAAGGCCTCCAATTTGCAGGCCGCCGACGTGCTGGCTGGTGCCCATGCCTTCGGTGCAATCTGCGCGGCGCTGATCCGTCAGATCCGCCGCGGTCAGGGCGCCTATCTCGATGTGTCGATGCTCGAATGCCTGATCTGCGCCGACGATGTCAATTTCGCAGCGCTGCTCAATGACACGCCAATCGAGCGCAAACCGCGGGTGGGCATGGTGGTGCAGGAGATCGGTGGCCGTCATGTTGCGATGCAGGTGGGCGGCGCAGCCAATATGTGGGCGCGGATGGTCGAGGCGATGAAGCGCCCCGATCTGATCAATGATCAGCGCTTTGCGACCACCGCTGCGCGTCGTGCCAACTGGGGCGAGCTGATGACCCTGATTGCCGATTGGCTGGGCACCATGAAAAGTGCTGACGAGGCCCTCGAGACGCTGGGCGCCTCGAGGGTGCCGGCGGTGCCGATGATGCTGCCCGAAGAGATCGTGGTGCATCCGCATCTGGCGCATCGCAAGGCTTTCCCGGTGCTCTCGCATCCGCAGCGCCCGCAGGGTGTGCGCGTTACCGCGGCGCCCTTTCAGCTCGATGGCGAGGCGGTCGTGCCGCAGGCCAGCGCGCCCTGGCGGATCGGTGAACATACCCGCGAGGTGCTGGGCAGTGTGCTTGGCTATGATGCGGCGCGCATCGCGGCGCTGCAGTCGGACGGCGTGGTCAGTTCGGCCGATTGAGTCTCTGCGCCAAGCGCGGACAAGCATCACCAGGACAGGGGCGCAGTTCAGCGACAATAGGCGTCTGTGCCATCAACGATTCACGGATTGTCGCCATGAGCCTTTCAGCCCCTGTCGAGCGCGCGCCGCTCCATACCCGCACCATCGTCTGCCACGGCTTCAAGCGCGCCGACGGCCACTTCGACATCGAAGCCAGCATCATCGACGTCAAGGCCTATCAATACACCGAGCCCTTTCGCGGTGTGCGCGATCCGGGCAGCCATGTGCACGAGATGTGGGTGCGCCTCACTGTGGGCGAAGACATGGTGGTCAAGGGCATCGAAGTCTCGATGCCGGCCACGCCCTACCCTGCCTGCCAGACCGCCAAACCCAACTTCAAGGGCCTGATCGGTGTGACGGTAGGCAGCGGCTGGCGCCGCGCCGTGCAGGAATGCGTCGGCAATGTGCGCGGCTGCACGCATGTGCGCGAGTTGCTGTTTCCGATGGCCACCGTCGCCTTTCAGACCATCGGCGGATGGCCGGTGGCCGGCGAGGAGCCCAAGATTGCGCCGATCAAGCGGGCTGAAAAGCCGCGCGTGATCGACGGTTGTATTGCCTGGGCGTCTGATGGCGAGGTGGTCGCCAAGCTTCATCCGGAGTTTGCGGTGCCATCGCGCACCGCGACGGATTGATCAAGGTGCTACGTCAATCAGCCCGATAAAGTCGTAAGTGTTGGCGCTGTCGATCGCGGTCAGGACGAGTCGGGGCTTCCCGGTGCTGGCGTTGGTGCCCGGCGTTGCAATGCCATTGAACACGGTCCCAGGCAAAGAACAGGATGCTTGCCGGCCGATTGTCATGGCGACGTTGTAAATATTCTTTCCGGACGCTCGCGGCGCGATCGTGCCACTCCAGATGCAGCCAGCCTGCGTGGAGGGGGCGAGAAAGGTCATCGCAAGAGTGGGGGCAGACGAGCCAGCGCTTGTCACAATGAAGCTGAATTTTTCGCGCCCGGTTGAGGACTCAACCGTGCCGGCCCAGTTCCCGATGACGTAAGTGTTGGTTGCCGGCGTGTCGTAGCTCGAATCGTATTTGAGACTGAAGCTCCAGCCGACCGACTGCGTCCCGGATTTCCAGTTGGTACTTCCCGGAAAAGACGTATTCACCACGTAGGCATCGGTCGATGCGAGTGTGCCGGCCACATTCGTCTGGACGCCGTCCTTTCCCCAAAACTTGGCATCAGTCGAGTTGAACTTGCTGCTGGCACTCTGCCCCGTACCGTGCACCATCGAATCGATCAAGCCATTGAGCGACACCACTAACCAATACTCGCCATTCTCCAGGACAGGCCCTGCCATAACGAAACTCGCGCCAGTGGCCGGATCGACCTGGCTGGTTGGCCCACCCCAATAACCTTCGACCGAGGTCTTGGTTGTACCCGTTCCGCCGCCGCCTGTACCGCCGCCGCCCGTTCCGCCGCCGCCCGTTCCGCCGCCTGAACTACCACCTGAGTCGCTGCCGGAACTCGACGACCCGCCGCCGCTACCGCAAGCCGCCAGCATCAGTGCTAGAGCAAACGCCGTCACCGGCACCAGTGCCGATCGTTTCAAGAGCTTCGTCATCGTGAACATGATGGATATCCCTAAGGTTGCATGATCCGAACCGGCACACAGGGTATCGGACTTATCTGACATGATCAAAAAAGTGATTTTTTGCAGTCACATTTCAGGAGGAGCGACCCTTTTGCACGTCGCCAGTCTGGCAGGCACGCTAGATGGCTCACCGAGAGGCTCAATCGGAGGCTCACTGGGGCGCTCAGATCGCCGGCTCAAAGAGTCCGAGCAGGTCTTCCTGACTCAGTCCTTCGGCGCCCAGCGCGCCCGACAGCACCGATTGTGCCAGTTCCGCTTTACGGGCTTGCAAGCTCAGGATGCGCTCCTCGATCGTGCCGGCAGCGATCAGCTTGTAGACAAAGACTGGCCGCACTTGCCCGATGCGATGTGCTCGATCGGTGGCCTGCGCCTCGACCGCCGGATTCCACCACGGGTCGTAGTGGATGACGGTGTCGGCAGCGGTCAGGTTCAGGCCGACCCCGCCCGCTTTGAGCGATAGCAAAAAGATGCGCGCATCGCCCGCCTGAAAGGCCTCGACCGCGCCACGGCGATCGTCGGTATCCCCATCCAGACGGGTGCGATCGACCTTGGCCAACTGCGCATCGGCGTCCAGCGCCACTTCGATGCGATCGAGCATTGACGTGAACTGTGAAAACACCAGCACCTTGCGGCCCTCGTCGACCAGCGTGCGCAGCAGCGTGAGCAGTTCCTCGCGCTTGGCCGAACCGCTCACCTTGCGCGCTGCGGGCAGCGCAAGCAAAGACGGGTCGCAGCAGGCCTGGCGCAATTTGAGGAGCGCATCGAGCACCACCACCCGGCTGCGCTCAAGCCCGGCACCGGCCAGCGCCATGCGTACGCGTTCGTCCATCGCGACACGCACCGATTCATAGAGGTCGCGCTGCTCGCGACCGAGCTCGACACGGTGAATGATGTCGGTGCGCGCCGGCAGCTCGGTGAGAACCGCTGCCTTGGTCCGGCGCAAGAGAAACGGTCGGATGCGCTGCGCAAGCGAGTGCAGGCGGTCGGCGGCCTCGGGGCCGTCGCCACGTTTCTCGATCGGGCCTCGGAAACGCAGCCGGAAGGCCTCTTCCCGTCCAAGCAGACCCGGCACCACGAACTGCATCACCGACCACAGCTCGCCGAGGTGGTTCTCGAGCGGTGTGCCGGTCAGTGCAATCCGGTGCGATGCCCGCAGCGCCCTGATCGCACCGGCCGCGCGGGTGCGAGGATTCTTGACCAGGTGAGCCTCATCGGCGATGACCACATGCCAGCGCTGCGCCTCGAGCACATCGCGATCGCGCGGCAAAAGCGCATAGCTGGTGAGGACCAGATCATGATCGGCGATCTGATCGAATCGCTTTGACCGATCGCTGCCGGTCAGCGCCAGCACGCGCAACTCGGGGGCATGGCGCTGCGCTTCGTCCTGCCAGTTGAAGATCAGCGAGGTGGGCGCCACGACCAGCGCCGGCCGAGTAAGCCTGCCGGCCGCACGCTCGCACTCGAGATGCGCCAGCATCTGCACGGTTTTACCCAGGCCCATGTCGTCGGCCAGTACGCCTCCGGTGCCACTGGCCGCGATGAACTGCAGCCAGGCGAGGCCCTGCTGCTGATAGGGGCGCAGCCTTGCCTTGAAGGAGGGCGGCGGTTCGACCGAAGGCAGGCCCTCGAAGGACTCCGACAGCGCGCGCAATGACGACAGCGATTCGGGCAGCGCCACCCCCGGGGAAAGCGCGGCAAGCGAGGCGGCGGCGGCCGCATCCAGACGCATCGAGGCCCTGAAGCCGGCCAGGTCGCCATCGTGCCCGCTGATCTGCGGGCCGAATTCTGCCCAGTCGGTCACAACGCGAACCAGCGGTTCGATGCGCTCGGCCTCGATCCGCAATACTTCACGCTCGCCGACCCTCAGCCACAGCACGCCATCCGGGCAGCGCGAGCGCGACCAGGCCTCATAGCCACCGTGAGCAATGACCTGCGCGAGCACCGGTGCCAGGTCGATGCGGCTGCCGGCAACCTGGATGCCCGACTGCAGCTCGAACCAGCCATTGACCGGCGCGGGGCCTGACGCCGACTGCTTGGCGTCATCGACATCGTCGACATCATCAGCCTCATCGGCAGGAGCGGCGCCGGGATTTGAGGACACAGCATCTGCGGACGCCGCACTGTTGGCCCCGGCAACTTTGGGCGACTTCGCCGAGCGCACGCCCGAGCCGGTGGCGGATCTGATCGGCGCAGCGCCCGCCTCGGCGGGAACCGGCGTCAGTTCGAGCGATACCGAATCGGCTTCGACCAGGGTGAGCGGCACCACCGATTCATCGACCAGCATCCAGCCCTCGCGTTCGAGCCGGGGGGCGAGTTCGAACTTGATGCGTGCCGCGGCAACGCTGGTGCAAGGCAAGGTGGCAATCGTGAGCCAGCCGCTGCCGCCTTTTGATTTCGCACGGGCGGCATCGGTCGCCGGCTCGGTGGCAAAGCGCAGACCATCGTCGTCGGCCGCCAGGCGTCTGAGGCTGTCATGAAGCGACTCGCGCAGCGCACGCTCGGCCGGCGGATCGCAGATCAGCAGCAGCGGGCCGATGTCGTCTCGAATGCCAAGGCTGGTCGAGCGCAGCGGCTCGATGCGTCGCCCCTCGTATTCGACCGCAATCGACACCGCCATCAGGCCAGATGACGAG
>CAIVAS010000254.1 GCA_903903975.1 uncultured Burkholderiales bacterium
CACTGGCCAGCGACGAGTCGGCAACCAGCGAAAAGCGACGCGCTTCCTCGAGGTCGAGCAGGCTGCCCAGACCGTTGCGCCAGCGCACCTGCGCCGCCTCCAGCGCATCGCGATAGCCCTGCGAGGCGGTGCGGGCGTCGATGTCGCGGGCGGCCGAACTCTGCAGCCTGACCAGTGCCTCCTCGACCTCGCGAACCGCGCCGCGAACCCGGGCGCGATACTCGGATTCGGCGGCGACATACGCCGCCCGGGTTGCCTCGACATTCGCCGCACGCCGTCCGGCATCGAAGATCGGCAGCGAAATCGCCGGGCCGAGCGACCAGTTGGTGAAATTTGCCGTAATGCTGCCGGTATCGAGGCGCACCGGGCCGATCGAGCCGGCCAGCGTCAGGCGCGGATACTGGTCACCCACCGCGACACCGATATCGGCGCTCGCGGCAGCCAGTTCGCGCTCGGCGGCGGCCAGATCGGGGCGCTGCAAGAGCAGGCCTGCCGGCAGCGCACTGACCGCAAACTCGCGCGGCACCGGCAGCCCGCCGGGCGGGCGGGCCAGCAGCGCGCGCACCGACGGCTCATCCAGACCGGTGAGCGCGACCATTGCCTTGATGATCACATCGCATTCGGCCTGCTGCCCGGTGAGGCGACTGGCGGCTTCGGCAGCGCTTGCGCGTGCCAGGGCGGCCGCCGCCGGCGCCTGGAAGCCGGCTGCGGCAGCGCGCTGGCTGATTGTCGAGGTCTCGGTCCGCGAGGCGAGGTCGGCCTGCGAGATCGCCACCAGCGACTGGCAGAAGCGGTATTGCAGATATTCGGAGGCAGCCTCGGCAGCCACCGAGACGCGTGCCTCGTGCCAGTTGTCGGTGCGCGCCGAAAGACGCGCGCCGGCGGCCTCCTGCTCACGTCTGACCCGGCCGAAGAGATCGATCTCCCAGTTGGCCAGCACGCTGGCGCGCTGCTGCGAGACGGTCAGCACCGAGGTGCCGATCGCCAGGGTGCCGCGGTTGGCCAGCGCGGTCGCGTCGACCGCCGGCAGGGCATTGGCCTGCGCCGCCACCGTGATGGCGCGAGCGCGCTCGATGTTGGCCGCCGCACGCGCAAGCGTGGGGCTTTCGCGCTCGGCAGCAGCAATGAAGGCATCGAGCGCCGGGTCGTTGAACTGCTGCCACCAGCGGGCGAGATCGTCGTTGGAGCCGGTATGCGGCAAAGGCGCCTGCCAGCGGTCGGCCTCGACCTTGATGGGCGCCGGCGACTGGGCCAGTGCAAGTGACCGGTCGGGCGGCGGGCCGCGATAATCGGGTCCGACCGAAGGCAGACCGCTGCAAGCGGCAAGCGCAGTCAGCGTCGTCAGGGCCGCGAGCATCAGGCCACGCCGCAGCGAGCGGGTCCGGCGGTTCATCCCTTCACCCACGCCAATGAACCCTCGGACACCTGCCTTCACGCTCTTGCACCTCATGCCGCCGCGCGACGCTGGCGCTCGCCTTCGATCATCGACATGGCATAGCCGGCGAGCCGGTCGGCCATGGCGTCGATCGCCTTAGGCCCACTCAGCAGCAGCGGGCTCAGCGCCTTGATGCCATCCTGAAACACGAAAGCATGCACCGCCATCCCGGCAATCGTGATGGCCAGCCGCTGGGCATCGAGATCGGGGCGACGCAGGTCGAGCGCCCGCGTGAGCAGACGAAGCAGGGCCTTGTGCTGAGGCCTCACATCGCGCTCGAGCGCGGCCTGCCAGGCGCCGGTTGGTTGTGCCATCTCGCGAAAATGCAGCTTCATCACCATCCGGATATCGTCGCCGGCCTTCAGGGGTTCGAGAAAATCGCCATAAAACCGGTCGAGTGCCTCATCGAGGCCGAGCGCCGGATCGTCAAAGCCGGTCTCGCGGTGCGGGCTCACCGACTCGGTGAACAGCGCGCGATAAAAACCCGCCTTGTCGCCAAAGTAATAGTTGACCGCAGCCACATTGACCCTGGCGGCCTGCGCCAGCGCGCGGACCGAGGTTTTCTCGAAACCGCGCTCGGAAAAGAGTTTAAGCCCGGCGGCCATCAGGCGATTGCGGGCTTCGAGACCGTCTGCCCGAACGGGCTGGTGGGCAACAGAGTAAGGCACTGGCAATGCGCAGGAGGATCTTGAACAAGCGTATTAATTTGAACGATCATTTGCAAACTGTCAACCCGTGCCGCGTCCGGATCGCATCATCCTGCAAGGATCACCCTGCCGCCTCTTGCCACCGAATTGCCGATCCACCTCGAGCGGTCTCGATCGGCCTCGGCCCCCTTTCGCGTGCGCTATTGTGGCGGCTGATCCAATCCCTGCAGGAGCTTTGCCATGTCAGCACTGGTTTTTCACATGATCGGCGGCGCGCCCGATCCGGTTGCGCCCTTCAGCCACGCGGTCGAGGCCGACGGCTGGGTGATGCTCACCGGTCAGATGCCGTTCACCGGCACCTCGAACACCTCGGCTTACCCCGAGTCGATCGAAGACCAGACCCGCCAGGTGATGCACAACCTGCAGGCGGTGCTCACAGGCTGCGGCCTGACGATGGCCGATGTGGCCAGCGTGCGGATCTATCTCCTGCACTTCGATGAAGACTACGCGCGCATGAACGCGGTCTATGCCACCTACTTCGCCGAAGGGCGCCGGCCGGCTCGCACCTGCATCGGCGTCAATGGCCTGGCGCGCGGTGCCCGCATCGAAATCGACATGGTCGCGCGCCGGCCGGCCGCGGCCTGATCGGTCGATCGGAAACCGGTGCCTGGTACTCGGTATTCGGCACTCGGTCTAGAATCATCGGTTGACCTTTCGATCAGAAGACACCTTCCATGGCCTTCGCGTTTCCGTTTTCAGCCATCGTCGAGCAACACGAGATGAAGCTCGCGATCCTGATCGCAGCGGTCGACCCTTCGGTCGGCGGCGTGCTGGTGCTGGGTGATCGCGGCACCGGCAAGTCCACGGCAGTTCGGGCGCTGGCCGCGCTGCTGCCCGAGATGAAGGCGGTGGTGGGCTGTCGCTACGCCTGCGACCCCAATGCGCCGCCCGGCAACTGCGAGGAATGCGCCGCCCTGCGGGCCAAAGGCAAACCCAAGACCCATATGGTGCGCGTGCCGGTGGTCGATCTGCCGCTGGGTGCGACCGAAGACCGGGTGGTCGGTGCGCTCGATCTCGAGCGAGCCCTGTCGCAGGGCATCAAGGCCTTCGAGCCGGGCCTGCTGGCTCGCGCGCATCGTGGCTTTCTGTATGTCGACGAGGTCAATCTGCTCGAAGACCATCTGGTCGACCTGCTGATCGACGTGGCCGCCTCCGGCGAAAACCTGGTCGAACGCGAAGGCCTGAGCGTGCGGCATCCGGCGCGCTTCGTGCTGGTGGGCAGCGGCAATCCCGAGGAGGGCGAGTTGCGCCCGCAGCTGCTCGACCGCTTCGGCCTGTCGGTCGAGGTCTCGACAACCACCGACCTGCCGGCCCGCATCGAGGTGGTCAAGCGCCGCGATGCCTTCGAGCGCGATCCCAAGGCCTTCACCGCACTGTGGAGCAAGGAAGACGAGAAGATCCGTCAGGCGCTGCTCAAGGCCCGCGCGCGCCTGCCCAAAGTGACGATTCCCGATTCGGCGCTGGAGCGCGCAGCCCGCCTGTGCATCGCGCTGGGCACCGACGGCCTGCGCGGCGAGCTCACGCTGATGCGTGCGGCACGCGCCCTGGCGGCGCTGGACGGCGTCAAGGAGGTGGGCGACGTGCAGCTGCGCCGCATCGCGGTGCCTGCCCTGCGCCATCGGCTGCGGCGCAATCCGCTCGACGACACCGGCTCGGGGGTGCGGGTCGAGCGCGCGGTCGCCGAGCTCTTCGACGCCTGATCCGGCTCGCCGATGCTGCCGGCCGAACTGTTCGAGGACTCGCCCGACAGCGGCGATGAATCCGGTGTGCTGCGCTGGGCCGACGCCCTGCGCGCGGCGGCCCTGATCGCGGTCGACCCGGTCGGGCTCGGCGGCGTGGCGCTGATTGCCCAGCATGGCCCGGTGCGCGAACGCTGGATCGCGCTGCTGCGGTCGCTGCTGCCGCCCGACACGCCGGTGCGCCGCGTGCCGCTGCATGTGCGCGATGACCGCCTGATCGGCGGACTGGATCTGGCCGCCACCCTTCAGACCGGCCGTCCGGTCGCCCAGACCGGGCTGATGGTCGAGGCCGACGGCGGACTGCTGATGCTGGCGATGGCCGAGCGGGTGAGCGAGTCCACTGCCGCCCGCCTGTGCGCCGCACTCGACACCGGCGAGGTGGCCCTGGCCCGTGACGGGCTGTCCGAAGTTCGATCGGCGCGTTTCGGCATCATCGCGCTCGATGAGCGGATCGACGACGATCGGACGAGCCAGGACGAGCGGCTGCCGATGCGATTGCTCGAGCGGCTGGCCTTTCATCTGTCGCTGGGCGATGTCTCGATTGGCGACATCGGCCTGCTTGATGGCGATGCCGACGGCCGCGGGAGTCTGTCGAGCTCATCGGGCTCATCGGGGTCGCTCGCGCAAGCGCCCGACATCGCGGCTGCCCGGGCGCGGCTGATGCAGGTGAGCACGCCTGACGATGTGATGCAGGCGATCTGCACCGCGGCGCTGGCGCTGGGGGTGGATTCGCTGCGCGGCTCGCTGCTGGCGCTGCGGGCTGCCCGGGCGAGTGCGGCACTCGACGCCCGCGACACCGTCTCGCCCGACGATGCCTCGCTTGCGGCCCGGCTGGTGCTGTCGCCGCGCGCAACCCGCCTGCCGGCCGCGCCGCCCGACGAGAGCGACAGCACGCCTGCGGATGACGAGGACAGCCCGGCTGAGGATCAATCGGAGGATCCACCCGACCCGGTGCCCGATGCCGATCAGCCCGACCAGACACCACCGCCAGACAACACGCCCGAAGACCCACCTGAGGACCCGCAGACCGACGTCGACACACCGCCTGAAGATGATCCCGACCAGCTCGACCCCGGCATGTCGCTCGACGAGCTCATCCTCGAAGCGGCCAAAGCCTCGATCCCGGCCGGTCTGCTGGCAAAGCTGGCGATGAACGAGGCGATGGCCTCGCGCGGTGCCGCAGGCGGGCGCGCCGGTGCGCGACGCGAAGGGTCGCTGCGCGGCCGGCCGGTGGGCACGCGTCCCGGACTGCCGCGCGACGGCGCGCGCCTCGCCCTGATCGACACGCTGCGCACCGCCGCGCCCTGGCAGACGCTGCGTCGGCGCGAGATGGCCGCCTCGGCGTTGACCGCCGTGCAGACCTCAATGCAGACATCGGCGCAGTCGTCTGAACCGATGTCTGCACGGCGGTCCCGGTCTTCGACTGGCGCCATCGACAACCCGCCTCGCGCCTCGAAAATCGAAGTCCGGGCGAGCGATTTCCGGGTGGCCCGCGTCCAGGAGCGGGCCGAGACGACGACGATCTTTGCGGTCGATGCCTCGGGATCATCGGCACTCAACCGCCTGGCCGAAGCCAAGGGTGCGGTCGAGCTGCTGCTGGCCGACTGCTACGTGCGTCGCGACAAGGTCGCGGTCATCAGTTTTCGGGGCCGATCGGCTGAAGTGCTGCTGGCGCCGACCCGCTCGCTGGTGCGCGCCAAGCGAGGCCTCTCAGGCCTTCCCGGCGGCGGCGGCACACCCCTGGCCGCAGGCATCAGCGCTGCGGCAGAGCTGGCCGACGCCACCCGACGTCGCGGCGGCACGCCGGTCATCGTCCTGTTGACCGACGGACGCGGCAATGTCGCCCTCGACGGCACTGGCGGGCGAGCCCGCGCCGACACCGATGCACGGCAGTCGGCCCGCCGGCTGCGCGCTGCCGGTCATACCGCCCTGCTGATCGACACCTCGCCGCTGCCGCAAACCAGCGCACGCGAACTGGCTGCCGAAATGGGCGCTGCCTATCTGCCTTTGCCGCGTGCCGACGCGACGTCGATGTCCCGCTCGGTGCAGGCCGCGACCGCTGCCTCGGCGCGCAACACCAGCCGTGGCCGCTGAACCGATCTCAGCCCGGCTCGACTGGTCGCGCGACGGCCTCGACTGGCCCAACCGCGCCGCCAGCCGCTTCATCGAGGCCGGCGGACTGCGCTGGCATGTGCAGCAATTTGGCGCATCTGAGGGAACTGAGGCACCTGATGCACGCCATGCACCTGACGCCCCGGCCATTTTGCTGCTGCACGGCACCGGCGCGGCCACCCACTCCTGGCGCGATCTGGCGCCGCGTCTGGCCGGCGCCTTCTCGATCCTCGCGCCCGATCTTCCGGGCCACGGCTTTACCGCCATGCCGGCGCGTCGCGCAATGTCAATGCACGGCATGGCGCGCGCGATCGCCGCACTGCTGCAGGCCAGCGATTTTTCGCCCTCGATCATCGTCGGTCATTCGGCCGGCGCGGCAATCGCGGCGCGAATGCAGCTCGACGGGTTGGTAAAGCCCACGGCCCTGATCTCGCTCAACGGCGCTTTCCTGCCCCTGGGCGGGCTGGCGGGCAAGCTGTTTTCGCCTGCCGCGCAACTGCTCGCTGGCATCGGCTTTGCGCCGCAGTTGCTGGCGCGGCTGGCGGGAGATCAGACCGCGATCGATCGACTGCTGGCCAGCACCGGCTCGAGCATCGACCAGGCCGGCCGCCAGGGCTATGCCCGGCTGGTCAGAAGTCCGGGGCATATCGCCGGCGCGCTGGCGATGATGGCCAACTGGGATCTGGACACCCTCGAGCGCGACCTGCCGCGGCTCGAGACCCGGCTGCTGCTGCTGTCAGGCGCCAACGACCTGACCATCCCACCCGAACAGGCAGTCCGCGTGAGTCGCCTGGTGCGGGGCGCCGAGTTCAATTCACTGTCCGGGCTGGGGCACCTCGCCCACGAAGAACAGCCGGCACTGGTCGCCGACCGGATCACCGCCTTCGCCCGCGCGCTCGGCCTGAATCCCGCTTCTGCTGCACGCTGAAAACCGTCAATTGGCGATCTGGTGATTGACGCCAATCGCCGATGTGTCTATCTTGATTGACACTGTCGACTGACCATCGGGATTTACACCGGGTCGAGCGGCGATCACAACGGGCAAAGGAGGCAATCATGGACACATTGGCTCGCATCGAGCGCGCGCTCGAATCGGTTATCAGCACGCACGAGATTCCCGGCGCGCCGCCGCGCCTGTCCGCCGCCATCCGCCATAGCGTGTTTCCGGGCGGCGCCCGCATTCGCCCGCAGCTGTGCATCGCGGTGGCGCGGGCCTGCGGCGACGACGATCCGGCACTCTCGGATGCCGCCGCGGTCGCCCTTGAGCTGATGCACTGCGCCTCACTGGTCCATGACGACCTGCCGTGCTTCGACGATGCCGCTACCCGGCGCGGGCGCCCTTCGGTGCAGGCCGCCTTCGGCGAACCGCTGGCCGTCCTGGCGGGCGATGCCCTGATCATCATGGCGTTTCAGGCGCTGGCCGCCGCTGCTGGCCAGTCACCCCTGCGCCTCGCGCCGCTGCTGGCCACCATCGCCCAGGGCACCGGCATGCCGTTTGGCATCGTTGCCGGACAGGCCTGGGAGTGCGAGCCCCGTGTCTCCCTGGCCGACTACCAGCGCGCCAAGACCGGCGCGCTGTTTGCGGCCGCCACCGCTGCAGGCGCACAGGCCGCAGGCGCCGATCCGAACGCCTGGCGCATGCTCGGCGACCGCCTGGGCGAGGCCTATCAGGTGGCCGACGATATCCGCGACGTGCTGAGCGACCCGGACGTGCTGGGCAAACCGATCGGCCAGGACGCCCTGCTCGGACGCCCGAGCGCGGCCCACCAGCTCGGCCTGGACGGCGCGATCCGCCACTTCGAAGGCTTGGTCACCGGCGCCATCGAGTCGATTCCGGCCTGCGCCGGCGCCCCGAAGCTGCGTGCCCTGGTCCTGATGGAGTCCGAGCGCCTGGTGCCCAAGGCCTGGTGCGAAGACGTCGCCCGGCGCGTTGCTGCCCAACGCGTCGCCGCCTGACGCCGGACCGCCTGAAACCTTGGCTGCCTCCGGTCCGATGTCGCCCGTCCCGCCTGTCCCGTTGGCCGGCCAGATGAAAGACGCCCCTTCGAGCCCGAATGCCTCGGGCGGACCGGGTGGCCTGCGCGGGCGCTGGCAGGCTTTTCGCGACCGTCTGCTGACCGATCCGCGTTTTCATCGCTGGGCCGCAGCCTTTCCGCTGACCCGCCCGATCGCACGCCGCGAATCGAAGGCGCTCTTCGACATCGTCGCTGGCTTCACTTACTCGCAGGTGCTGTTTGCCTGCGTGCGCCTGAATCTCTTCAACATCCTCGCTGAAGGCCCGCAGACTACCGCCGCGCTTGCACGGCGCCTGTCGCTGCCCGAGGACGCTGCCGCGCGCCTGCTGGCCGCCGCCGCCTCGCTGCGTCTGCTCGAAGCCCGCGCCAACGGCCACTGGGGACTCGGCCCGTTGGGCGCGCCGATCGTCGCGCAACCGGCGATTGCCGCCATGGTCGAACACCATGAATCGCTGTATCACGACCTCGCCGACCCGGTGGCCCTGATGCGGGGCGAGCGCCCCAGCACAGCGCTGTCGGGCTACTGGCCCTATGCCGACACCACGCCGGGCGCAACACCCCAGGCGCTGTCGGCCGAGCGGGTCGAGGCCTATTCGGCGCTGATGTCGGCCTCGCAGCCGCTGGTATCAGAACAGGTGCTCGAAGCCTATTCGCTGCAGCGCCACCGCTGCCTGCTCGATGTCGGCGGCGGACAGGGCACCTTCCTGAGTGCGGTCGCCGAACGCGCGCCCCATCTGCAACTCAAGCTGTTCGATCTGCCTGCGGTCGC
Source organism: uncultured Burkholderiales bacterium (assembly GCA_903903975.1). GTDB lineage: Bacteria > Pseudomonadota > Gammaproteobacteria > Burkholderiales > Burkholderiaceae_E > UBA4615. The sequence continues at coordinate 8,778 of CAIVAS010000254.1, forward strand.
CGAGCTGGCCACCCGACGCTTTGCCGAACAGGGGCTGACCAATCGGGCGCAAGCCTATGGCGGCAGCTTCTTTTCGGATCTGCTGCCCACCGGCGCCGACGTCATCACCCTGGTCCGTGTGCTCTTTGACCATCCCGACGAACGCGTCCTGATGATCCTGCGGGCGGTACGTGCGGCCCTGCCAGCGGACGGCGTGCTGCTGATTTCCGAACCGATGTCCGGCACCCCCGGCGCCGAGGCGATCGGCGACGCCTACTACGGCTTTTATCTCATGGCCATGGGCAGA